>CALHAP010000196.1 GCA_937931795.1 uncultured Paracoccaceae bacterium
TCTCGAAGACGCGATGTTGGTCGCCGCCCGCCTTCAAAGCAGCCTGTCCGCGCCCATCGCCTTGGCAAATGCCACGGTCTACCTCAGCGCCTCGGTCGGGTTTTGCCTCTCGGACCGGTTGGACGCACCGACCAGCGCAGATATCCTACAATGCGCCAGCAATGCGTTGATCCGCGCCCAACGGGCCGGACCAGCTGCGATCCGGTCCCATTCAGAGGTCGCCGCCGCAGATCTCGACCGCCAAAACGAGTTGACGAAAGATGTGGCAGGCGCATTGGCAGATCATCAGATTGCTGCGTTCTTTCAACCACAGATCGCCACCGACACCCGCGTAATCACTGGGGTTGAAGGCCTCGCGCGGTGGCATCATCCTACCAAGGGCATGATTTCTCCGGGTCTTTTCCTACCTGCTTGCCAAGACGCGGGTTTGATGTGCGCGTTGGGTCAACATATGATGGAGCAAGGGTTCCACGCGCTGGCAACATGGGATGCGCTCGACCTCCATGTGCCGACCGTTGGGATTAATTTCAGCACAACCGAACTGGGCGATCACACGCTTGTCGAACGTGTCACAGACACCCTCGCCCAGTACAACCTCGCTCCGCATCGGCTCAGCGTTGAGGTGCTGGAATCCGTGGTCGCCGATGATGGTGACGGGATCATTATTCAAAACCTCTCGGCACTGTCAAAACTGGGGTGCCAGATTGATCTCGATGATTTCGGCACGGGTCACGCCTCGATCACTAACATTCGGCGTTTCTCGATCGAACGGATCAAGATTGACCGCTCGTTCATCACGGGTGTGGACGAAGACAAGGACCAACGCGATATGGTCGCCGCGATCCTAACGATGGCCGAACGGTTAGGCGTACAGGCCTTGGCCGAAGGCGTCGAAACACAGGGCGAGGAACGCGCATTGCAAAGCCTTGGTGTGGCGTTCTTGCAAGGATTTGGCATCGCCCACCCGATGTCGATGCAGGATGCGACAGACTGGCTGCGCACATACTCTACCACCGATGTTCAAAAGGTCGATTTTTCAAATCCCACATCGGACCAGCAAGAGCCTGACATAGAAATGCCACGCCGCGCCTCTTCGCCATAGGCCCCACGAAACAGGCATTTGCCCTTGACCTTTCAGCCCGACCGCTGTTGAACCAGCATGATCTTTTGACCGGGCTGATGGGGCGGACGCATGGACGAACAGAACCGAAATCTCCTACTCGCAACCGCGCTCAGCTTCCTTGTGTTGCTGGTCTGGATGGTGCTTTTTCCGCCCGAAGACATCACGCCTCCTGCTGAACAAACTGTAGCGTCTCAGCAAGGCGGCCTCGAGACAGCTGATGGTGCGGTCCTGCCAACGGCTGGCCCCACATCTGGCGAGCAATCCACGGGCAGCGCAGAAACCGCCGTTGATGCCCCCCGTATCGAGATCGAAACGCCCAAGCTGATAGGGTCCATTTCTTTGCAAGGCGGGCGGATCGACGATCTAGAGCTGTCAGGTTACCGCCAAGAGGTGGACGAGACCGCCGACCTCGTCCGCTTATTGCGCCCGGTCGGGCAGGAAAACGCCTATTACGCGCTCTATGGTTGGGCGCCAAGCGGTGGTGTTGACCCTGAAAATGTACCCGGCCCCAACACGATATGGACGGCAGACGACGGCGCGCGTCTGACACCCGACACCCCTGTGACCATGACCTGGGACAACGGCGCAGGTCTTGTGTTCACCCGCACTATCGCGATCAACGAAAATTATATGTTCGACATCGAACAATCGGTTGAAAACACGACCAATGCGCAGGCGACGCTCGCACCTTATGGCATCGTGGCACGGCATGGCGAACCTGAAACTGAGAACTTTTTCATCTCTCACGAAGGCGTTGTGCGCGTGATTGACGGCGAAAAAGAAGAGATCGACTACGACGACATGCCCGAATTTGTCGACGTCCAAGGCAACAGCCGCGTCGCGACCGTCGATGCCAACACCAGCGGTTGGATTGGCTTCACCGACAAATATTGGATGACCACACTGATCCCCGAACAAGGCAGCACATTCCGCTCGACTGCGCGCTACAATACCGGATCAAACGTCTATCAAACCGAGACGATTTTCCCAACGCAGACCGTCGCCGCCGGTGCTACAATCAGCGTCAGCAGCCAATTGTTCTCTGGAGCAAAAGAATGGGAATTGCTGCGCTCGGCCCAGAATGACGATGGTATTGACCGGTTCTTGGATGCGATTGACTGGGGTTGGTTTTTCTTCCTGACCAAGCCAATTTTCTGGTTATTGCACAACATCAACGCCGTCATCGGCAACATGGGCTGGTCCATCATCTGCCTGACCCTGATCATTAAATCCATCCTATTGCCCCTGGCATGGAAATCATTTGTCTCGATGGCACGCATGAAAGAGCTGCAACCAGAAATGGAAAAGCTCAAAGAATCCGCCGGTGAAGATCGCCAAAAAATGCAACAGGGCATGATGAAGCTCTATAAGGACAACAAGGTCAATCCGGCCTCTGGCTGTCTGCCCATCCTGGCGCAGATCCCGATCTTTTTCTCGCTGTATAAAGTGATTTTCGTGACGCTCGAATTGCGACACGCCCCGTGGATCGGCTGGATCAAAGACCTTTCCGCACCCGATCCATCAAGCATCATCAACCTCTTTGGCCTGCTTCCCTTTGACGGTCCCGCACCCGGCACGATCCTCGCGCTGGTGGGTATCGGCGTGATGCCAATCGTTTTGGGCATCACCATGTGGCTGCAACAAAAATTGAACCCGGCCCCGACAGACCCCACACAAAAGATGATCTTCGCGTGGATGCCATGGGTGTTTATGTTCATGCTCGGCTCGTTTGCCAGCGGCCTCGTGCTCTACTGGATCGCCAACAACACGATCACTTTTATCCAGCAGTACAGCATCATGCGCGCCAATGGGCACAAGCCGGATTTGTTTGGTAATATCTCGTCCAGCTTTAAGCGGGCGCCCAAACCCGATGACGCCGCCAACACGGACAAAGCGCCAAAGGACAAGTAGATGGCCCACATTTCCCACCTCTGGCGCTACCCGATCAAGAGCCACGGCCGGGAAGCGTTAGATCGTGTGATGCTCGGCGTTGACCGCACAATGCCGGGCGACCGCGTTTGGGCGGTGGCCCACGCAGCGGCCAAGGCAGACGGGTCAGACTGGGTGCCGTGCAGCAATTTTTCACGCGGCGCTAAAGCCCCCGAGCTGATGGCGATGACCGCGCAATATGACGACGCGGCCCGCCGCGTGACGCTGATCCATCCGCGCATCGGGTCGTTCACCTTTGATCCCGATGGGGACAGCGCCGCGTTTTTGGACTGGTCTGCCCCCCTGATGCCTGCGGATCGCACACCTTCAGCGCGGGTGATCCGGGTGCCGGGGCGCGGTATGACCGACACGCCCTTCCCCTCGATCAGCCTGATCGGGCAGGCCTCGCTTGATGCCTTGTCCGAGCATATGGGGCAGCCGATGGAGCAAGAGCGTTTTCGCGCGAACATCTGGATGCAGGACGTTGCCCCGTTTGAAGAATTTAACTGGGTCGGCCGGACCATTCAAATCGGTGGCGTTCAGATGAAGATCGAAGAGCGTATCACACGGTGCCGTGCAACCACCGCAAACCCACAAACGGGCCAGCGCGATGCTGATACATTGGCCGCGCTTCAATCGGGCTGGGGACACCAAGAGCTTGGGGTCTACGGGCGCGTCACACAGGCGGGCGATATCGCCCTTGGCGACAACATCGAGGTTCTATAAATGCAACTCCCCTTCCCCGTCGTAGATGACCCCGACACCCCCGAGGCCGAAGCAGGGCGGTTGCTGTTTGCAGGCCCTGTCGAGTTCCTGAAAGGCGTCGTGGCCATGGATGGCCTACCCGCGGCTGACCGGATAGAGGTCTGTTTTGCCGGGCGTTCAAACGTCGGGAAATCATCGCTGATCAACGCGGTCACAGGGCGCAAAGCCATTGCGCGCGCGTCAAACACGCCGGGCCGAACACAAGAGATCAACTATTTCGAAGTGGGAGACGCGCTCTACCTTGTCGATTTACCCGGCTATGGATTTGCCAACGCACCGCTCGCCGTTGTTGAAAAATGGCAAAGGCTGCTCAAAGGCTACCTTGCGGGGCGCCAAACCCTACGCCGGGTTTTCGTGCTGATCGACGGGCGGCACGGTGCAAAAGCGGTTGATGAAGAGATCATGACCCTGCTCGACAAAGCGGCGGTCACCTTTCAAGTCGTGCTGACGAAAGTTGATAAAGTGAAAGAGGCAGACCTCGCTTTGTCGCTCGACAAAACCCGCAAAGCAATGTCGCGCCACCCCGCCGCATTCCCCGAGATCATGCTGACAAGCTCGGAAAAAGGTGATGGCATCGCCACCTTACGCGCCGTGATCGCCGGTATCGACTGACCCCCCATGAGGACCCAAGATATGAGCCAAGATTGGATCACCACCGCCCGCACATTGTCCGAGGCCCTGCCCTATATGCAGCGCTACTCGGGGGCGATCGTCGTGGTCAAATTTGGTGGCAACGCGATGGGCAGCCCTGATGAGATGGCAAATTTTGCCCGCGATATCGTGCTGATGCGGCAGGTCGGCGTGAACCCTGTTGTTGTGCATGGCGGCGGGCCGATGATCACTGATATGCTCGACCGCTTGGGCATCACATCCGAGTTCATCAATGGCAAACGCGTCACCGATCGCGCCACGGTTGATATCGTCGAAATGGTGCTGTGCGGCGCGGTCAACAAGCGCATCGTCCAAGCCATCAATGACGAAGGCGGCCGTGCAGTCGGGCTATCGGGCAAGGATGACAACCTGATTGTCTGCCGCGCGGATGATCCCGCCTTGGGCTTTGTCGGCACGCCGGTCGAGATGAATGTCCAAGTTTTGCGTGATATGTTCGATGCGGGCATTATTCCGGTGGTCGCCCCGGTCGCCACGGGCACCAAAAAAAACGAGACCTTCAACGTGAACGGTGACACGGCGGCAGGCGCGATTGCTGGCGCGCTGGAGGCCGACCGTTTGATGTTGCTGACAAACGTGCCGGGTGTGAAAAACGCAGACGGCGATGTCGTGACCCAGTTGTCGAAAGATCAGGTAAAGAACATGATTGCCAGCGGTGAGATCGCAGGCGGCATGATCCCCAAGACCCAAACGGCGCTCGATGCCCTAGAGGCCGGTGTGCGGGCGGTCGTGATCCTCGACGGGACACTGCCCAATGCCGCGCTGCTGGAGCTGTTCACAGATCATGGCGCAGGGTCGATCATCCGGCAAAACGGTGACTGAAGCGCTTGCCACAGCGCTCGCCCCACATGGGCTGATGATCGCGGGCATCTGCGCTATCACGCCAGACGACACCCTCGCGCTCGACACCGGGTCTTTGGCGATGATCAGCCCGGATGAGCCCCGCTTTTGGGATATATATAAACGCAGCCCGGAGGCCACAGATGGCGCGCCCTCGCCTCTAGATCGCTGGTCGCACCGCATATTGACCGGCATCGCCACTGAGCTGGGCGGGCATGCGTATTTTCCTTTTTGCGGCCCCCCGTTTCATCCGTTTTTGGGTTGGGCCACGCGTAGTGGCAGGGTTTGGTCATCGCCCGTTGGGCTGTTGGTGCATGACGTCTCTGGGCTGTTCATATCGTTTCGCGGGGCCATCCTGACCGCTGACGTGGCACCACCGACAACTGGAACCCGCCCCTGTGATTCCTGCGCTCAACCCTGCCGGACGGCCTGCCCCGTCGGCGCGTTGGGCGGGGCTGTTTATGACGTGCCACGATGCAAATCGCACATCGTCTCACCTATGGGGCGCGACTGCCTCACCACAGGCTGCGCTGTCAGGCGGGCCTGTCCGGTTGGACAAGAGCGCAGAGACTTGGCACAATCGGCGTTCCATATGAAGGCCTTTGTCGATCCATGACCCTGAAGCTGATCTTGATCCGCCATGCGAAATCTAGCTGGACCAGTTTTGGCCAAGATGACCATGCCCGCCCGTTGAATGAGCGGGGCCATCAACAGGCCCCGCTCATCGGCGCATGGTTGCAGGCGCGGGGGCATATCCCCGACCTAATCCTATCATCGGATGCACAGCGCACGCGAGACACCTGCGAGCATGTGATGGCCGGCCTAGACAGTCCGCCCGAGGTCAGGTTTGACTCAGAGCTTTACCTTGCCTCAGCGCCAGTCATGCTGACCGCTTTACACAAAGCACAGGGGCAAACGGTCGCAATGATCGGGCATAATCCGGGCATTGGGGATTTTGCGGATATCTTGTGCAGCACGCCGCCGCAACACGACAGGTTTGCGGATTACCCCACCGGAGCCACAACAGTCTTGACCTTTGTCGCCCGCGACTGGGCCGGGGTTCAAATAGAAAAAGGGACCGTGATTGATTTCACGATCCCTTCAGATTTGGGCTAAAACCCGGTCTTAGTGGCCGAGGATTTGGCTCAGGAACAACTGTGTTCGCTCGGACTGCGGGTTGTTAAAGAAGGCTTCGGGCTCGTTTTGCTCAACAATCTGACCTTGGTCCATGAAGATCACGCGGTTGGCGACCTGACGGGCAAAGCCCATCTCGTGGGTCACGCAGAGCATCGTCATCCCCTCTTCGGCCAGCTCGATCATCGTGTCGAGCACCTCTTTGATCATCTCCGGGTCGAGGGCCGATGTCGGCTCGTCAAACAGCATAATACGCGGTTTCATGCACAGACTGCGCGCGATCGCGACGCGTTGCTGTTGACCACCTGATAGCTGACCGGGGTATTTGGCGGCCTGCTCGGGGATTTTCACCTTTTCGAGGAAATGCATCGCGATCTCTTCGGCTTCACGCTTGGGCGTTTTACGCACCCAAATCGGCGCCAACGTGCAGTTTTCCAAAATTGTCAAATGCGGGAACAGGTTAAAATGTTGGAAGCACATCCCCACCTCGGACCGGATCTTGTCGATGTTTTTAAGATCCGACGACAGCTCGGTCCCATCGACGATGATCTGGCCCTGCTGGTGTTCTTCGAGACGGTTAATGCAGCGGATCAACGTCGATTTACCCGAGCCCGACGGGCCACAAATAACGATCCGCTCGCCCCGGTTCACGGTCAAGTTAATATCGCGCAGCACGTGGAATGTGCCGTACCATTTGTTCAGCCCGTTGATTTCAATCGCCACCTCATCAGAGACCTGCATTTGGCTGCGATCAATTGTGCGATCTGTCGCTGTGTCAGACATATCTGTGGTCTCCTTAACGGTGTTCGCGCTGAAGCTGGCGCTCCAACCAAAGTGAATAACGCCCCATGCTGAAGCACAAAATGAAGAATACGAGGCCGACAAAGCCAAACAATTCCCAGTAGATACCGTTCCAATCCGTATTCGCGCGGATCAGGTTGGTGAAGCCGATGGGATCGCTCAAGCCGATGAAGACGACCAGCGTGGTGTCTTTGAACAACCCGATAAAGGTGTTCACAATGCCGGGGATCGAGATTTTCAACGCCTGTGGCAACACGATAAGCCGCATGGATTTCGGATAATCCAGCCCCAGCGCATCTGCGGCTTCATATTGACCTGTTGGCAATGCAGCGAGGCCACCACGGACCACTTCCGCGATATAGGCCGCCGAAAACAGCGTGACCATGATGATCACCCGCAGCACGAGGTCAAAGTTTGTCCCCGGCGGCAGAAAATAGTTGAGCAAGAGCGAAGCCGTGAACAGCCACACGATCAAAGGCACACCCCGGATCACCTCGATAAAGATGACCGAGAACGTCTTGATAATAAACAGATCCGACTGACGCCCAAGCGCCAGCAAGATGCCAAGCGGCAGGGACAGCACGATCCCGGCGAGCCCAATGATAATCGCAAGCGTGAAGCCACCCAGCTGGTTGCTTTTCACCGCCTCGATACCAATCGGTAGGATGTCATTAACCTGCCCCGCCAGCGGACCGGCCGCGTAGAGCAAATAGATAATGGGCACCAATATAGCACCCACTGTCGCGAGGATGCCGTTCACCCCTTCCAGCGCGCGGAAGACGGCATAGCCAATGACGATCGCCAATGCGACGAACACAATACCCCAGATTGACCCGCCCCAGACCAGCCAATAGCCCAAAAACGGCGCCGCTGCGGTAAGGTACAGCGCCTGACGCGGAACCCACGAGAACAACACTGGCATGATGGCCACGAGGAACAACACGAACGCCAAGACAGGACGCCAATAGAGGTGCGATGGATAAAAGCCGAACATCAATTGATGCCAACGGTCCTTAATAACCGCCAAACAAGCGCCATCGTGTGACCCAAGGCCCTTGGCTGCGAGGATTTCACGGCATTCTGACAGCGAATTAGCGTCCCACACTGCGTTTGTTAGCCACGGCAAAACGAGGCGGAGAACCAAAAACAAAACAAACAGTGACACGATTGTCAGCAGGACGTTGACCGGCGAGGAAAACAAATTCTCCCGAAACCACTTTACCGCGCCCTTTTCGGCCAAAGGCGGTGCGCTCTCGGCCAGCATGGTGTCGCGCACATAGGCGACGGTTTGGGCATGTGTATCGCTCATATCACCGCTCCTGTAGCTTGACGCTGTTGTTGTAAATATTCATCACGCCGGAAATCAGCAGGCTCAGCACCAGATAGAACAGACCCAGCAGCAACATGCCTTCCAGCTCTCGCCCGGTTTGGTTGATGGTGATGCCACCCAAGGTCGAGCGCACGTCCATGTACCCCACGGCAAGGGCCAGTGAAGAGTTTTTCGTCAGGTTCAGATATTGCGAAATCAGCGGCGGGATGATCACCCGCAGGGCTTGCGGCAAGATCACGAGGTTCATCGTCCAGTTGGGTCGCATCCCCAGCGCAAAGGCCGCCTCGGATTGTCCCTTGCTGACCGCCATGATCCCTGAGCGCACGATCTCGGCAATGAACGCGCCTGTGTAGAGCGACAGAGCAAACCATAACGCGATCAAAGAGTTACGAAGATGCACCCCTTCGGTGAAATTAAATCCCTTGAGGTAGGGGCTGACAACCTGCGCGCCCAAGACGAACATAACAATCGCGGTTGGGATAATCAAAATGCCCAGCCGCAGATACCACGTCGTCGGGCGCAGGCCTGTGTCCTCTTGGATGCCATCAGCGCGCTGTTTGACATATCGTTGCCCGAAGAACGAGGCGAACAAAACGCCCAAGACCAGCAGCCAATCAACGCCGCTTGACCCCGGTGGGGGCGTGTCCTCGCCGTCTGAGACGGGCTCTGCGGCCTCGGCACCGATGGAATTGTTAAAGCCAATACGCGGGATATAGATACCGCGGTTGGTGACCGCGACGTTGTCACCCAGTGACATGGTTGCTGCGGGTTCATCACCCCGGAAATCACGCGGCTGTGGCATGCCTTCGGTCATCAGCGCGAAAATCAGCAAGATCCACAACAACAGCGGCACGTTGCGAAAGCCCTCGACATAGACCGTCATCAGCTTGGAAATCAGCCAGTTCTTTGACAGGCGCAGTACACCTGCGGTCACCCCGATGATCGTGGCCGCGATGCAGCCCAGAAAGGCGACAAGCAACGTGTTCAGAATACCAACAATGGCCGCCCGTGCGTGGGTGTCTTGGCTGTCGTATTCGATCAGGCGCTGGTTGATGTCATAACCCGCTTGGCTGCCTAGAAAATCAAATTTGATATCTTTGCCAAGGTTATCGAGATTGACGATGGTGTTGTTGATCAACCACGCCAGACCCAGCGCAATCAAAATACTCGCGATCACCTGAATGGTCAAAGACCGGTAGCGGGTATCATAAATGAGCTGACTGAGCCGAAAGCTGGCCTTCGGCGGTTCCGACAATGTCGACATGGTGATCTCCCCGGAAGATGGTTCGACAGGCCGCGCCAGTTTTCTGGCATCTTCACCGCGTCGAATGTCCTGATGTTATGCCCTGTCCCGGCCATCAGTGTCTTGTTATGTGCCTAAGCGCAAAGGGCGCAACCTCTCGGTCGCGCCCTTTGGCATATGACTTAGCGGAAAGGTGGCGAATACAGCAGGCCGCCGTCTGTCCACTGTGCGTTCAGGCCACGGGCCAGACCGATGGGTGTGTTCTCGCCGATGTTCTTTTCGAACAATTCGCCGTAGTTACCACCCGCTGCAATCGCGCGTGCAGCCCAGTCAGCGTCGAGACCCATGTAGGACCCCAGCTCGCCTTCGGTGCCGAGCAGACGGTTAACTTCTGGGTTTTCACCAGCGGCAGCGCCAAGATCAGCGATGTTCGCAGAAGATACGCCGAGCTCTTCAGCAGCGATCAGCGCGTTGAGTGTCCAGCGCACAATGTCGCCCCACTCGTGGTCGCCGTGACGAACCAGCGGGCCGAGCGGCTCTTTCGAGATGATTTCAGGCAGCAGCATGTGCTCGTCTGGGCTCTCGAAGGATGCGCGTGTTGCCGCCAGGCCGGAGGCGTCTGTTGTGTAAACGTCGCAAGCGCCAGCAAGGTATTGCTGCTGTGCTTCTGCGTTGGTTTCAATCGGCACGGGCTCGTAGCTGATGTTGTTGGTGCGGAAGAAGTCCGCGAGGTTCAGCTCGGTTGTTGTTCCTGTCTGAATGCAGACAGTCGCGCCGTCGAGGTCTTTGGCCGAAGAAACGCCCAGCTCGCGGGGGATCATAAAGCCTTGGCCGTCGTAGTAGTTGATGCCCACAAATTCAAACGCGAGGTCGGTGTCGCGGCTGAATGTCCATGTGGTGTTACGTGCCAGCATGTCGATCTCGCCGGACGCAAGCGCGGTAAAGCGTGTCTGACCGGTTGTTGTGACAAAGTTCACAGCGGATGCGTCGCCCAAAACGGCAGCAGCCACAGCGCGACATACGCCAACGTCAAAGCCTTCCCATTCGCCATTGGCGTCGGGGGCTGCAAAGCCAACGAGACCTGTGGTCACACCACAGTTCAATGTGCCGCGCTCTTGCACGTCACCAAGCGTATCAGCGGCAGCAGCACCGGCGGTAAAACCCGCGACAGTGATTGCGCCCAGCAATACGGAATGTTTCATAAGTACCTCTTCCTGAGTTTTGCCCCCGCTTGTCCCGAGAGCAGTTTTATTCCCGCCGTCCTTCCCCGGACGACAAATTGGTTGGCTGCGGTCGCCCACATCCAGCGCGCACAGGTTGGGCGGATTCATGCCATCAGGTCAAGGGGCAGACGCGGTAATTCGGCAGCTGACGCCACGAAGTTTGCAAAATGGAAAATCTCCGCTGACCGAATAGACCAAGCACGCCCTACCTACACGCCGCATAAAACGCCGCAGCATGGGCAAATGCACGGTGTTTGATCTCGGACTGGGCTGCGGCCTCTTCGTCTGCACCCCATTGTTCTTGTTGGTATATCTCGTCGATACGAGACAAGTTCCATGCCTCAGAGGCCGCCAAATCCCCTTGCGCCACCCGCAAGCCCAACACCAGCGACCCCGACAGGCTGACCAGATCATGAAATGCCGCCAATTCGAAGTCTGACATCACGGTCACGGGCGCAGACAGGCGGTCCATCACCGCGCCCGTTTGTGACACAGGCATCACCCCAACCGTGGTAATCAGGCGGGCACCGAGGCTCTCTGCCGCCCATTGCAACTGCGGTGACCAGCCTGCCTCTTGTCGTTCAACCAGAGGGTCAGGACCAGCGGCGCGGTAGCACAGTAAATCGGTCTCTCCATAAGCGATCAGCAGGGCTGCGACCTCGGCGCGCTGAGGGGCGACCTTGTCAATCGCAGCATTCGCCGTGCGCGTGTAGGGCATGGTATCGGGGCGAATTTTGTCGTCTTGGGCCTCCCATTCGGCGGCCACAGCCTCGGCCAGCGCCCGCGTGGGGAGGGTCAGTGGCGATTTCGCAGGGGTGCGCACAGGGCGCGTGTCCAATCGCACCTCAAACCCGCCTGTCACTTCTGTCGCAACGGCCTCTTTCCAAAAGCGTTTCGCCGCCCATTCGGTCATGTGACCCCCACTTTCTCCAAAATTTCTGGCAAATCAACCATCTGATCCAAGATGTGATTCGTCCCCAAAGATGTGGCGGGATGATAGCCCCAGCGCACACCAATCGGCCCCACACCTGCGGCCCGCGCCATATCCATGTCAAACCGCGTGTCGCCGACGAACACGCAGCGCGCGGCGTCGACCCCGGTTTCGGCCATCGCCGCGCGCAACATCGACGGGTTGGGCTTGGACGGGTGCGTGTCGGCGGTTTGGACGGTCAAAAAGACGTCCTTCAGACCATGTTGGTCTACAAAGCGATCCACCCCACGCCGCGATTTGCCTGTAGCGAGCCCTAACAATGTCGTAGGCTGCGCTGCCAATGTCCGCAACACCTGCTCCACCCCGTCAAACAGCGGCGGAGGCTGCGTTCTGTGACGATCCGCCAGCGTGCGAAAGGCGTCCTTGTAAGCCGCCGTGAGATCAGCCGTCAGATCAGGTCGATCCGGGTGCAGCCCATGGAAAAACGCGTCAAGCGACAGGCCAACGCGGCTGATGATCTCGGACCGCGCGGGCAGTGGCAGGCCGACATCCCCATGTGCCAATGCCATCGCGGCCATGATCTCGTTCTGGCTATCGACCAGCGTGCCATCGACGTCGAAAATCACCAAGCGCAGGTCACTCATGGCAGATCAATCGGGCATGTTGAACGGATCGAGCGGCGCATGGGTCACGTCCCAGCCGACATAATCCCACGTGCGCTGCATATGCTCGGGCAGCGGCGCGTGCAGTGTCAGTTGCGCCTTGGTGATCGGGTGTTCGATGATCAGCGTGCGGGCGTGCAAATGCAGCTTGCGGCTGAGGTCACCGCCGAGGCTGGCCCCCCATCCATCCCCAAGGTTTTCTTGCCCCGAGCCACCGTATTTGCCATCGCCCATGATCGGATGCCCGATCTCGGCCATATGCGCGCGCAGCTGATGCGTCCGACCCGTGATCGGCACGAGAGCCTGCCACGACGCACGGCGCCCCAGCACGGTCAGCGTCGCGAAATCCGTCGTCGCGCGCTTGGCCCCTTCAGTGCTGTCGACCTCGCGGGGATGGACGCAACGCATCTTTTCGTTCTCGCCGCCGCGCCCATGTCCGGCGGTCTTGTGCAGCCCGTATTTGATCGTGCCAGAGCGGGGGTTTGGCACGCCGGCAACAGCGGCCCAATAAATCTTGCGGGTGGCGAAATGCTTGAGGTTTTCCGTCAGCCCTTTGGCCGCCATCCGCGTACGCGCCAGTAGCAAAATACCCGAGGTGTCCTTGTCGAGCCTATGCACCAGACGCGGCTTGTCCTCGTGATCGCCTTGCAAAACAACGCTCAAGCTATCGACGTGACGCACAACGCCAGTGCCCCCTTGGGTCGGCAGACCGGGAGGTTTGTTGATCGCGATGATGTGCTCGTCCTGCCAGATTACGGCGTTGCGGATCAGCTCGCGGTCGGCCGCAGAGATAGCGCGCTCGACGGCTTGGCCCTCGACAGTGCCCGCGTCAGGGAGCGGCGGAATGCGCACCACTTGGCCCACTTCGACACGGCTGTTGGATTTCACGCGGCCTTTGTCGACACGGATTTCACCCTTGCGACACAGCTTTTCGATGCGCCCTTGGCTCAGATGCGGGAACAGCTTGCGCACATAGCGGTCCAACCGCTGATCGCCCTCATCAGCCCCCACGACACGTTGCTGCACACCGCTCATGTCAATGCCCCCCGCATAATCCAAATTCCAAACATCAGGGCCGCGATGGATACCACGACCGACACCACCACATAGACCGCCGCCTGCCCCACATCGCCGCGCTCAAACAATGTCACGGCCTCTAGTGAGAACGCCGAAAACGTGGTGAACCCGCCCAATAGCCCCGTCATCACAAAGGGGCTCAGGTGCGTAAGTCCCTTGTGTGCTGCTGCAACCACAAAGATGCCCATCAAGAACGATCCCACAACATTCACGCTCATGATTGCCAAAGGGAACTCGGCCGGACCGGTCAGACGCAATATCGCAACACCGGACAGAAACCGGAGCGCGGCACCAATGGCACCGCCAAGCGCGACAAGAAGAACTGTTGAAAACATCTGCGGTCTGTCGTGGTTTGGGGCGCAATTGTCAAGCTGGCATGGCTATCAGACCTGATCATCCCGCGTCGCCCGCAGCTTGGTGAAGTAATCAAGCCGTTTCTTTAGCTCTCGTTCAAAACCACGCTCAACCGGCGTGTATAATACGGGGCGTTTCATCGTTTCAGGAAAGTAGTCCTGCCCCGAAAACCCGTCTTCGGCGTCATGGTCATAGGCATAGCCCGCGCCATACCCCTGTTCTTTCATCATCTTGGTGGGGGCATTCAGG
>CALHAP010000197.1 GCA_937931795.1 uncultured Paracoccaceae bacterium
GTCTCGAAAGGACACCCTATGACCGACCCGCGCCGCGCCACTTTGCTCGATGCCATCATGCCCCACGTGCCGTTTGATGGCTGGACGCCCGAGGCCTTTGCCGCCGCTGCGGCCGATGCCGATATGACGCTCGCTGATGCCAAGACTGTCTGCCCGCGCGGTGCCGTCGATCTGGCGATTGCGTTTCATCTGGAGGGGGATGCGCAAATGGTCACCGCGATCAAGGAGGCTGATCTGAGCGAAATGCGGTTTCGCGACAAGGTCGCCTTTGCCATTCGCGCCCGATTGGACGCCGTTGATGACAAAGAAGCCGTCCGGCGCGGCAGCACCCTGTTTGCCCTGCCGATCTATGGCGCCGATGGCGCGAAACTGATCTGGGGCACTGCCGATGCGATCTGGACAGCACTGGGTGACACTTCGCGCGACATCAATTGGTACACCAAACGCGCGACGCTCTCGGGTGTTTATGCCAGCACTGTCCTCTATTGGCTGGGCGACTATTCCAGTGATCAGCATGCAACCGATGCCTTTATCGCCCGCCGCATTGGGGATGTGATGCAGTTCGAAATGGTCAAAGCGCAGGTGAATAACTCCAAGCTGTTCAAACCCTTTCTTGCACCACTGTCGCACCTAGCTGGGATGGTGAAGGCCCCCGCGCGCGGCCCCCGCACCGATGTGCCCGGCATGTGGACGACCCCGGACTGACCCGTCATATAGGGGGCGAAACCAACCGGGGGACGTCTGATGTCTGACATGCGCGCGATTGAAATATCTGAACACGGCGGCCCCGATGTGCTGCGCGAGGTGCGCCGCCCTATGCCTGTGGCGGGCCACGGGCGGGTGATCATCCGTGTGGCCTACGCAGGCGTCAACAGACCCGACGCGCTGCAACGGGCAGGGGCATATAATCCACCCAAAGGGGCCAGTGATTTGCCGGGGTTAGAGGCATCGGGCGAGATCGCGTCGGTTGGGCCGGGGGTCACCGATTGGGCTGTTGGCGACCGCGTCTGTGCGCTGCTGCCTGGTGGGGGATACGCGGACTATGTGATGACGCCAGCGGCGCATTGTCTGCCGGTGCCGGATGGCATGGGCCTGCGTGAGGCGGCCTGTTTGCCGGAAACCTATTTCACCGTGTGGTCCAACGTCTTTATGCGGGGTGGATTGCAAGGCGGCGAGCGGTTTTTGGTGCATGGCGGGTCAAGCGGGATTGGCACGACGGCCATCCAGCTGGCGCGTCGTTTCGGGGCGCGGGTCTTTGCGACGGCAGGCTCTGACGCGAAATGCGCGGCCTGCACAGATCTGGGGGCAGAGCGGGCGATCAACTACCGCGATGAGGATTTTGTCGATATTCTGGGGGCCGAAGGTGGCGCAAACCTGATCCTCGACATGGTCGGTGGCAGCTATATCCCCCGCAATATCAAGGCGCTGGCAGATGATGGACGTTTGGTGCAGATTGCCTTTCTCGAAGGGCCAAAGGTCGAGCTGAACTTTGCCGTGATGATGATGCGACGTTTGACGATCACGGGCAGCACGCTGCGCCCGCAGTCAGATGCGGCCAAGGCCGAGATCGCAAACCAACTGCGCGCGCAGGTCTGGCCGTTGCTCTCGGCTGGGCGCATAGCCCCGGTAATGGATCAAGAATTTGCGCTGGCCGATGCTGCGGCGGCGCATACCCGCATGGAAAGCTCGGCGCATATCGGCAAGATCGTGTTGCAGGTCGCAGGCGGTTAGGCGCGACGGCGGTACGACGTGGCGTTTGACGGCCCCACCGCGTCGATTTTACACTATTTTTTGTGCCTCGGGCGCGATAAACCGAACAAAACGTATGGCCTTGGTTAGGGAGACTACAAGATGAAGGTGCTCGTGCCCGTTAAGCGCGTGATCGACTATAATGTGAAAGTGCGCGTGAAAGCGGACGGCAGCGGTGTTGATCTGGCCAATGTGAAAATGTCGATGAACCCATTTGACGAGATCGCAATCGAAGAAGCGATTCGCCTGAAAGAAGCTGGGAAGGCCGAAGAGGTCATCGCGGTTTCCATCGGTGTGAAGCAAAACCAAGAGACGCTGCGCACGGCACTGGCCATGGGTGCTGACCGAGCGATCCTCGTGATTGCCACCGATGATGTGCACAATGACATCGAACCGCTAACCGTCGCCAAAATCCTCAAAGGGATCGTTGATGAAGAGCAACCCGGTTTGGTCCTGTGCGGCAAGCAGGCTATCGACAACGACATGAACGCGACGGGCCAGATGCTGGCCGCCCTGTTGGGGTGGAGCCAAGGCACATTCGCCTCCGAGGTTGATATCGACGGCGATAGCGCGAAAGTCACCCGCGAAGTGGATGGCGGTTTGCAGACGATTTCGGTCAAGATGCCCACGATTGTCACCGTGGACCTGCGCCTGAACGAGCCGCGTTATGCGTCTCTGCCCAACATCATGAAGGCCAAGAAAAAGCCTTTGGACGAGAAAACACCCGGTGACTACGGCGTCGACGCGACCCCGCGTTTGACGGTTGTTGGCACCGCCGAACCCGAAGCGCGTAGCGCGGGTATCATGGTCGGATCGGTCGATGAGCTGGTCGGTAAACTTAAAGACGCAGGAGTTGTGTGATGGCGGTACTTCTTCTTGGTGAAGTGAACGACGGCGAGCTGGCGATGGATGCCACCGCCAAAACTGTGGCGGCTGCGACGGCCCTCGGTGATGTCACAGTGCTCTGTGTCGGTGCTACGGCAAAAGCCGCCGCTGATCAGGCCGCGACAATCGCTGGCGTGTCTAAGGTGCTCTGCGCGGAAGATGCGCTCTATGGTCACCGCTTGGCCGAGCCTGTGGCCGACCTGCTCGTGTCGCTGGCCGGCGACTACAGCCACATCGTAGCCCCCGGCACGTCGGACGCGAAAAACATCATGCCGCGCGCGGCGGCCTTGCTCGATGCGATGATGATCTCTGAGGTAACTGCGATCGTTGACGCGGACACGTTCGAGCGTCCCATTTATGCGGGCAATGCGATCCAGACGGTCAAATCCGGTGATGCGAAAAAGGTCATGACGATCCGCACCGCAGGCTTTGATGCCGCCGCCGATGGCGGCTCTGCGTCGGTCGAGATGATCGGTGCGGCTGCTGATCCTGCGCTGTCGTCATGGGTCGAAGACAAGGTCGCCGCCAGCGACCGTCCCGAGCTGACATCTGCCGGTGTCGTCGTCTCAGGTGGTCGGGGTGTGGGGTCCGAAGAGGACTTTAAACTGATCGAGCAATTGGCCGACAAACTGGGTGCTGCCGTGGGCGCGTCCCGTGCGGCGGTCGACAGCGGCTACGCGCCCAACGACTGGCAAGTGGGCCAGACGGGCAAGGTCGTGGCCCCCGATCTCTACGTCGCTGTCGGTATCTCGGGCGCGATCCAGCACCTTGCCGGTATGAAGGACAGCAAGGTTATCGTGGCGATCAACAAAGACGAAGAAGCCCCGATTTTTCAGGTCGCGGATTACGGTCTGGTGGCTGATCTGTTTACCGCCGTGCCGGAATTGGTCAGCGCGCTGTAAGCACGCGCCGGACGATGGGTTGAACGGGCTCCGCAGTTATGCTGCGGGGCCTTTTTGCGTTTGGGGTCAGGCTGATGACGCTTTGCGCGGCCCGGTGTTGTGCAATATCGCGCCGATCATATCCGACAAGATACCCGCCGCTTCCGCATGAGCGCTGGGGCCGAGCAATTCCTGCGCGGCGGTCAACTGGCTAGGGGAAAACACCATGCCGGTTAAATTGCCGTCTAGGGCGGCGTCGCTGGGTTCGATCACCGCCACAGCTTGGGCATGTTGGGCGACCTCGTCGATCATCTTACGGGTCACAAACAACGGGCCATTGCTGAGAAAATCATTCAATGTCGGCGGCCTGTCTTGGGCGGGCCTATCCTTGTTCATCCAAACCAAAATCGCACGTCCCCCGATCTGACCTAGAAAATTGCGCATGCGGGCCACCCAGGCTTCTTGCAGCTCGTTTCGCACAATCTCAAACCGGTCTGGCGACAGCTCAAACAGGTGCATCAGCAGATGGCGGGTGAAGCAGATCTCGGTGAAATCAACCTCGGGATAGATCGCCTGCAATACGGTCGACGCGCGCAAAAACCGATCATTGCGGCGTGGATGGACTGTGTAAAAACGGTTCGACATATTGTGTGCGCCCATCATCTGTACAACATTCAACGCGGCATCGTGGCAGGCGGTCAGGATCATATCTTCGCGGATAAACGCATCAATGGACGCATTCACGCAGCCGAAATTCACGCAGGTTTCCCCGATGGCGGTTTCAACGAGATCGGGAAACGGGGTTGGGATAAATTTGCCATAGGTTTCGGTGGTGCCTACAAAGGCGATGTAGCGACCATCCAGCGGCTTACGGGGGCCGCGAAAGAACATTTTGGACGTCCCATAGCGGCAGGGTGCGTAGCTCAGGCCATCGTTTTCAAGTCTGTCGTGTTTCATGCCAATGCCCCTTCGGTCTGCTTTGGTAGGGGCGGTCTCACAGCAAAAGTTTGCCAAAGACATAAAGTTGAGATTTGCTTCAAGCTTTCTGTTTTTCTACGCCTTGTGGCCCCAAGACAGACGAGGGTAATGTCGTCTCAACACTCAAAGAGGATAGCGACATGGCGATCGAGCGCGTGGGCATCGTTGGTGCAGGGCAAATGGGCAATGGGATCGCGCATGTTTTCGCGCTGTCTGGGTACGACGTGCTGGTGACGGACATTACCCAAGATGCGCTTGATGCGGGGCGTGCCACGGTTGAGCGTAATCTGGACCGACAGGTCAGCCGTGAGATTATCTCTGCGTCGGATAAAGACACGGCATTGGGGCGGATTTCGACGACGCTAACCCTCAGTGATCTGGGCGATACAGATCTGGTGATCGAGGCTGCGACCGAACGGGAAACCGTGAAAACCGCTATTTTTGAAGACCTTGTCCCCCATCTAAAGCCTACGACAATTCTGACCTCGAACACCTCATCTATTTCGATCACCCGGTTGGCCGCGCGCACGGATAGGCCCGAGAAATTCATGGGGTTTCACTTCATGAACCCAGTGCCGGTGATGCAATTGGTTGAATTGATCCGGGGCATTGCCACTGATTCTGAGACATTCGAGACCTGTTTAGAAGTGGTCGAAAACCTAGGTAAAACCGCCTCAACGTCCGAGGATTTCCCGGCGTTTATCGTCAACCGCATCCTAATGCCGATGATCAACGAAGCGATTTATACGCTGTATGAAGGGGTTGGGTCGGTAAAATCCATCGACACGTCGATGAAACTGGGTGCCAATCATCCGATGGGACCGTTAGAATTGGCGGATTTTATCGGTTTGGACACCTGTCTGGCGATCATGAACGTACTGCATGACGGGTTGGCCGACACAAAATATAGACCCTGCCCATTGCTCACGAAATACGTGGAAGCTGGGTGGTTAGGGCGAAAGACCAAACGCGGGTTCTACGATTATACCCAAGAGATACCCGTTCCCACGCGTTAAGCCGTGTGGTGCCGCCTGTCCGCCCAGAGCCGGGCTGCGACGATCAGGGTGATCGCGGGGATATACCAATGGACGGTGATTTTTGACAGCAACAGGATCGCTGCCGCGCAGAGGTAGACACCGTAGCTGGCGAGAAAAACCGACGCTGGGCCGGGCTGGGGCCGTGCTACTGCGGTGCGGATGATCTGCGGCCTGATCGGTTTGGATGTCTGGCGAAACGCCTCGCTTTGTTCTGAGAACCCGTTGGGGTCTTTGTCATTGCTCATCTTGTTCGCCTTTCAGGTCACTTTGGTGCCGACGATCAACGCGACACCTGCCGTGAGAAATTCCATCGTGCTGGCCTGTGGAAAAATGTCAAACGCACCATCC
This sequence comes from uncultured Paracoccaceae bacterium, assembly GCA_937931795.1. Classification (GTDB taxonomy): domain Bacteria; phylum Pseudomonadota; class Alphaproteobacteria; order Rhodobacterales; family Rhodobacteraceae; genus JALZWD01. The sequence goes on from CALHAP010000197.1 coordinate 5,879, forward strand.
AACAATCCTGTGCCGATCAGCGCAACGCCGATCCAAAATCCTCTGTTTTGCATGGTAGCCCCCCTTGGTTGATGGGGCCTTAATGCCGAAACTTGGTTAATGCGGGCTTAAACCGGGCCTAAGATCGCAGCGCCAACGTCTGATCGCGTAGCCACGACATCAGCTTGCGCGGCTCTGACAGATGCGGGCGCATGTCGTCTTGTGAAATCGGGTGTCCCACGATGGGGGCCTGCGGTTTGTCCATGCTGTGGACGATCTCATGCAACAACAGGCTCTGGCGGAGGGTCGCGGAAATGCGGTTGGCGATTTGGTACAGCCGCGAGTTTTGACCCTGAAAATAGCAAGGCACCACGGTGGCCCCCGAGGTGCGGATCAACTTGGCGGTAAACACATTCCATTCGCCCTCAATCGCGGGGCCCATCATCGTCTCGGACGCGGCCACACCGCCTGAGGGAAACAGCGCGATGATCCCGCCGTTTTTCAGATGTTCCATCGTTTCGCGGCGCATCTCCAGCATTTTGTTCTGCGCGTCTGGTTCGTGGGGGAAGGGGACGGGGATCATGTAATTTGCCGCGGTCTCGTCAATCCCGGTCAGGATTGAGCGCGTCAAAATCCGGTAATCGTCGCGCACCCGGCCAATCAAATCCGCGAGGATCATCCCGTCGACCAACCCATGCGGGTGGTTCGCGACCAAGACCACAGGCCCCTCTTTCGGGATGCGGGCCAATTGGTCATCGGGGGTTTGCAGATCAATCCCCATCACGCCCAAGGCACCGCGCCAGAACGCTTGTCCCTTTGGCGCGCCTGCTTTCTCAAAGTGCCGGATGCGACGCAGAATGGTGATTTTACCCGTCAGCAGTTCAATCGTGCGGATGATCCCGCGTTTGAACCCGCTGTCAAAGGTGTTCGAATAGGTCAGTCCGCGTCGGTCGTAAACGCGGGTCTCATGTGTGTCTGTTGTGGGGGTGGACACCGTGCGCGTGGTTGTGTCGGTCACTTGGCTTGTCCTTCGCGGGGCCTTAGTGGCCCTCCCCAAACTTGTCGGCAACGAGGGCCTCTATGGCGTCTGCCAATGCGTCCGCCTCCGCCCCCTGCGTCGTCACTTCAATAGAGGTTCCGATGGAAGCTGCCAACATCAAAAGACCCATGATACTGTCGCCGCCTGCGTCCATCCCGTCTTTGGACACTGTCGCGGTCGCGTCGAAATCGTCGACAACAGCCGCCAATTTGGCCGAAGCGCGGGCATGTAGCCCCTTTATGTTCTCGATTTTCAGGATACGTGTTGGCATGGCGTTCAGGCTTTTTCCGCAGCGGTGGCGGGTAGTGAGACATCATGACTGTCGATGTATTTGCGCCCCGCAAACAGGGCGGCGGCCACGGCTTCGGCAATGGGTTTGCGCCGCGATTGCGCCAGTTTGATCAGCATCGGCATATTCGCCCCATATAGGATGTGGCGATTGACCGGGCGGCAGGCCTGAAGCGAGAGATTTGAAGGCGATCCACCGAACATATCGGTCACAATAACCACTCCGTCTCCATCATCAAGCCGGTTGGCGGTGGTGCAAATCTCGGCCTCCTTGGCGGCGCGATCATCGTCGGGGTGGATCGTGATCGCCTCAAAGTTCACCTGCGCGCCCGTCACATGTTCGACCGTGTTCACGTATTCGATGGCCAAACGCCCGTGTGCGACGATAATAACCCCGATCATTTTGCGACCTCTTTGGTTTGCGCTGGCGCCTGTGCCGTGCGTTCCAACTCGCGGTGCCGGATCGTGCTGCGCCACCCTTGGGCTGCTAAAGTGGCCGCCAAATGTTCGGTCAGAGCGACAGAGCGATGTTTGCCACCCGTGCAGCCAAA
>CALHAP010000198.1 GCA_937931795.1 uncultured Paracoccaceae bacterium
TTGTCCATCTGCATCACATCTGCCGCACGTACGGTCTGACACTCAGTCCACGTGCGCTAGCGCAATCAGCGGGGGCCCAATGAAACGACGTGGATTTTTGCAACTCATCGGGGCCGCGACAACAGCGCCGTTCCTTCCCGCCCCTATGGTCCGCGCAGCGGCACCCGCAGCGGCGCTCACCACATCTAGCGTTCATGCAGCAATCTTGCACGCAGGCGCGCGCACCTCGATCAGCCGTTGGGGCCTAATGAGCCAGCTCGGCGTGGGCAAGGTCGAGGCCGACGCACTGATGCGCGAACTGTCGCACCGGGGCATCATCGGATCGCTCAACGGGGCGTCCAACGGCAGCCCATGGGCGCGCAGCAAAATCGCTAATCCCGCCATGATGCGGGCGCGCACCCACCCCGGCAAACCGGCCCCTCAAGCGCATAAAAACAAACACCCCGACACACAGCCCAACATTGACCTGCTGATGATGCACCTACGCCAAATCAGCGCCCGTTATTTCGCGGCCCAAACGGCCTGACCGACCCTTAGATAGGAGACCACTATGCAAGCCTTCACCAATCTCTCCGGCATCGCAGCCCCCATGCCGCTCGTGAACATCGACACCGACATGATCATCCCCAAACAGTTTCTGAAAACGATCAAACGCTCAGGGCTCGGGGCCAATTTGTTCGATGAGATGCGCTTCACGCTCGAAGGGGCAGAAATCCCCGAATTCGTGCTCAACCAGCCGCAATACCGCGAGGCCTCGGTGCTGGTCGCGGGCGATAACTTTGGTTGCGGCTCCAGCCGCGAGCACGCGCCATGGGCCATCGCTGACTTCGGCATCCGCTGCGTGATCTCGACCAGCTTTGCCGACATCTTCTACAACAACTGCTTCAAAAACGGCATCCTGCCCATCGTGTTGCCCGAAGATCAGCGCGACCTATGCATGGCCGACGCCGAAAAAGGGGCCAACGCGCGCATCGAGGTCGATCTCGACAGCCAGACGATCACGCTGTCCGACGGGCAAACGATCAGCTTTGAGGTCGACGCGTTCCGCAAGCATTGTTTGATGAATGGTCTCGACGACATCGGCCTGACACTGGAAAAAGCCGCCTCAATTGACACATTTGAAGCCGCCGCCGCACAGGCACGTCCTTGGGTGTAGGGCCTGTTCCCGAAATCACCCAGTTTTTCGGCCTCTGTTGTCGAATGAACCCCACATTATGACCCAAGAGCGCTCTTTTTTAGATACAATTTGAGCGCTCTTTTAAAAATGTAAACGCATACATCACTGCATTATGGGGTGCAGCCCCGCAGAATCGGCATATATGGACGATTTCTCAGAATGGGGCCGAAGTATGGCCTCTAAGGTGACATTCTCGCACCAACCCTGTCGCAAAACCGCCCAAGTCTTGCGCGATTTATATCCCGAGGGTTGAGACACCAGCGGGAAGATGGCATTTTCATGGCAACAATAAGGCAGCGGGCAGTCGTCTCGCGGAGCGCCAATACCAATGCCCCGAACGCCACGCGCGTATTGGGGAATTTTGAGGACGGGAAACGCATGATCTCGCGTGTTGCTGGTGCAATATTGCGTGCAGTTTTGATGGTGTTACTGGTTGCGACCCCGGCAGTCTTACTACCTGATACGACGACTGACACAGCGCAAATCGTGGTCTTGATCTGTGTGGTCGCGGGCCTGTTCACCTTTATGGAATATTCGTCCCGCAGTCCCAGTCTGGTCGAATTCCGCGACGCCCCCCCGTTTAATCGCATTCGGTTTGGGGCACTTTTCATCACCGTTTTGATGTTGTCGTTCATCGCGCGCGGCGAATATGACCCCAGCACGATCACTCGGTTGGCGTCGGCTGCGGGCAATACGATCACCAACGCAATAGATTTCCCCTATTCACCAGTCCGCATTCTCATCTTGATTTTACCCGATGATGCCTCTGATCAGCTGATGAACGATCTGCGCATCGCCGCAGGCATCAGCTATTTGTGTTCGCTGTTTGCATTGGCTGTCTTCGTGGTGATGCTGCGCCTCGCTGGTTGGCCTGCACGCAACGGCACCTTTAATTTCTGGATCAACCTGCCCACATTCGACCCCACAGCGGGTGGCGATGTGGTGAAACGGTTGGAACGGGATGCGCAAATTAACCTTATCTTAGGATTTCTGCTGCCTTTCTTAATCCCAGCCGTGGTGACCCTGACCAGCAGCTTTATCAATCCGATGGCGCTGTCCAATCATCACACCCTGATCTGGACCGTGACCGCATGGGCATTTTTGCCAGCCAGCCTGTTGATGCGCGGCATAGCCCTCAGCCATGTCGCGGTGATGATATCGCGGCAACGCGCGCGGGCCGCCAGCGCTTAGGCGTCTACTTCAGCCTAGCGGTCGCCTTAGGCAGTACAGCCTCGGCAGACACCCTGCGCATCGCCACCTTTTCTGCCCCGCTCAGCCGTGATGGACCCGGCCTGTTGTTGCGCGACATCCTGCGCGATGAAGACCCCCAGATCACCGCCATCTCCGAGATAATCCGCCAAGTATCGCCAGACGTTCTTGTGCTTACCGATTTCGATTGGGACCACGACGGTCTCGCCCTGGCCGCTTTCGCCGATCTGCTTGGGGCACCAACCTATCCCCACCGCTACGCGCCGCGCCCGAACTCTGGTGCGCCCAGCGGCTTTGACCTCGACCAAAACGGCTATCTAGGCGACGCGCGCGATGCATGGGGCTACGGGCGGTTCACGGGCGACGGGGGGATTGCGGTCCTGTCACATCTGCCGTTCGACACCGCGGGCATCCAAGATTTCACCGCGCTTATTTGGCAGGATATGCCCGACGCAACTCTGCCCGTAGCCCCCGACGGCACCCCCTTTTGGCCCGCAGACCTAACAGCCCAATTGCCGCTCTCGACGACAGCGCATGTGATCTTGCCCGTTGTAACGAACGCAGGCACAATAGATCTGATGATATGGTCCGCCACACCACCCGTGTTCGACGACGCAGAAGACGCTAACGGATTGCGCAACCGCGACGAACTGCGCCTGTGGGAACAGCAGATCGAACAGCGAACCCGGCCCTTTATCGTGATCGGCAACGCCAACCTCGACCCCGCCGATGGCGAAGGCGACAGCGCCGCGATGGCGGAGTTTCTGAATGACCCTCGCCTGCAAGACACCGGGCCCCGCAGCCGTGGCGGTGACACATCTGACCCCACACAATCAGGCAACCCGGCACATGACACCGCCAGTTGGCCCGACAATCCACCCGGCAACCTGCGGGTCAGCTACGTCCTGCCCAGTCGCGATCTTCGCGTCACGGGCAGCGGCGTTTTCTGGCCAACACCTGACGATGCAGCCACAGCGCTCCTTGGGAATGACGGCCGCCTCGCTGGCCCGCACCGATTGGTCTGGGTCGACATCGACTTTTAGCGGACACCTAGACACCCCTGCCATCCGCCCACATAGTCCGGTTTCAAATTCTAAAAAGCAGGACGACCAAACATGAGCGGTGAGACAAACCTAAACGCATTGATCAAATCAATGTCGGCGGTACTGATAGACGGCCTATACGTCTTCGTCACGCTGCCCGCCGATCAACCCCCGCTCAACATCGCAGCGCGCATGATGTTCCAAGAGGCCGAAGGCACAACCTACATCATCCTCAAATCTGAGGCCGAGGCCCGCGACCTGTCCTTTGAATTCCCCTGCCGGATGATCACCCTGAACATCCATTCCTCGCTTGAGGCCGTGGGCTTTATGGCGCGCATCGCGACAGCGCTCGCCAAACACGACATGGGCGTGAACCCGGTCTCGGGCTTCTTTCACGACCACCTTTTCGTGCCCGACGGTCGTGAGCAGGATGCGCTGGCGGTCCTCGCAGAGATGTCGCAAGGCTAACCCTGCGCAAACACAATCGTGCGCACGCCCTGTGTACGGCCTGTGCATACCGCGTGTACCGCAGTTTTGGCCAATTCAGCCCCAAAACTTGCACTTCTCCCCGCTGCGGTCTAGGCCACCGCAAACCCGCCAAACGCAAGGATCGACACCATGACAAACCCCTCCCTCCTCATCCTCGCAGGCGACGGCATCGGCCCCGAGGTCATGGCCGAAGTCAAGAAAGTCATCGCATGGATGGACACCGCCAAAGGCGTGACATTCGACGTCTCCGAAGACCTCGTGGGTGGGGCAGCTTACGACAAACACGGGGTGCCTTTGTCCGATGCCACGATGGCCGCCGCCCAAGAGGTTGACGCGGTTCTGCTCGGCGCTGTCGGCGGTCCGGCCTACGACGATCTGGACTTTTCGGTGAAGCCCGAGCGCGGATTGCTGCGCCTGCGTAAAGAGATGGACCTCTTCGCAAATCTGCGCCCAGCGCAGTGCTTTGACGCCCTCGCGGACTTCTCATCCCTGAAGAAAGACATCGTCGCGGGCCTCGACATCATGATCGTTCGAGAGCTGACATCAGGCGTCTATTTCGGTGAGCCACGCGGCATCCATACCGAAGACAACATGCGCGTCGGCATCAACACCCAACGCTACACCGAGGCCGAGATCGAGCGTGGCGCACGCGCAGCGTTTGAGCTGGCGATGAAGCGCGACAAGCGCCTGTGTTCCATGGAAAAAGCCAACGTCATGGAGAGCGGCATCCTCTGGCGCGACGTGGTCACCGAGGTCCATGCCGACTACCCTGAGGTCGAGCTCAGCCACATGTACGCCGACAACGGTGCCATGCAACTGGTTCGCGCACCCAAGCAGTTCGACGTCATCTACACCGACAATTTGTTTGGCGACATCCTGTCTGATTGCGCAGCAATGCTCACCGGATCTCTTGGCATGCTGCCCTCTGCCTCGCTGGGTGTGCCGATGGCCAATGGCCGCCCCAAGGCGATGTACGAACCCGTCCACGGCTCAGCCCCCGACATCACGGGCCAAGGCAAAGCCAACCCCATCGCCTGCATACTGTCATTCGCCATGGCCCTGCGCTATTCGTTCGACATGGGCGAGGCCGCCACACAAGTAGAGGCAGCGGTCGAAAAGGTACTGGCAGACGGTGCGCGCACAGCCGATCTGATGGGCCCCGATGGCGGCACACCGATCAGCACCACGGACATGGGCGACGCGATCATCGCAGCCCTGAACGCCTAAACACCAACACCGGAGCCTGACATGACCGCAAACGCCAAAGGAGCCATCCTCGCCCTGCTGGCCTTTGCGGTCTATGCGACGCACGACGTGATCGTCAAAATCATGGGCGCAACCTATTCGCCGTTCCAGATGATCTTCTTTTCAGTACTGTTCAGCTTTCCCATCGCGATGCTGATCCTGATGCGGGACCGCCAACCCGGCACTCTGTTACCCGTCCATCCATGGTGGGTCGCTTTGCGCACGGGTGCGGCACTCGTGACAGGCATGTCGGCGTTTTACGCCTTCACTGTCCTACCGCTCGCACAGGTCTACGCGATCCTGTTTGCCACGCCGTTGCTGATCACTCTGCTGGCCATCCCCGTCTTGGGCGAAAGCGTCGGCGTGCGGCGGGGTCTCGCGATTATCGCAGGCTTGGTAGGCGTTTTCGTCGTCCTGCGCCCCGGCTCAACCGACCTGACGCTGGGCCATGCGGCCGCACTGGCCGCAGCCTGCGGGGCGGCCGTGGCCTCGATCATCGTGCGCAAAATCGGTTCCGAAGAACGCTCGGTCGTGTTGTTGCTCTACCCAATGATGGCGAACTTTGTTCTGATGGCAGCCCTCCTGCCCTTCGTCTACCAGCCGGTTCCCGTCGAAGACCTCGGCCTTTTCGCGGTGCTGGCACTCTGCGGATCAGCGGCGGGCCTCATCATCATCTTTGCCTATAACGAGGGCGAAGCAGCCATCGTGGCCCCCATGCAATATTCGCAGATCATTTGGGCCACATTGTTCGGCTACATCTTTTTTGATGACCTCCCGGACCAAGCAACGTTCATAGGTGCCGCCATCATCATCGCCAGCGGTCTCTACATTGTACTACGCGAGAGCCGTGGCGGCGGATCGGAAAACACCCCCGTCCTGCGCACCAAACCGCGCCCAGACACAGGGACTGGCCCGCGTGAAGCGCGGGTGCCGAAAGGCAGTTTGCCTCAAGACAAGACACGCTAGGGTTCTAGACACAAATACAAATTGGCGTATCGGAACTCACTTATCACCCTAGTTGATACATACTCTGCGATCCTTCCAACTCGTCCGCAAATGCGCTCAGCCTCGAGCAAAGCTTCTGAGCGATCAGTTTGCCCAGTGGTTGAAGTTTCAATAGTAACCGAGTCTCCGTTAAACTCAGAAACAGCGGGCGGTGTGCATCCAGCGACTGCAACAAACGACGCAACAATAGTTAGTTTCTTCAAATGCAATGCTTCAGTCCTCATCCGATTGGCTGGGCCAGACGGCCCACTAAAGCAGGAATACCGAACGAGTGTGCATCTAACCTTAATCGGGACCGAATTCGGATAGACCGTTCAAGCGATTGATTTCGGCAGCACACACAGCATCTCGTAAAGCAAGTTCGCCCCGATGAGCGCGGTATTCCCGCTTGGGTCATAGGGCGGCGACACCTCCACCAGATCGCCGCCCACCACGTTCAGGCCTGCGCAGCCTCGGATGATTTCAAGCGCTTGGATCGTGGTCAGCCCGCCAATCTCGACCGTCCCTGTGCCGGGCGCAAAGGCGGGATCAAGACTGTCGATGTCGTAGGTGATATAGACCGGTGTGTCTGGCCCGATCTGCGCGCGAATGTCCGCCATCAGCGGCGTCAGTGATTTGTGCCAGCATTCTTCCGCCTGCACCACGGTCCAGCCTTTGTCGCGCGCCCAATCGTAGTCCGCTGCGGAATATCCCGTACCGCGCAGCCCGATTTGCCAGACTTTGTCATTTTGCAGCAAACCGTCGTCATAGGCCCGCCGGAACGGGGTGCCATGGGCAATCGGCTCGCCAAACATATCGTCGCTGGTATCAGCGTGGGCGTCCACATGGATCAGGGCGACAGGCCCGTGTTTGGCCGCAATCGCGCGCAGAACCGGGTAGGTCAGCGTGTGATCGCCGCCCAGCGTCAGGGGGACAACGTCGTGTTGCAGGATCTCGGTGTAGGCCTCGGTGATGATCTCGGCCGTCTTGGCCAGATTGAACGTATTGATCGCCACGTCGCCGATATCGGCAACCTGCATACGCTCAAACGGGGCCGCCCCGGTGCCCATATTATAGGGGCGCATCATGCGGCTCTCGTCGCGAATTTGGCGGGGGCCGAGGCGGGTGCCTGAGCGGTTCGACGCCCCGATATCCATCGGTATCCCCACGAAACACGCGTCCAGCCCGGCAGCAGTGTTCTGCGTCGGCAGGCGCATCATCGTGGCAGGCCCCGAAAACCGCGCCATTTCTTGTCCGCCCAGCGGTTGGTTAAACTTGGTCATCTGCGCCTCCCTATCCTTGGGGCGAAGCTAGGCAAGCCAGATCAGAACAGCAATATCAATTGGGCGCATCGCCTTTGGGGCAATCACCGGGATGTGAGGGGCGCAATCTAGACGGGCGGAGGGCGTTTGCTTAGCGTCTGACCCATTGATGTTCATTCACAAGGACCAAATCCCTATGACCAACACATGCATTAAGATCGCGGCGGCTTTTGCCGTCACAACGCTCGGGGGGGCCATTGCCAGCCACGCGCAATCCGCCGAAGACATGTCGTTTTTCATCACCAGCGATGGCGCAGGCGATGGCGCCAATTTCGGCGGTCTTGAGGGGGCTGATGCGCATTGCGGTGCTTTGGCTGAGGCTGCCGGGTCTACGCGCACTTGGGCGGCCTACCTCAGCACCAGCATGGTTATTGACCGCAGCAGCGGATCGCCCGTGGTCACCGACGGCATCAGCGCACGCGACCGGATCGGCGCAGGTCCATGGGTGAACGCAGCGGGGGTCCAGATTGCAGCGGATGTCGATGATCTGCACAGCGAGAACAACAACCTCAATGTCCAAACCGGTCTCGACGAAGATGGCGTGGCAATCAACGGGCGTGGCAGCCGCCCCAACGAGCACGACATCCTGACAGGCTCGGATTCCGCTGGATACTTTTCCACCGCTGGCGGCGATACGACGTGCAGCAACTGGACCAGCAACGGCGAAGGATCAGCCATTGTCGGCCATCACGACCGCTTGGGCATCAACGGCTCGCGCAACATGATCTCGTGGAACTCGGCCCATGGCTCGGCGGGATGTGGCGAGGCTGATTTGCCACGCACGGGTGGCGCAGGATTACTCTACTGCTTCGCGACCAACTAAGCACGCGCATACCGGGGCCACGCGGGCCTCGGTATCACGCTAGAACATCGTCTGTATCGGTCCCCATCGCGCGCGGTGGCAGGCGGTATGTGACAGGCGTTTTCGACAGCTTCAGCGGATTGCCAAGCAGGCGCACGGGGCCAGCCGCACTGTCCATCTCGATCACCATCTCGCGGGCAATCGCCTGATCGGACCCAAGTGTTTTATCGAGCGTGTTGACCGGACCCACAGGCACCTTCACCGCTTCCAAGCCTTCAGTGACCTCGGCCATTCCACGCCCTTTTAACAGCGGGATCAGGGTCGCGAGCAGAGCGTCTCGGTTTTCAATCCGCGCGGGATTGGTCGCGTAGTCTGGCGTATCCGCGAGGCCCTCGACACCGAAAAACGCACAAAAGCGTCGGAACTGACTGTCATTGCCCACGGCCACGATCACATGTCCATCGGCACATTCAAACACTTGATAGGGCACGATATTGGGATGCCCGTTGCCGCGCCGTTTGGGCAGGTTTTCGGACAACAGGTAATTCGTCCCCTCATTGATCAGCCACGCCATCTGCGCATCGACCAAAGCCAGATCAATATGCTGCCCCTCGCCCGTCGCAGTGCGGTGGTGCAAAGCCGCCAAAATCCCGGTGCAGGCGTACATCCCGCACATCACATCCGCGATGCCCACCCCCACTTTCATCGGGGCGCCGTCGGGCTCGCCCGTCAGCGACATGATCCCGCCGTAGCCTTGGGCCATCAGGTCATACCCCGGTTTATCGCGGTTCGGACCCGTCTGGCCGTAGCCCGAGATCGAGCAATAGATCAGCGCAGGGTTCACCTCTGACAGGCTGTCGTAGTCCAACCCATATTTGGCCAAGCCGCCGGGTTTGAAGTTTTCCACCACGATGTCAGCGGTCGCGGCCAACTCGCGTATCTGCGCCTGCCCCTCTGCGGTCCCGATATCGACCGAGACGGACAGTTTGTTACGGTTGGCGCACATGAAATAGGCGCTCATGTCGGTGGCATTGCCGTCGGCGTCCGTCACATAGGGCGGGCCCCATGCGCGGGTATCGTCGCCCCCCGTCTTGGGGTTTTCAATCTTGATCACCTTGGCCCCGAAATCGCCCAGCAATTGCGTGCAGGTCGGCCCCGCGAGGATACGGCTAAGGTCGAGAACGACCACGCCATCCAACGCGCCCTTAGATGCGTCCGTCATAGGCGCCCCGGTCAATTTCAGCGGCAATCAGCGTGAATGTATCAGCCTGTTGGGCCGCCTCCAATGCGGCACGCAGGTCGGCCCGGTTGGTGACACTGACACCATTGCCGCCCATAGCACGTCCGATGGCTGCATAATCATGCCGGGCGAAATCGACGCCGACATTGGGCATCTGCCGTTCGCGTTGTTTCTTTTCGATGAGGGCGAGGGCCGCATCAACAAAGACCACAAATATCACGCCCAGCTTCATTTCCGCCGCTGTCGCCATCTCGCCCAGCACCATCAACAGGCCCGCGTCGCCGCTAAACGAAATCACGGGCAGGTCCGGCTTGGCGATTTTGACGCCCATGGCCAGCGGTACAGCGCAGCCCATCGTACATAAGCCCGAGGATTGCAGCAGGGTGCGGGGCGCTTCGCATTGCCACATCTGGCTGAGCAAAATCCGGTGCGCGCCGCTGTCGCAGGTGGCCACGGTTTGCGATGGCATCACGGCGCGACATTCGGCGATGACACCGGCAGGGCCCCAATCGTCATCCATCGGGAACGCTTCGGCCAACTGGGCTTTGACGCGCCCCACGGCCCCGTCTTCCCATGTCTCTAGGCCTTCGATCCCGTCGCCCAAAGCCTGTAGGGACGCGCCAATGTCGGCCACGATATTGATACCTGCCTGATGCATATAATGCAGGTTGGGCACAGCTGCGATGTCGATCACACGCTGTTTTGCGGGATCCCAGGCTTCGCGCCAACCGGGGCGCATCTCTATCGGGTCATAGCCCGCGCAGATGATCAAATCGGCAGATTGCACAAAGGGCACGAGAATCGCATCGTTCTTGGGCGACAAGCCCGCCCCCCCCAGTGATGCGGGATGGTGTTCGGGGATGATCCCTTTGGCTTTATAGGTGGTGATCACTGGCACACCAAAGGCTTCGGCAAAGGCCAGCACCGATGCATCGGCCTCGTCGCGCAGCGCGTCTAAGCCCACGATCATCACGGGGCGTTTCGCCTCGGCCAGCCAATCCCACGCTTGGGCCATGTCTTCGGTCAACGGCTCGTTGCGCAGGGCCACCGGGCGGCGGCGTTTCGGGCTGGTAAACGGCGCGTCGGCCACGGCAATCGGCACGTCGATCAACACCGGACCGCAGCGGGCCTCGGTGGCGATGCTGACCGCTTTGTCCGCAATAATGTCAGCGCCCGCGGCGGTCAGACGAAAGGTCGCCTTGGTGATGGGGGCAAAGACAGCCTCGTGGTCCATCACCTGATGCGTGTAGGTCAGCGCGTCATCGGCATCCAAACAGCCCGTCAGCACAATCATCGGCACGCGGTCTTGCTCGGCGTTGGCAACGACATTGATCCCATTGACGGCACCGGGACCAACAGTGGCCACGAGGATCGCAGGCGCGCCATCCATATGATGCACGCCCTCGGCCATAAAGCCGCCGGCGTTTTCGTGTTTGACCAGCACAAAGCGAATCCCCGCACGCTCGAGCGCGTCGATAATCGTCAGAACCTCGCCGCCGGGCATCCCAAACGCGGTGCGGCAGCCCGCTTCATACAGACGTTGAGCCAGCGCGTCGGCGGCGCGTATTTCAGGTTGTGTCATGGTGACCTCACGGCAGTTGTAACATTTCACCCTAGCCCTGCCGTGAAAAACCGCACCCCGCAAGGCAATCTGTGCAAATGCAACGCAGCATCGCCAAGCTGTGATGTGCAATTTCTTAAAATAACTGCGGTGTTATTGCATATCAAAGGCGCATTGGGCGTTCTGTTGCCTACGGCAATCCCGCTCCCTCTTTTCCCCATGGCGCAACCTGCTAAAGGGTTGGTATCATGCGGGCATAACCTCTCGCTGGGTCACATGGCTGTGAGTTTCGACTTTGACACGCCCCTCTGGCAGACCTTCCTGATATCACTGCGACAACGCGAAAAATCGAAAGACGTATGACTCTGATGACATTGTGCACTGATATGTTCGGCCAAGATGTTTTGGTAAACGACGCCAAATCTGTGGATCACTGGAACGCGACGCTGATGGCGTTTCTGGCGCATTCTGCCGCGACGCCCACGCATTTGGGCGCATTGCTAGAGGCCGAGCCTGACTTTGCCATGGGCCACGCGGTCAAGGGCATGTTCTATTTTCTGCTAGGCCGCCGCGAGATGATCGCTGGCGCCGAGGACGCATTGGCCACAGCCAAAATGCACGCCGCCGCCCGCCCCTACAACATGCGCGAGGCGGCCTTCGTCGAAGCGCTGGACGTCACCATCAAAGGCTCGCCCTTAGGGGCCATTGCGGCGATGGAACGTGTGCTCGATGCCAACCCGCAAGACCCGCTCGCGATGAAAATCGGCCATGCGGTGCGGTTTATGCTGGGTGATAGTCAGGGCATGCGCCGCTCGATTGAGCGCGTGTTACCCACATATGACGCCGATCACGCGGCCCGTGGATATCTGCTGGGCTGTCACGCCTTCGCGCTCGAAGAAACCGGCGATTACGCCAAGGCCGAAACGGCGGGACGCATGGGTCTCGGCCTTGCCGCTGATGACGCATGGGGTCTGCACGCGGTCGCCCACGTCTACGATATGACGGGCGACAGCAAGGGCGGGATCAACTGGCTGACAGGCCGCGAAGCTGCGTGGGAGCACTGCAACAATTTCCGCTACCACGTCTGGTGGCACAAGGCGCTGATGCACCTCGACCAAGGTGACGTAGACACTGTTTTAGCCCTCTACGACATGGAAATCCGCAAGGACAAAACCGACGATTACCGCGATATCTCAAACGCGACCTCGCTGCTGTCCCGGCTAGAGCTGGAAGGCATCGACATCGGGGATCGCTGGGAAGAACTGGCCGATCTGTCCGAGAACCGTACTGAAGACGGCTGTCTGATCTTTGCCGATCTGCACTATTTGCTGGCCCTGACAGGTGGCAAACGCGAAGACGCGATCACCACCATGATGAGCCGAATGCGCCGTGATGCCACCGATCTGCGCAACGAACTGGCCTCGGTCACAGCACATCCGGGTATCGCTGCCGCAGCTGGGCTAGAAGCTTTCGGTGAGGCTGATTTCCAGACCGCCTACCTCAACCTCGCCCGCGCGCATGAAGCCATGCCAAACATCGGTGGCAGCCACGCGCAGCGCGATGTCTTTGCGCGTCTAACGATTGATGCGGCCATTCGCGGTGGGTTCTTGGCAGACGCGCGCCGTTTGCTCGATGATCGCAAAAAGCTGCGCGCAGGCAACAATGACCGCTACACAGATGTGCGCCAAGAAATGATCGGGAAAGCCATGAGTGACGCGCCCGAATTTCTCAATATTGCCGAGTAATCCATGACCACGACCGCCGATATCCCGGCCCAATCCTTTACGCCCACCCCGGCGGGCACGTCGGGTGCCGTGACGCGCGATCCGCGATTGGATATCTTTCGTGGCATTGCGATGTTCATCATCCTGATCGCGCACAGCCCCGGCAATTGGTTCAACAGCTACATTCCCGCCCGATACGGCTGGTCGGATGCGGCCGAGGTCTTTGTGTTTTGCTCGGGCATGGCGAGCGCCATTGCGTTTGGGCGGATTTTCGACCGCTCGGGCTGGTGGCTGGGGACGGCGCGGGTCGGACACCGGATATGGCAAGTCTATTGGGGTCACATCGGCCTATTTTTCGCCATCGCCGCCACTATGGCGGGCTTGGCCAACAGCGGTTGGTTCGATGCAGACGGCATACTCGACTTCAACCCGCTCAGCCGCCCTTGGATCATGCAAATTTTCCAAGAAGACGCTGCGGCCTATTTCTTTGGCTTGATGACGCTGACGTGGGTGCCAAATTACTTCGACATTCTGCCCATGTATATCGTCATCCTGATGATGCTGCCGTTTGTGATGCTGCTGCATAAGATCAGCCCATGGGCCGTATTGGTCGTGCTGGGCGGGCTTTGGCTGGCCACGCAACTGGGGCGCACCGAATTTGACGGGATGTGGCTTGCGGATACGTTTGGCCTGCCGGGTCTAACCGCTGATCCGCTGACTGAGCGGACGTGGTTTTTCAATCCCTTTGGTTGGCAGATCGTATTCTACACGGGCTTTGCATTCATGCGCGGCTGGATCCCGGCCCCGCCGGTGAACAAATGGCTGATCGGGGCGACGGTAGTCTTTGTCGTGGCCTCAATGCCGCTGAACAAATGGCAATGGCGCGTGCCCATTATCGCGGCCCAGCAAAGCGCCGCGCTAGAGGCCGACATCGGCGCAGACAGCATCGCAGGATTGCGCGAGACACGCGATGGCCGCGCCGCGCTGCGCGCTCTGACCGACGTCCAGCCGTCATGGGTCAAATCGGTCTTTGACGCGACCAAGCACCTGCGCCAGAAAACCGAAGAAGGCATCCTGCGCTACATCCACCTGCTGTCACTGGCCTATTTGGCATGGGCGGCGGCGGGCCAAGGGGGGCATCGGTTGCTGCCACGCGACGGCGGCCTCGGCGCAGCTGCGTGGAACCGCGTGTTGAGAGTTATCACCAAAGTGGGCCAGCAATCATTGGCCGTCTTCCTGTTTTCCATGTGGTTTGCCCTGCTGATGGGCATCGCCATCGACGTCTGGGGCGAAGAGCGCAGCGTGTGGTTCTGGAATGACACGGGCATCGTGATCGTCATGAACATCGTGGGCGCCGCCGCGCTGATCGCCTGCGCCTATACCGCCGCATGGTTCAAATCCCAGCCGTGGCGCGCCAAGAGGGCCAAAGCATGATCTCGCGTCGCGCCTTTCTTCGTAGCTCAGCCGTGGCTTTTGCATGGCCCGCAATGGCCCAAGAGCAGCCTGACGTGCCTTTGGCGCAACTGCGCTTGAGCGACCCGGTGCCCTTTACACCAGACACGCCGCTGGAAATGGCCCGTGATCTGGCGGCACGACCCTATGCACCGCGCGCCACTGTCCCCCAAGCATGGCTCGATCTGGTCTATGACGAGTACCGTCAGTTCAATTTTGACACAGGCCGCGCGCTGTGGCGCGACAGTGACCGCCCACTGGAAGTCGATTTCTTCCTGCCCGGTCTCTATTTTCCACGCGGGGTCGAGATCGACACAGTGCGCGGCGGCGCAGCACAGCACGTTTTGTTCGATCTGGACGTCTTCAACCAAACGGACCGGGCCCCCGACCTGCCGATTGATGACACGCTGGATTACTCAGGTCTTCGCCTGCGCGCAGACCTCTATGACACGGGCGCGCTCACCGAATTTATGGTGTTCCAAGGGGCCAGCTATTTTCGCGCCATTGGCCGCAATCAGGCTTACGGGTTATCTGCCCGGGGTCTCGCGCTGAATACAGCCGACGAGGCAGGCGAGGAATTCCCCGAGTTCACCCATTTCTGGATCGAAGAGCCGCAGGTAGGCGACGAGACCTACATCATCCACGCCCTGCTCGACGGGCCATCTGCGGCGGGTGCCTATCGGTTCGAGATTGATCACACCGACGAGAACACCAACGTCGCGGTTACCGCCACGCTGATCCCGCGCAGTGATCTGGGTCACGCTGGTCTCGCGCCGCTCACGTCAATGTTCCTGTTCGACGAGACCAACCGCCACCGTTTCAATGACTTCCGCCCCGCCGTCCACGACAGCGAAGGGCTGCTCATTCACAACGGCAATGGCGAACACATCTGGCGGCCACTTGCCAATCCGGTGGCCCTGCAAATCTCGGCGTTTGGCGACACCAACCCAAAAGGGTTCGGTCTGATGCAGCGCAATCGCCGGTTTGACGATTATGCCGACCTCGAAGCGCTCTATCACACCCGGCCTAGCCTCTGGATCGAGCCGGGCGAAGACTGGGGTGCGGGCGCTGTGACCTTGGTGGAAATCCCTGCGGACAAGGAAATCTACGACAATATCGTGGCCTATTGGCGCCCAGCAGGTCCGATGGTCGCAGGCCAAGAACATAGCATCAGCTACCAGATGACATGGGGCACCGGCCCTGCTGCTGACCGCACGCTGGCCCGCGTGATCAACACACGCCAAGGCGAACGGGTGTTTGCTACGGGCATCCTGACCACGGTCGATTTCGAAGCCATCCCCGCCATGGAAGGCCGGATGGAAGATTTCACCATCGTCATTACCGCAGGCCCCGCGATGGTCTCTGACGGGTTGGTGCAGCAGAACCCGGAAACGGGTGGGCCGCGCCTTGCCTTCACCTTTGATCCCGGTGACCACCGCACGATCGAGCTGCGCGCGCAGATGTATCTCGACGGCGTACCCTGCACCGAGGTTTTCCTCTACAGGTGGACGGTATGACCGCCCCCATCCGCCCCGATCTGTCGATGATGCCACCAGCCAGCCCATTGACGCGGCCGATCCAAGATCTGGCGACACCCTACCGCGACGCCAACGCGCCTGATGCACCGCGCGCCAGCCGCGAGGCATTGATCTGGCGTTTGGTCACTTTTGTGCCTGCGATGGTGATGACCTTGGGGCTCGGGGCGATGTTTTTTAGTTGGTTCGCCTCCGGCGGGCTGACCGGCACCGAAATCGCGCTGACCGCCCTGATCACGGTCACGTTTTTCTGGATTGCCGTGTCGGTCTGCACCGCGACCGTCGGGATCATCACCTTTTCGCTCTATCGGCGCACGCAGCCCAAGCAAGCGGCCTTGCCGATGGACGTGGCGCTGTTGATCCCGGTCTATAATGAGGAAACCTCGGACGTCTTTGGCAATGCGCTGGCGATGATCGAAGACCTCAAGCGGACGCCCGGCACGGCACATCGGTTCACCCTGTTTGTCCTGTCTGACACGCGTGACGATGCGATTGCCGCCCGCGAAGTGCAGGCCGTGGCCGAGCTGCGGGCCGCCTTCCCCGGTGGGCCAGAGATCTATTATCGCCGCCGCGCGCTCAACACCGACCAAAAGACCGGCAATCTGGCCAATTGGATCGAAAACTGGGGCGGCGCCTATGACGCGATGCTCGTGCTCGACGCTGACAGTCTGATGTCGGGCGTGGCCATCCGCCGATTGACGGATGAGCTAAGCGCCGACCCCTCCGCAGGCCTCATCCAGAGCTTTCCACAGATCATCGGGGCCAAATCACTCTATGGGTGGATTCAACAGTTTTCGTCCTCGGTCTATGGCTCGGTCCTGTCCGAAGGGCTGGCGCGCTGGTCTGACCGCGAGGGTAACTTTTGGGGCCATAACGCGATCATCCGCACGGCGGCGTTTGCAGCCTGTGCGGGCCTGCCAAATGTGCGCTCGATGCGGTCGAAATCCGCGACGATCCTCAGCCACGACTTTGTCGAAGCCTCGCTGCTGCGGCGCGCAGGCTGGGCCGTCCGGTTTATGCCGCGCATGAAGGGCAGCTATGAAGAAGCCCCGCAAACGCTGATCGACTTTATCCTGCGAGACCGCCGCTGGTGTTCGGGCAACCTGCAACACCTGCGCTTGCTGCGGTCACGCGGGTTTCATGCCGTGTCGCGGTTCCATCTGTTCCACGGCGCCGTCGCCTATCTGACCTCGCCTGCGTGGTTCGCGCTGCTGCTGTTTTGGGCTCTGCTGGGGAATGGTGAAAATTCGGTGCTGACCTATTTCAGCGATGAAAACCCCGAATTCCCGCTTTGGCCCGTCATGCACAACGAAAACGGCATCTATATGCTGATGTTCATGTACGCGATGTTGCTGATGCCCAAGGTTATGGGGCTGATCGCGCTGCGTGCATCGGGTGTGCATCCGCGTCAATTGGGCGGGCGACTTCGGTTGGGGGCTGCGATCTTTGTCGAGGTTCTGCTGTCCATGGCCTACGCGCCAGTGATGATGGTGCAGCAAACAATTGCGGTCGCACGGGTCGCGGTTGGCGTTCCCACCGCTTGGAAACCGCAGCGGCGTGGCACCCAAGGCTATCCTGTGAGCACGCTCGTGAAATTCCACTGCGTCGAGACTGTCACTGGCATCGCATTGACGGCGGGGATTGCTGTGGGGTCGGTCTCTCTGTGGCTGTCACCGATTGCGGCCAGCCTGTTGCTGGCAGTTCCCCTGTCGATGCTATCGGCGCTTGATCTCAGCCGTTGGGCTTGGGCGCGTGCACATCTGACGACGCCCGCCCCTGCCACAGCGCAACCCGTGATCAAAAGCGCCACGATTTACCGCGCGCATTTCACCAGCGTGTTGGCCAAAGGCGACGTCAAAATCGCCGCCGAATAACAGGGCTACTCGGGCAGCGCCTCGTACCAATCGAGCATCATCTGCGACCATCCGCGCGGGATACCATGCCCACCGGGATGCAGCACAAACGACAAAGACCCTTCGGCACATTCTGTCCAATCGCGCCGCCAAAAGTCTCCCTCAATCGTGCGCACATTCGGCAGATCGGTCACGCAGCCATTGGCATCGCGCCAGACGATCATCGAATACCACGCATCGCCCTGCGCAATCTCGCCACCGCGAAAGGTGCGCCCTTCCAGCGGGACAGTTGCGTCGTTCCAGCCGTGGGTATGAAACAGCTCGACCGGCCCCGCACATTCTGTTGGGTGCGGTCGCCAGAACGCGCCTGCCACTGGGGCATAGGCATCAAACAAATCAGGGTCTGAACAGGCGG
>CALHAP010000199.1 GCA_937931795.1 uncultured Paracoccaceae bacterium
CAACATGATGGACGCCGCCGCCCCCTTTGGTGGTGTCCGCGAGAGCGGGTTTGGGCGCGAAGGTGGCTGGGCGGGCATGGCGGCCTACACCAAACCACGCGGCACGCAGACGGCACTAAAACCAATCGCGCCACACACGGGCAACGGCGCGGCGGATGGCCTAGACCGCACCGCCAAGCTCTACATCGGCGGCAAGCAAGCGCGCCCTGATGGCGGCTATTCGCGTGGCGTCTATAGCCCCAAAGGTGCGCTTCTGGGCCACGCCCCCGAGGCCAATCGCAAAGACCTGCGCAACGCGGTCGAGGCGATGAACGCGGCGAAAGGCTGGGGCAAAACCACTGGCCACCTGCGCGCGCAAATCCTGTATTACTTGGGCGAAAACTTATCTGCGCGGGCGGATGAATTCGCCGCGCGCATCAAGGGGATGACCGGCAAAGACGGCACTGCGGAAGTCGCAGCCAGCATCGACACGCTGTTCACCTTCGCCGCCTGGGCCGACAAATACGATGGGGCTGCACACGGTGTCCCGGTCCGTGGGGTCGCACTGGGGATGCACGAACCCGTGGGCAAGATAGCAGTGTTCTGCGCCGATGATTGGCCGCTGCTCGGCACAATCTCACCGCTTGCCGCCGCGATTTCTATGGGCAACCGGGTGACGCTGATCCCGTCGCACCCCTACCCGCTGGCGGCCACCGATCTTACCCAAGTGCTAGAGACCTCAGACGTGCCCGCAGGCGTGGTCAACGTCCTGACAGGCGATCACGCGGACCTCGCACCGCACGCCGCAGGACACGCGGATATTGACGCGGTTTGGTCGTTTTCCGGCGCGGACATCTCAGGCGTGATTGAGCGCAAGGCCGCAAGCAATCTCAAGCGCACATGGGTCAATTATGGCAAATCAGTCGAGCCTAAAGCCAAGGATATGCTGGCGCAGGCAACCGAAGTTAAGACGATCTGGATTCCCTACGGCGAAGGCTAATCAGCCCGACAACCCACTGAAAAGACCCGTCATTGCGCGGCGCACCAGTGCTGTGACGGAAGGCCGCTCGCGCGCATGAAACGGCAAGGGGCGGCAGACCTCCATCGCGGCCACGCCGACGCGGGCGGTCAGCGCGCCATTGACGATGCCCTCGCCAAACCGGCGCGACACTTTGGCCAGCACCCCGCCCCCTGCGACCGATCCAATCAGATCATCGCCTACGGCGACGGCTCCTGTGGCCACCAAATGCGTGAGAACTGTGCGGGTCAAACGCCACGACCCCAATGTGCCGCCCCGCCCCCCATACACCTCGGCAATGCGGCGGATCATCCGCAGATTCGAGGTCAATGCGGCGATCACATCTGCGAAGGCGAGTGGCACGATTGCGGTCACGGTCGCGACCTGTCGGGCGGCGGCTTCGATCTCGCGCATTGCGCGGTCGTCCATCGGGCCGATCAGATCATTTTCGGCCAATGCGATCAGCCCGTCGGCGTCAAAAATCTCGGGCCCACGCGCTGCCAGACGCTCTAACCCCCACGTGGCTTCGGGTCGGCCTTTATACAAGCGCTCAAGCTGGCGGATCACATCACGCGCTTGCGTCAGATCATTGTCGCTCAGGGCGGCTTGCGCTGATTTATGCACACCATCCAATCGTGAAAGGCGATTGAACGCCGCCAATTCCTTGACCGCGATGGCCAGTAAAACGAGCGTAAATACCCCGACCAACGTGAGCGCAATGGCCCCCAACACGGGCGAGCGGGCGACCAAACCGCTGATATAATCCCACGCCGCGAGCGAGATAAAAAAGCCCAACATGGCAATCAACGCCGACCAGAACCAGCGTGCCAACCCGGACGGACGGCGCACGGCGAGGGCGGCCACCTGTTGCATCGCAGCCCCGTTTGGAGGGGTATCATTGATATCGGGGACAGCAGGTGCGATCTCTGGCTCTGCTGGACTTTCCCCTTCTAAATCAAAAAGAACCGGGCCATTATTCATGTGGTATTCCCATCAAATCCGATCCCCAAACAAGAACTCAGCCGCCTTATCCAACCTGATATGCGGCGGCCCGTCGCCGGGTTTCAGGGTCAAATGCGCAGGTGCAAAATTCATCACCTTGTAGTCCCCGTCCAGCCACGCCTGCGCCCCTTCGCGGGCGGGAGATAGCAGATGTGCAGGGTCCGTGGGCAACGCGCCGGGGTAAAACGCCGCCTGCTTTCCCGTCCCGAGCAATTGGCCGCGCACCACGTTCAGGCTGTCCCCGTTGTGCTCCATGGTTTCTTCGACGGTGGTGCGCAGGGCGGCGATGCTCATGGCCGCTGTCTTGGCGCCCGCGAAATCAGCCCGGTCACGGGCCTCGCGCACCAGTGCTTCGGTGATCGCGGTCAGTTTGGCGTGTTGCGCGTGGTGCAAATGGTCGGCTTTGGTAGCGGCGAACAGGATACGTTCGACCCGCTTGCCATTGAACAGCCGGGTCAACCACGCGTTCCGGCCGGGGCGAAACGCGCCCAAAATATCGGCCATCGCTTGCCGCAAATCCTCGACTGCGCGGGGGCCTGCGTTAATCGCCCCCAACACGTCCACAAGCACTATTTGGCGGTCAATGCGGCTGAAATGATCCTTAAAGAAAGGTTTGACGACGTTCGACTTGTAACTTTCGAACCTGCGCTCAAATTCACGCGCCAGCGATCTGCGGGGTTTGTCGCTGGCGGGCAGCGGCGCAAATGTCAGCACCGGCGAGCCGGCCAAATCGCCCGGCAAGATGAACCGCCCGGGTGTGCAATCCGAATACCCCGACGCCCGCGCCACTGTCAGGTAGCCCGCGAATGACGCGGCCAGCTGTTTTGCCTGCACCTCATCCAGCTTTTGCGTCGGGTCTAGCCCTGCCAGATCACCGCGGAACGCTTCCGCCTCGGGTCTGTCCGCGATACGCGCCAACACCTCGCCGGACCATTGCGCAAAGGTTTTATCGAGCAACCCAAGGTCCAACAGCCAGTCGCCGGGGTAGTCCACGATGTCGAGATGCGTCGTATGCGGCCCGGCGAACCCTTGGAACAGGCCCGTAGGCTGCACCCGCATCGACAACCGTAGCTCACTGATCGTGCGGGTGCCGTCGGGCCAACTGGGGGATTGAGCAGTCAAGCGTGCGAGGTGGTCTTCATAGTCAAACCGGGGCAGAGTGTCGTCGGGCTGGGGCTGCAAAAACGCGGTGCGGATTGCGCCATTAGAGGCCGCCGTCAGCTGCGGCATCCGACCCCGGTTGAGCATATTGGCGACCAGCGAGGTGATGAACACCGTCTTGCCCGCGCGGCTAAGGCCCGTCACACCCAGCCTGATTACA
>CALHAP010000200.1 GCA_937931795.1 uncultured Paracoccaceae bacterium
GTGTTGCCGCGCAATGCCGATCCGATATCGGTGTTTATCATGTTTGCGGGCATCATCGTGTTGTTGCAATGGGCCAATCTCGCGCGCGAGCTGCGGGGCAAGGTGATCGCGATCCGCTCGGTCGAGTTCGTCAAATCGGCGGTGGCTGTGGGTGCATCAGACAAGCGGATCATCTTCCGGCACATCATCCCCAATATGTCGTCGCATATCATCGTCTGGGCCACATATGTGTTGCCCGAGGTGATCCTGCTCGAAAGCTTCTTGTCGTTCCTCGGCGTCGGCATCCAACAACCGCTCGTGTCGTGGGGTGTCATGTTGAACGCCGTGCGTGATTTTCAATCTCTCGCGTCTTCGCCGTGGCTGCTCGCTCCGGTTGGGATGATCATCCTGTCGGTGCTGGCGTTCAACGCGCTCGGCGACGGGTTGCGCGACGCTATGGACCCGTATTCAAATGAATGATCCCCTGTTGAAAGTCGAGAAAGCCCAAGTGTCGTTCAAGACGACCATCGGGACGACACATGCCGTGCGAGACGTCAGCTACGAGGTCAATCGCGGGGAAACACTGGCCGTTGTGGGCGAGAGCGGATCGGGCAAATCAGTGACCGCCCGCGCCATCATGGGAATGCTCGCCCCCAACGCCATCGTCGGCCAAGACACGCATATCTGGTTTGACGGCCAAGATCTGACAACCTGGTCCGAGCTGGAGTTGCAGCGCATTCGCGGCAAACGGATTTCGATGATTTTCCAAGAACCGCTGACCTCGCTGAACCCCGTGTACCGGATCGGCGACCAGGTGGGTGAGATCATCAAGGTCCACCGCGATATCAGCAAAAAGGCCCTGAAAGCAGAAGTCATCCGCCTGCTGACCGAGGTGCAACTGCCCGACCCCGAACAGCGGTATTCGCAATACCCCCATGAGATGTCCGGCGGGCAGCGGCAGCGGGTGATGATCGCCATGGCGCTGGCCAACAACCCTGATCTGCTGATCGCGGACGAGCCTACTACGGCGCTGGATGTAACCGTGCAGGCGGAAATTCTGTCTTTGCTCAAAGACTTGCAGCAAAAACACCAAATGGCCGTCGTGTTGATTACCCATGATCTAACCGTGGTGAGCCAAGTGTCGGACCGTGTGGTCGTGATGCGCCAAGGTGAAGTGGTCGAGCGCGGCGTGACCTCTGAGGTCTTCGCCAACCCGCAGCATCCCTACACCAAACACCTGATCGAGAGCGAACCAAAGGGCCTGCCCGATCCATTGCCAGAGGGCGCCGCCCCAGTGATGGAAGGGCGCGATATGGAAGTGACGTTCAAGATCAAA
Organism: uncultured Paracoccaceae bacterium; assembly: GCA_937931795.1. Taxonomy (GTDB): domain Bacteria; phylum Pseudomonadota; class Alphaproteobacteria; order Rhodobacterales; family Rhodobacteraceae; genus JALZWD01. The sequence goes on from CALHAP010000200.1 coordinate 1,316, forward strand.
ACGGGTGGTTTCTTCAACCCGCAGGTCAAAGAACTGAAAGCCGTCGACAAGATCACCGCCCTGATCCGCGAAGGCGAAACGCTGGGCGTTGTGGGCGAAAGCGGATCGGGCAAGACGACGCTGGCCATGGCGATGATCAAGCTGGGCGAATACCAAAAAGGCGCAATCACCTTCAAGGGCGACCGAATTGATCAGCTCAGCCGGGCCGAACTGCGCCCCTATCGCACACGGATGCAGGTGGTGTTCCAAGATCCGTTTTCATCGCTGAACCCGCGTATGATCATCCGCCAGATTTTGGAAGAAGGGCTGGTGGTCAATGAGATCGGTGGGTCTGCTGCCGAACGCGACCGTATCGTGCGCCAAGCGCTGGATGACGTGCAGATGCCGCATTCCGCGCTTGATCGCTTTCCACATGAATTTTCAGGAGGCCAACGACAACGTCTGGCCATCGCCCGCGCGATTGCGCTGAACCCTGAGTTTATTCTGCTGGACGAGCCGACTTCAGCGCTCGATTTGTCTATTCAGGCGCAGATCATCGAATTGTTGCGCGATCTGCGGCGCAAGCATGGATTAAGCTATTTGTTTATCAGCCATGACCTAAAAGTGGTGCGCGCCCTGTGTCACAATGTCATCGTGATGCAGCACGGTCAGGTGATGGAAGCAGGCCCCACTGATCAGGTGCTTACCAACCCCGAAACCGCCTATACCCGCCGTCTCGTCGATGCTGCATTTAAGGTGGTAGCGTGAAAAACCGGAATCGTATTTGCAAGGTGCGGAAGCACCGTTTATGCGCAGCGTCTAACAGCTAACGAAACGCCAACCTAAGGATTCGGCCCATGTCTCAGACACCCAAGATCACCTTCATCGGCGCGGGTTCGACCGTGTTTATGCGCAATATCGTCGGCGACATTTTGCAGCGCCCTGACCTGAGCAACGCCCATGTGGCCTTGATGGATATTGACGATGGCCGTCTCGCGGAATCGCAGACTGTCGCTCAGATGATGGTCAAGACACTGGGGTCCGGCGCCGAAATCACCACACATACAAATCAGCGCGAAGCCCTAGACGGTGCGCATTTTGTGATCGTGGCCTTCCAAATCGGCGGATACGACCCCTGCACCATCACCGACTTTGAAATTCCGAAGAAGTTTGGCCTGCGCCAAACAATTGCTGATACGCTGGGCATTGGCGGCATCATGCGCGGGCTGCGCACTGTGCCGCATCTGTGGGCCATTTGCGACGATATGCTGGAGGTCTGCCCCGACGCGACCCTGCTGCAATATGTGAACCCGATGGCGATCAACACTTGGGCGATTGCGCAGAAATTCCCGACCATCAAACAAGTCGGTCTGTGCCATTCGGTCCAAGGCACCGTGGCCGAGCTGGCCCGCGATATTGATATCGACAAGAACGACATTCGGTATGAATGCGCAGGCATCAATCACATCGCGTTTTTCACCAAGTTCGAACAACAGATGCTCGATGGATCGCGCCGTGATCTCTACCCTGATCTGCACGCCGCCTACGCCAATGGCACCGCCCCCAAGCCCAACCAGCACAACCCGCGCTGCCCAAATATCGTGCGTTACGAGATGATGAAACGTCTGGGCTATTTCGTCACCGAAAGCTCAGAGCACTTTTCCGAATACACCCCTTGGTTCATCAAAGAGGGCCGCGAGGATTTGATCCAGAAGTTCCAGATCCCGCTGGACGAATACCCCGTGCGCTGCATCGAGCAGGTCGCAAACTGGGACAAAGAGCGGATCGAAATGCTGGAAGAAGGGTCATGGACCCCGTCTGAGAGCCACGAATACGCCTCTGAGATCGTCAATTCGATCTGGACCGGCGCCCCGTCCGTGATCCACGGCAATGTGCCCAACAACGGCTTGATCGACAATTTGCCACAGGGTGCTGCGGTCGAGGTGGCCTGTCTGGTTGATGGCAATGGCGTACAACCCACCAAAGCGGGCCGCCTGCCCGCCCAATTGGCCGCCGTCATGCAGTCCAACGTCACTGTTCAGGGCCTCGTTGTCGAAGCTTTGATGACCGAGAACCCCGAACTGATCTATCACGCCGCCATGATGGACCCGCACACTGCCGCCGAGCTGGATTTGGACCAGATTTGGCAGTTGGTCGATGAGCTGCGCATGGCCCACGACAATTGGCTGCCAGCGTGGGCGCGGATGAACGCCCCCGCTAAAGTCGCCTAAATGCCAGCGGGCGGCGGCCATATTGCGATCGTGGGCGGCGGCACAGCCGGTTGGCTTGCAGCCCTCGTGATGCACCGTGCCGCCGCCCGCTCGGGCAAGCCTGCCCCTAAGGTTTCCGTGATTGAGAGCCCCGACATCCCCACCGTGGGTGTCGGCGAAGGCAGCACCGCCCTGTTTCGCCAAGTGATGCAAGAGCTGGGCATAGATGAAGCGGAATTTCTGCGCGAGACAGGGGCCGCCCTTAAATTTGGCATCAAACACGCAGGCTGGCGCAAAGATCGCCGCGATTACTACGGCCCGATTGATGATCCCAACGCCCTATCCCCCGCGCCCACAGGTGCCCCCCGCAACTGGTTGCATCAGGCCCGTCTGCGGGCTGGCAAGGATATCGCGGGCGCGCATTTGTTCACATATTTGATGAAGGGCGGCAAATCCGGTGTGGCCCTCGGTAAAGACGGCACGCAAACCCCGCTTAGCCCTTACCACCATGCCTATCACTTTGACCAAGCGCGTTTGGGCCGGTTTCTGGCGTCCAAGGCCGTGGGCGTCGATCATCTACGCGTCGAAGTCGCAGGCATCACCCGTGATACCGAGACTGGCAATATCACCCATCTGACCTGCAAAGATGCCGATGACGTTCCCGTCGATTTCGTCATTGATTGCACAGGGTTTCGGCGCGCGATCCTAGGCCAGCTTGGTGCGGACTGGCACAGCTACGCTGACATGCTGCCCCTGAACAAAGCCATGCCGTTTTGGCTGGATCACGATGGCGGCGATATCGCCCCTTATACGCTGGCCCGTGCGATGAACGCAGGCTGGATGTGGGGCATACCTGTGCAGGACCGCATGGGCTGCGGCTATGTTTTCTCGGACGCGCATATTAGCCCCGAGGCGGCACAGGCCGAAGTCGAGGCGCACCTAGGCCACAAAATTACCCCGCGCGGCGTCATCGACATCGCCCCCGGTCGCGTCAAAACCGCGTGGTCGCATAATTGCGTGGCATTGGGGTTGGCGCAGAGCTTTCTCGAACCGCTGGAGGCAACCTCAATCCACGGCACGCTCGTGCAACTTCTGCTGCTGACGAGCACCGACCCTGCGGATTTGGTCGCGGGCACGTGGGGCAAGGCGCGCGACAATTACAACCAGACCGCCGCCGGCCAAGTCGATGATTTCGCGCAATTTATCAACATCCACTATGCGGGCGGGCGCAATGACACGCCGTTCTGGGCCGATATGACAGCGCAAGGCATCACAGCGGCCAACCGGGACCGGCTGGCGCATTGGGCCGCAAAACCATTGCTACCAAGCGATTTCGCGGCTTTCCCCGGTAATCTACCCCATGTCGAAGAACCGCTCTACGCGCCCGTGTTGGACGGTCTAGGTCTGCTGCCAAGCGGGCCAGCGAAAGCGGCCCTCGGAGATGATCCCGCCCTGCGCATGGCGGCCCGCAAAACGACCGAACGCCTCACCGCAGAGTTCAAATCAGCCGCCCGCCGTGCCGTGCCACACCACGCCTTTCTCACATCCGCAGCGCCTGCTATGGAGCAGGCATAGCCCCTTTTCACAGGCAGGAATTTCCCCATGAGTGACACAGACACCCCCGCCATTTTGGTCATCGGCGGCGCGGGCTATATCGGGTCGCATACGACGCTGGCACTGGCTGCGGCAGGCTACCGCACTGTTGTTTATGATAATTTCTCGACCGGGCACCGTGATGTCTGTTTTGGGGACGCGCTGGTCGAAGGCGATCTGCACGACCGCAAAAAACTCGCGCAAACCATGCGCGATCACGACATTCAGGCCGTGGTGCATTTCGCAGCCCTGATTGAGGCGGGCGAGTCGGTCGTAGACCCACTGCCATTCTTTGAAAACAACGTCGCGGGCACGCTGAAACTGCTCGGCGCGATGCAAGACGCGGGCGTGGGCCGCCTCGTGTTCTCATCGACCGCCGCCTGCTACGGCAACCAATCGACCGGCGATTTGCTTGACGAGAACCTGCCGCGCGATCCGGTGAACCCTTACGGCCATTCCAAAGCGATGGTTGAGGTCGTCCTCGAGACACTCGCCGCAGCCCACGGTCTAAACGCGATTGCGCTGCGCTATTTTAACGCCTCGGGCGCTGACCCCGAGGGGCGCACGGGCGAGCGTCATGACCCCGAAACCCACCTCATTCCGCTGGTGATTGATGCGGCGCGCGGCAAGCGGGCCAACATCAAAATCTTTGGCACTGACTACGACACCGATGACGGCACCTGCATCCGCGACTATATCCATGTCAACGATCTGGCGAGCGGCCATGTGGCCGCGATTGACTACTTGTTGAAGCATAACGAAGTGGGCTTCCAAGCGATGAACCTCGGCACCGGGCGCGGCAATTCGGTGCGCGAAGTGATTGATGCTGTCCGCAAGATGGCAGGCAAGGATTTTCCCGTGGTTGAAGAGGCGCGCCGCGAAGGTGACCCTGCGATCCTCGTCGCCGATGCAGGTCGGGCCAACGAAATTCTCGGCTGGCAAGCGCGCTACAGCAACATCGACGGCATCGTGCGTGACGCATGGAATTTTGCTGTCAAAACAGACCAATAGAAGGCGACCTTCATGTCCGACGCCCCAAACCTCGAAGACGTCCCGCACCGCCGCTACAACCCGTTGATCGGCGAATGGGTCCTTGTCTCGCCCCACCGCAACAAACGCCCTTGGCAGGGCCGCCAAGAGGAACGCACGGTCTCGGACAAGCCCCCCCATGATCCCAAATGCTATCTTTGCGCGGGCAACACGCGGATCAACGGCGAGGTAAACCCCGACTACAAAGGGCCGTTCGCGTTCGGCAATGATTTTCCCGCGCTACTGGAAGATGAGGTGGCCCCCGTCACGGGCAACGACGCGCTGTTCACCGCGCAAACCGTGCGCGGCATGGCGCGGGTGATCTGCTTTTCCGAGCGACACGACCTGACACTGGCCGAGCTGCCGCGCGCCGAGCTGGAAAAAGTCGTCGACCTCTGGGCCGCGCAAACCGAAGAACTCGGCGGGCGCTACGATTGGGTCGCGGTGTTTGAGAACAAAGGCCAGCTTATGGGCTGCTCAAATCCCCATCCACACGGCCAAATCTGGGCGTCGGATTTTCTGCCCAACGAAGCCGCGACCGAAGACGCGCACCAACGCGATTACTACACCACCAGCGGCAGCCAGATGCTGCTGGACTACGCGACCCGCGAGGCCGCGGATGGCGCGCGCACGGTCGTCGAAAACGACGACTGGATAGCCGTCGTGCCCTATTGGGCGACGTGGCCCTATGAGATTTTGCTGATGCCCAAGGCGCATGTGCGCCGGATGCCGGACCTGGGCGCGTCACAGCGCCAAAACCTCGCGGCAATCCTGCAAGCGCTCTGCATCAAATACGACAATCTGTTCGAGACCGAGTTTCCCTACACGATGGGGTGGCACGGCGCGCCGTTCACCCCCGGCGCCCATGATCACTGGCAGTTGCACGCGCATTTTTACCCGCCACTGTTGCGGTCCGCGACAGTGCGCAAGTTTATGGTCGGCTACGAAATGCTCGCCGAAGCGCAGCGTGATCTGACGCCTGAAACCGCGGCAGCACAGCTGCGCGACCTCCCCGATGACCACTATAAATCCGGAACGCCGACATGAGCCTCGCCACGCTAGAAACTGCCGCCCGCGCGCTCTACGAGACCCAGTTTGACGTGGCACCGGCGGGCGTTGTCTCTGCACCGGGACGCGTGAATTTGCTGGGCGAGCACACCGATTACAACGGCGGTTTGGTCCTGCCATCGCCCTTGCCCATCGGCACGGCACTGGCCATCGGCTATGGCGGTCCTGCGGGGCAGATCACCCTGCGCAGCCAGTTTCCGGGCGAAGATGGACCCGCTGACAGCAGTGATACGCGGCAGATCTCTGATGCCAAACAGGACCGTTGGAGCGATTATTTTGTCGGGGCCATCGCCAGCTTTCTGGGCGGCGACGTCCCCGAACAGGGTCTGCAAATCACCGCTGTGAGCGATCTACCTGCGGGCTCTGGCCTGTCCAGCTCTGCCGCTTTGCTCGTCGCGACCCTGCGCGCGATGTCGGTACTGACGGGGCGCGCGATTGACCCTGAACATTTGGCCGCAGATGCACAAAAGGTCGAGAACGATTTTATCGGCCTGCCCTGTGGTATCCTCGATCACTTTGCGATCTCTGTCGGCACGCCCGACATGGCGCTGTTCCTCGATACGGCGACCATGAAACATCGCTCGATCCCGCTGCCGACAAGCCACCGCTTCGCCGTCGTCCATTCTGGCACAGGCCACGAGTTAGCAGCAACCGAGGACGGCGCGCTCAGCGGCTATGCCCTGCGCGTCCACGAATGTCAGACGGCCTGCGCCGCACTCGGGGTCAGCGCGCTGAGCCATCTGGGGCTGGAGGATATGGACAAAATCACAGCACTACCGCAGCCGCAACTGGGACGCGCCCGGCATGTGGTGACCGAAAACGCCCGCGTTCGCGACGCGGTGGAGGCGATGGCGGCAGGTGATATGGCGGCCCTGGGGGCTGCGATGAATGGCAGCCATGCATCGCAAGCAACCGACTACGAGGTTTCGACACCCGCCATCGACGCACTGGTCGAGAACGCACGCCACGCGGGGGCGGTCGCTGCCCGGTTAACAGGCGGTGGTTTCGGCGGGTCCATCGTCGCACTGGTCGAGGACAGCAAGGTCGCGGAATGGACCGACGCCGTGTTGAAATCCAGCCCCAAAGCCCGCGTGCTCGCCATCTGCTAGACCCCCTTTCCCTACGGCCTGAATTCCGGCATACGCCTGCCAACATTCACCAGACCAAGGGAGGGATATTCATGCATGATATCCGCACCATCAGAGACAATCCGGCCGCCTTTGACGCAGCCCTCTCGCGCCGTGGTCTGGAGCCTCAGTCGTCCTCAATCCTCGCGATTGACGAGGCACGGCGGGCTAAGATTTTGGCGGCCGAGACAGCACAAGCCGAGGCGAACAAAGCCGCCAAAGAAGTTGGTGCTGCCAAGGGCCGTGGTGATGATGCCGAGTTTGAGCGCTTGCGGGCACTGGTCGGCGAGAAAAAGGCTGAGATTGCCCGACTTAATGACGAGGCCAAGGCCGAGGATGCCCGCCTGACCGACCTGCTGATGGGCTTGCCAAACCTGCCGCACGACGACATCCCAGACGGCGCCGACGAAAACGACAATGTCGAAATTCATCAGCACGGGGCCATCCCGAACTTTGCGTTTGATCCGGTCGAACATTTCGAGATCGCGGGCGTCAAGGACGGAATGGACTTCGAGACAGCGGCAAAACTCTCCGGCTCGCGCTTTGTCTTGCTGTCAGGCAGCGTCGCGCGCCTGCACCGCGCACTGGCGCAATTCATGCTCGACATGCACACCGAAGAGCACGGGTTGACCGAAACCGCAACGCCTGTGCTGGTCCGCGAAGAGATGATGTACGGTACAGGCCAATTGCCGAAGTTTGGCGAGGACAGCTACCAGACAACCAATGGCTGGTGGTTGATCCCGACAGCGGAGGTCACATTAACAAACATCGTCAACGGATTGACTTTGGAAGAAAGTTACCTGCCGCGCCGCTATGTGGCACATACGCTGTGCTTCCGCTCCGAGGCGGGTAGCGCGGGACGGGACACGTCAGGTATGCTGCGTCAGCACCAGTTTGAAAAGGTCGAAATGGTTTCGATCGTGCGCCCAGAAGACAGCGCTGCCGAGCATCAGCGGATGACAGAGTGCGCGCAGAACATCCTCGAAAAACTGGGCCTGACCTACCGCACCGTCGTGCTTTGCACCGGCGATCTGGGGGCCGGCATGCGCAAAACCCACGACATCGAGGTCTGGTTGCCGGGGCAAAACGCCTACCGCGAAATCAGCTCGGTCTCGCTGGCGGGCGATTATCAGGCGCGCCGGATGAACGCGCGCTACAAACCCGCCGAGGGTGGCAAACCGCAGTTTGTGAACACGCTCAACGGATCGGGCGTGGCCATCGGGCGGTGCTTGATCGCGGTGCTGGAAAACGGTCAGCAAGAGGATGGATCGGTCGATCTGCCCACCGCTTTGCACCCCTATTTGCGGGGGAAGACGCGGATCACTCCGGCGGGGGAATTGGAATAATCATCTTTGGGGGTGGCGCAGGTCGCGTATGGCGCGGTCGCGTCACCCCGTCGATTTCATGTGTCGGCCAGCCGTCATTAACGATGCGCCAATTGCGGAGCGTGGTATAATCACCGTCTGTCATGTCGCGCACTTTGGCGTCGGTCCCCATCGCCGCAACAGGGATGTATTCGGAATCTTGACGCGACCGGTCGAGTGCGCAGAGAGACATATTTTCTACATCGTCTAGGCCCTTGCGATCTTTCTTTAGGCCGTTGAGCAACAAACCGGCGAGGCCAACGGGGCCAAATTTGTTGTCTAGTTTTCCCATCGGAGAAAATTGGGTGCGTTCGCTGTCAAATTGCTCCCAATTCAGATCAAGCCCAGCGTAGACCGCACCTTGTGCAATCCAGTGCAAGGCGATGCTCGACAGGTCTGTCCGCGACCCACCTCCGCCGACGGCCCCATGCACACCGGGAAACCACTGCTCTTGATACCGCTGCGGAACAGGTCCGTCTTCCGGCCCGCCCAAGGCATAGCTTTCGGCAGCAGCGGCTTGATTTAGATCTTCGACATTCGACCACGTGCTGACCGGAAAGAAACGGCGGCGCTCGTCAATCGCAATCGCGTGCCGAGCGGACCACACCGAAGAGGACAGGGCCGCGTTGTGAAACCGGTATTGTTTGTTCAGCATATCGGCAAAAGGTAAATTTGCGGGCACGCCCAGTGCTTTCACCGTGTCCCAGACGCCAAGGTAGCGCAGGCTGAGTTGAACGGGGGTTTGGGCTGGCCGCTCTTTGGCGCGCCATCTCATTTCGGCGGCGCTGGTTGCTGTGTCAGGGGCGAAATCGGCCCGCCACACATGGCTCTCATCGGTCCAGGGCTGGGTGGTTTCACGTCCCGATTTATACCGCTCGACGGCTTCTGGCAGGCGATGCAATTCAGCGGGCCTGCAAATACCGCTGGACCGGATCAGGCCCGCGAGCGACCGCGCGGCAAACGCCCCGCGAGAAAAGCCAAAGATGTAAATTTCATCACCGGGTTCATAGGCGAAGACGAGATTGCGATAGGTATCCTCCATCAGCCCAAGCAAACCCCAGCCAAGACCGCCCCCGAACGCCCGGTCAATAATCCGCCCAAGAGCTGTATTGGCCGAGCCCGCACCGACACCGGCTGCATAAATCACTTGCTGCGCCACACCATCACGTCTGTCTTGATGTCGCACGCAGCGAGACAACCGCAATGCATTGGTCGGGTTTTCGGCATCCGGTCTATTCCAAGTGCCGTCGATGAAAATCGCGATGCGCTTCATGGTTGCCCTCCAAATAGCCTGATGCTGAATGTTTCCCTTGCGTCATACAAGTCTGGAATTTCGGAACCTTTTGCCAAAATAATGCGTATAAGGACGTATGAAATATGCACTCTCGATTTTGACGCTGATCGCCACTGCGGCTTTTGTCGTCTCGCCCGCCCTCACCAGCCCGTTCAGTGGCTTTAGCGAAAACCAACTGCCGATCCCGCAGATTGACCCACCCGTGCAACCCGCGGGCTATGCCTTTGCGATCTGGGGGTTGATCTATGCATGGTTGTCCGTCTCCGCCCTGTTCGGGGTGATCAGGCGCGGCGCTGATGCGGATTGGGACCGCGCGCGACTGCCGTTGCTGATCAGTCTAACCGTCGGTGCACCGTGGCTCTGGGTAGCCAATCAAAGCGCTATCTGGGCGACCATCCTGATCTTTGTGATGATGGTGTTCGCTGTTGTCGCATTGATCCGCGCGCCACATTCTGACCGCTGGTGGTTTCAGGCACCGGTCGGTCTCTATGCAGGCTGGTTGACCGCTGCCAGCTTTGTCTCGCTCGGCAGCACGTCGGCGGGATACGGGATCGCGATGGACCAGATGGGTTGGGCCTATACCTGCATTGGCCTCGCGTTGTTGGTCGCGTTGATCGTTCAGAATCGACGTAAAGCGGCACCGGAATATGGCGCCGCCGTGATCTGGGCCTTGGTCGGAATCGTGGTCGCGAACATGGATGTCCATGTGCTGGTGGCCGCCGCCGCCGGGGCGGGCATCGTCATTTTGGGACTGACGATCACCCGCAACACGGCCTTGGCCCCGGCTTAGGTCTTCTTGGATTTGATGTGTTTAGACAGCCGGGATGGTTGTGATTTTTTGCGGTCTTTGTAAGGGTTTTGGTCGCTTTGGTCGCGCAACGTCAGCCTGATCGGCGTACCGGGCATGTC
>CALHAP010000201.1 GCA_937931795.1 uncultured Paracoccaceae bacterium
ATCCGCCGTCTCGGCCTGCCCCACCACAATCTGCGCGCGATCCGTGAGGCCCGCTTGAGCGATTGCGCTTTTGGCCAATTGCGCGAGGTCGGGATTGGATTCTACCCCTATCGCCCGGCAGCCCCGCTTTGCAGCGGCCACGACAATACGGCCATCCCCGCAGCCCAAATCCACCAGGGTTTGATCGGGCGATAGACCCAACAGATCAAAGATCGGCTCGATGATAGCGGTTGGCGTGCCTAGAAAATCGGTGTTTGCGGCGGCAGTGCGCGACCCTGTCACCCGTTCCTTGATCAACCGCATGGCCCGCACAGCGACATACCCCGGTGCCGCCCAAGCAGGCAGATTGGCGCAGGCGATATCGGCATGCCGGGGGCGCAAAGCGGTGGGCAATGGCAGTTTGGTTTGTGGGGCAAAGTGCAGGGCGATCCGCGTGGTTTCGTCGTCATAGCGCACCAAATGCAGGGTGTTTTCATATCGGGCGAGCGCTGCGGCGCGGCCAGCGGTCACGGGCCAAGGCGGCACAAACCCAAGCCCGCCCAACACATCCACAGCCCGCGCGATATCAGCAGCAGACAGCTGGATCGTGACCATCTGATACTGCAGCGCGCCCGTGTCTTCGGGGCCAGTGATTGGCGTGGCGGAAATGCCCGCACCCGCCAGCGTTTGACAGGCGTGGGATTTTAGGGCCACCATATCACCCGAGATCCGCGCAACGGCGGCCAATGCATGACGAATATTCTGCGCCTGCTCAGGCGCGGCCTGATCCGCATCATTTTTAAGCCAGCTTTTCGCGAACTCAGCGACGGTTTTGTCAACAATCGCCTTAGAAAGCTGGGTTTGTAGAGGATCGGGAAGGGATGGGAGTTTCGCCATATCTGTCTCAGCCGCCAATTTTTAAGAGCTTTCACTCGATTTTACACATTTGAGAACGGATTTATTAAAATAAATGACCAAACTCTGAACCATCCCACGGTTTCATGACGTATCTAGTTTCATAGAATGGTAAAACCTTCAGTTGTGACAGAATGGGGTATTTAAAATGAATAGAATTTTCATACGACTTTTGAGCTTGGCCCTCGCGCTGTTTTGGATAACGGCGTCTACGGCCCACGCGCACCGCCAAAACGAAAGCTACCTGTTCTTTAACGTCACAGACACCTCGCTGAGCGGCCGGGTCGAGGCGACGTTGCCCGACTTGGGCTTGATCCTCGACATTGACGATGATGCCGACGGTGCCATATCGCAAGACGAGGTCACAGCCAACGCGGACGCTATTTTCGCGTTTTTCAACGATACACTGACGATCACCCATGAGGGACGCGATTTGCCGTTGGTGCAGGCGCCCGTGGCGTTTTTGGACACACCGCAGGGCACCTTTGCTCAGATCGGTTTTGACATCCCGTCGCTGACGGACACGCCCGACAGCGTGGACGTGACATATGTGTCCCCCTTTGACGAAGCCTCGCCCGGTCATCTGGGGTTTGCGATTATCGAGAGCAATACGCGCACCGGGCTAGAGGGCAACGAGAGCTATATCTCGATCGTCTTCGAGCCGGGGCAGAATACCCAACCGCTGAGCCTCGTGGGCGAGCCAACTGGTAAGATTTTCAAAGATTTCATCATCCACGGCATCATGCACATCTGGTTCGGGTTTGATCACGTCGTGTTCTTGGTCGCCCTGCTGCTGCCCGCCGTTTTGCTGCGCCACGAAAACACGTGGTTGCCCGTCGATAGTTTTCGGTCTGCCCTGTGGACAGTCGTGAAAATCGCGACCGTATTCACGGTGTCGCATTCCATCACGCTGTCGCTGTCGGCGTTGGATATTGTGCGCCTGAACACCAGCTTTGTGGAATGGGTGATTGCGGCCTCGATCATCATCGTGGCCCTGATGAATATGTTCCCCAAGTATCACCGGCATTCGCTGTGGCTGGTGTTCGCGTTTGGCATCTTCCACGGCTTTGGGTTCGCCAATGTGCTCGAACCGCTGGGTCTGCTGCCCTATTCGCAGATCGTGGGCCTTGCGGCGTTCAACATCGGGGTCGAGATAGGCCAGATTGCGATCATCCTCGTGCTGTTCCCGGTTCTGTTCTTGCTGCGTCGCTGGAGCGCCTATCCGTTCTTGGCCCTCAAGGTAGGCTCGGTAGCACTGATCTTGCTGGCAGGCGTGTGGTTGTTCGAACGCAGCACGGGTGCGATCTACTATTTCCAACAGTCTCTCCAGCAGAGCGAGGCGTAACATGCCCCGTTTGCTCGACAGCGCATTGTTTGACAGGCAAGACCCTGTCTCTGAGGCTGTGCGCTGTGCGGGGGCCAGCCTGACCACCGCTGAGGTATCGACGCGCGCCCGTGCCCTCGCCGGATGGCTTAACGCCCAAGGCATTGGGCGGGGGGATTTGGTCGGCATCTACATGCACAAATCCATCGACCTGCCCGCTGTCGTCTTTGGCGTTTTGGCATCGGGGGCTGGCTATGTGCCGATTGACCCAAAGGCCCCCATTGCGCGGGTGACGCAGATTGCGACGATTTGTGATCTGCCGATGATCATTGTTGGACAGGCCTTGGTGCGGCATGGGCCTGCGTTGCGTGCCGCGCTGCCAGACACCCGCTTGCTCTTGGACGCGCCGGGCGCTGCGGATAATTTGCAAACAGTCTTGGCAGGCACAAACACCCCCGCAAACGCGGACAGATCACCCGACGACACCGCCTATATCCTCTTCACCTCAGGATCGACGGGCACACCAAAGGGGATTGTCCACACCCACGCCTCCGCTCTCGCCTATGCCGACGCCTGCGCCGCTCTTTATGATTTCAGACCAAGCGACCGGATGGCCGCCCTGACGCCGCTGCATTTTGACATGAGCACGTTCGAGATGTTCGCGGGCCTGTCGCGCGGCGCGACGGTTGTGCTGGTGCCCGAGGCCGTGGCAATGATGCCTGCAAGCCTGACAGCACTGCTGGAGGCGGAACAGATCACGACCCTCTACGCCGTGCCCTATGCCCTGACGCAGATGCTGCGGGCGGGTGCTTTGGACACGCGCGATTTGCATGCGCTTCGGCTGATAGCGCATGCGGGCGATGTCATGCCTCCGTCTCTGGCCAATGCGCTGCGCGAGGCGCTGCCCGGTATCACCCTGTCCAACAGCTATGGGCCGACCGAGTTGAACCAAGTGACAGCCCACACCTACGGGACGCAAGACGTGCCCACCGACCGCGCGCTTCCCATCGGTCAACCTTTGCCGGACACGCATGTGTTGATTGACAGCACCACAGGGGAATTGCTGATCAGCACGCCTGCAATGATGCAGGGCTATTGGCGCGCGCCCGAAGTGACCAAATCCGCGTTTTCCATGCGTGCGGGCACCGATGGTCAGTTGCGCAAATATTACCACACCGGCGATATCGCCCGCCAAGACACCGACGGCACGCTACATTTCCATGGCCGGATCGATCGACAGGTCAAAGTGCGGGGCTACCGGGTCGAGTTGGACGAGGTCGAACTGGCCATGGGTCAATGCCAAGGCGTGCTAAGTGCGGCCACCATCATGCGTGCCGACACGGCTGAGCTTGCAGGATTTGTGGTCGCAAAACCGGGCCGCAAGGTGACCCCCGGTGATATGATCGCAGATCTTGCGCGCAGGCTGCCGGCCTATGCCGTTCCGCGCCACATCACTGTGCTCGACAGTTTTCCGCAAACCTCGACCGGGAAGGTTGATCGCAAGATGTTGGTGGATCATGTCTGAGATGACCATGACAGCGGATCAGTTTCGCGCAGGCTTGACCGACTACATCAAAACCACGTTTCTGGCGGGCCAACCAGTCGGGCCCAGTGATGATTTGTTGTTGAGCGGGGCGATCGATTCCATCGGCGTGATGACGCTGGTGGCCGAGGTCGAGCGTATGACAGGCGGCCGCATACCGCCAGAGGACGTGACGCTAGAGAATTTCGTCTGCATTGACGCGATCACCGCCTATGCGATGGGCGGCGCAAAATGAACGCGGATGCGACATTTCCCCTCACCGCCAGCCAAGAGCAGATTTGGCGTGGCCAAGCGCTGATCCCGGATAGCCCGCTTTATAACATGGTCTGGCGGATCGACTTGCGCGGCGCATTGGATGCCGAGCGGTTTGCATCCGCCTTTGGCAGCATGATCGCCCAAACCGACGCCATGCGGTTGCGAATTTGGGATGAAAACGGCGTGCCTGTGCAATGCGCGGACAGATCGCAGGACGGCCTGACAGTTCTGGACCTGAGTGCAGACCTAGACGCCGAAACCCGCCTGAGCCATGTGATCGACGCCGACATCGCCCGCCCATTTGACCTAAGCCAAGGCGTCTGGCGGGCGCATCTGATCAAGCTGGGGGGCAACACTTGGGTGTTTGCCCTCAACATTCACCACATCGCCACGGATGCGGGATCAGGTGCGTTGATCTGGCAACGGATCATCGACGCCTATGCGGATCACGCGGCAGCAGATCGCCCAGAATACCGGACCTATACTGCGGCCCAAACCCGCGCACTACCGGATGAAACGACGGCCTATTGGGCCGCAGCGACAGACCGTGCGCCCGTAGCAGGCCCGCTTTACGGCCATAGGACCGACGCACAGGCTACCGCCTCCCGCCGGGTTCAGGTCGGTTTTACGTCCGACGACATGGCCGCATTGGACGCGCTGAGCCAAGACGCGCGGTTTCGCAGCTTTGGCGCGGACCTGTCGCGATTTACGCTGCTCAGCACGCTGTTTGCCGCGTTCTTGATGCGGGTCAAAGACGCCGAGATCATCACACTCGCCACACCGGCCCACAACCGTCGCAGCGAGACAGACAAGCGCACCGTAGGCCTGCTGATCGAAATGCTGCCGTTGTCGATGAATGTCGCACCGGATGCCAGTTTGGCTAGCCAGTTCAAGCCTGCGCAGAGCGCCATCATGGGGTGGATGAAACACGCCCAACCCGGCGTAATTGCCCACGCCCCGGTTCAAAACACCGATGCCGCGTTGAATTACATCCCGACCCGGTTCGCGCCGCTGGCAGGGACAGAGACCGAGGTCACATGGCTGCACGCAGGCCACCACGATCGCGGCCAAGACCTGCGACTGCATGTGCATGACTTCAACGGCACAGGCACGCTGATCCTAGAGCTGGACATCAAATCAGACGTCTTTGCGCAGCATGACGCGCAGGCGATTGCTGATCAGTTCGCGATGTTTTTAACGAGCGCTATCGCATCGCCCGACATACCGTTTTCGCATCTGCCAATGGTGGAACGGGGTGACGCGCAGGCCTCAACCGCCCTTGGCACACTCACGCCCCCCCCTCAAACCGTGCTCGCGCAGTTCAAGGCAAAAGCAGCCCAGACCCCTGACGCCACGGCCCTCGTCCAGGGCGCAAAGAGGCTGTCCTATAGCGATGTAAACGCGCTGTCAGACCGCTACGCCGCAGGGTTGGCGCAGGCTGGCGTCCTGCCCGGCCACGCGGTGGCGCTTTTTGCCAGCCGCCGTGTCGAAACCGTCGTTGCAATGATCGCGGTTTGGAAAGCGGGCGGGTTCTTTGTGCCGATCCCATCAGACACGCCCCCCGCGCGCCTGACCGCAATTTTGGATCAACTTTCGCCGCAGGTCGTCTTGGTCGATGATCAAACATACGCGGTAGCCCCGCAAGGTCAGCACGTCATCCGGATGACTACGCTTGGCCAAGACGGTCCAGTGTCAGCCGTTACGCACACTGGAAATTGCTATGCTATTTTCACATCAGGGTCTACAGGAACCCCCAAGGGCGTGGAAATCGGCCATGACGCCTTTGCGCGATATATCACATGGGCGGCGGTGTCCTATGGGTCTGAGGGGCCGAAATCCTACCCGCTTTGCACCGCAATTGGGTTCGATCTGACGCTCACATCTATCTTCACGCCGCTCACAACTGGCGGCGCGGTCCACATCTACCCCGAACCAGCGGACGGCACGGATTTGAGCATTCTTGAAGTCTTTGCCGACGACGCGGTCGATGTGGTGAAACTGACACCCGCGCATTTGGCCTTGGCGGTGCAGGCGGGCCAAAGGGTGTCTCGGATTGGAACGCTGATCGTCGGGGGCGAGGCGCTGAGCACGCAGCTATGCCGCAACACTCTAACGCAGCTTGGGTCGCATCTGACCATCGCCAACGAATATGGACCCACAGAGGCGACCGTGGGCTGCATGATCCACCGCTTTGATCCTGCGCATGACATCGGGGCAACCGTTCCAATTGGCCGCCCCGCAGATGATGTGCGGCTGACCATTTTAGACGGTGCTGGCCGCCCCGTCCCACGTGGGGTCGCAGGCGAGCTGGCCATCGGGGGGCCGCGTTTGGCCACGGGGTATTACGGTCAACCTGCGATGACTGCCGCCCGGTTTATCGCGGACCCTGAGACAGCGGGCGAAAGTCTTTATATGTCCGGCGACCGGGCGCGGATGACGGCGGGCGGCCAGATCGCCTATCTCGGGCGCGCCGATGCGCAGTTGAAGCTGTCGGGCGTGCGGGTCGAGGCGGCTGAAATCACTGGCGCCCTTCTGGCAGTCGAGGGGATCAGCGACGCGGCGGTCCATATGATCGACCCAGATGCACCGCATGAGGCACAGCATTGTCTTCGTTGCGGCTTGTCGAGCGAACACCCCGACGCGGGCATTGATGACGGCGGCATTTGCCAGATTTGCCACGATTACGAAGCAATCAAAGACCGCGCGGATGTCTATTTCAAAACACCCGATGCGCTACACGACCAACTGGCGCAGGCGAAGACAGCCAAGCGCGGACACTACGACGCGATAATGCTGCTATCTGGGGGCAAAGACAGCGGTTATGCGATGTACCGCTTGGCCGAGATCACCAAGGACGTTCTGGTGCTGACACTCGACAATGGGTTCATCTCGGACGAGGCCAAGGACAACATCCGCACCATGACCGCCGACTTGGGGCTGGATCACCGATTCTTGACCACTGCCTCGATGAACGCGATTTTCAAGGATTCGCTCGAGCGGTTTTCCAATGTCTGTCAGGGCTGCTTCAAAACCGTCTATGCGCTGTCATTGAAGGTGGCGCGCGACGAAGGCATCCCCGCGATCGTCACGGGCCTGTCGCGCGGGCAGTTTTTTGAGACCCGGTTGACCACAGATTTCTTTGCCATCGGCACGCCCGACCCCAACGCCATCGACACCATGGTGCAGGATGCGCGCCGCGCCTACCACGCGGTGGATGACGCCGTTGCCCGCGAGCTGGACACGGCCGCCTATATTGACGACGATCTGCTGGGGCGCGTGACGTTCATTGATATCTACCGCTATCTCGACGTGCCGGTCAGCGAAATTTACGCCTATCTCGCCGCCAAATCGCCGTGGCGCAGACCCAGTGACACGGGGCGCTCGACCAATTGCGTGATCAATGATCTAGGCATCTATGTGCACAAGAAACGCGAGCAGTTTCACAATTATGCGCTGCCTTACAGCTGGGACGTGCGCTTGGGGCACAAGACCCGCAGCGAAGCTATGGCCGAGTTGGACGATGACATCGACGACAGCAAAATCGGCGACCTGATGCGCCAGATCGGCTATGACGGCCCGGTGACGCCGCGCCAAACCCCAGCGCTCGCGGCCTATATCGTTGAGAGCGCGCCGGTGACGGACGCCGAGGTTTTGCATCATCTGCGCACACAGCTTCCGCGTGAGGCTGTGCCCGGTCACATCATCCGGCTGCCGCAACTGCCGCTGACGTCAAACGGCAAGATCGACACTGCCGCCTTGCCGATCCCGCGCGGGCGTATCGCCCGTGTCGATGACCTGCCCGCCACCCCGCCAGAGACCGATATGGAACGGCTGCTCGTAGGGATATTCGCGCAGGTCTTGGGGTTGGGCACGGTTGGGGTGACTTCAAATTTCTATGACATGGGCGGCGATTCCATTGCCGCGATCCAGATCAGCACAGAGGCCCGCAAATCTGGCCTGACGCTAGAGCCAACAGCGGTGTTCCAGCACCAAACGATCCGTGATTTGGCCGTGCGTATTGACACACCTATGGTAACCGAGGCGGACGACGACGCGGGTTCGCTTCTCGATCTCGACGCGGAAGATGCCGCCGCTTTGGAAACCGCGCTCGCGCGGATGGTATAGCGCTGTGAATGCCGTGGGTCGGGCTGCGATAGACGAGCTACTTCCCCTGACGCCTGCGCAATCGGGCATGTTGCTTGATCTGCTGCGCGGCGATACGCGCCCCGGCACCTATGTCGGCGTCATCGCGTTCGAGATCGAAAACGCAGGAGCCGACCAGATAGAGCGCGCCCTGCTCGCCACGACCCTCGCCCATCCCGCCCTGCGCGCGGGCTTCATCTGGCGCGACATCAAAACACCAGTGCAAGCGATCCACACGGCCCCGAGCCTGCCAGTGCAGCACGACGATTGGACCGATGCCGACAGCGCCGCCCAGAAAACGCGCAAAGCCCAGCTGATAGCGGCAGAGCGGTGCCGCCGGTTTGACCTCGAACGCCCGCCTTTGATGGCGGCCCAGATCATTAAGCTGGACCCTGCGCGGCATTTGGTCGTGTGGACGGTGCATCATTTGCTCGCGGACGGCTGGTCTGCGGGGGTGCTGATCGGCGAGGTTTTGGCGCGAATTTCGGGGGCGACCCCGCCAGAGGATGCCGCTCTGAAACGCTATCTGGGCTGGCAGAAACGCCGGGACAAAACCGTCGACACTGTGTTCTGGAATAGCTATCTGGCCGGTGTCCCGCCCGTCCGGCGCCTGTCGTTTGGCCCGGTGCCGCCTGACACCCCAGATGCTGCACAAACGATCACCCGCGTTGCCGTCCCGCCTCAATTGGCACGGGATGCACAGGATTACGCACGTGGCCTGCGCATCACCTATCCGGCCCTGCTGTCGGCACTGTTTGCGCTGTGTCTCCGGCGGTACGGCGCGGGCGATGATGTGGTGTTTGGCCTGTCATCAAGCGGGCGGCCCGCGCAGGTCGACGGCATCGAACACGCCGTGGGCGCCTATGTGATGACCCACCCCGTGCGCGCGCAGATCGACCCTTTGGTGACGACCACGGCTTATCTGACAGATTTTGCCGCGATGTTGCAGCGCCATAGCGCCCATGCGCAGCTGCCCCTGAGCGATGTCTTGTCGCAAAGCGATCTGCGGTCTGGGCGGAATATGTTTGAGGCGATCTTTGTCTACGAGGGCTTGCCCGATCTTGCGAAAACAAACGGCCCGTCGCTTGGGGCTTTGGACATTGTCGCAGCCTCTGACGAGCCGTTGACGCTGGCCTATCTGCCCGGTGATGCGCCGTCTCTCGACATCTATCACGACCCCGCACGGTTTGATGGTGCGGGTGTGACGGCATTTGCGCAGGATTTCTTGCATATGCTCGCGCAGGCCGTGCGCCAGCCAACGGTCCCCGTGGCCCATCTCGCACAACGCGGTTTTGACGGGCCGGACGCCTATCCTGCGGCCCCCAAAATACCCGACCTCATCGCCCAAATGGCCCATGTGACGCCCGACGCCACAGCAGTCATCAGCGGCGGGGTGGAGATGTCGTATGCGGACCTCATCACCGCAGCCGACACTCTCGCTGCGGCGTTGGTCAAGGCAGGCGTCACGGCGGGGGATATCGTGCCGGTCGCGGCCACACGCGGAGTGCAGGCGGTGATTGGTATGGTCGGGGTGATGCGGGCGGGGGCGGCCTATGTGCCGCTCGATCTGGACTATCCGCAGGCCCGTCTGGACCAGATCATCGGGGCCGTAGATCCCAAGGTTTTGGTAACGGATACTGGCCATAAGGCGCAGTTTGCGGGCCATAGATGTGTTCACACGGACGATGTACCCGTCGCAGCGGCCTTTGATCCGCCCGCAATTGACGATCAAGACCTGGCCTATGTCCTGTTCACATCGGGATCGACGGGCCAGCCCAAGGGGGTGATGATCACCCACGCCAACCTTGCCTATTCTACCCAAGCGCGGCAAACCATCTACCCCGGTGCCCCGGCAGCCTTCCTTATACTGTCGTCCTTTTCTGCCGATAGCTCGGTCGTGGGGCTCTATTGGGCGCTGACCACGGGGGGCACTTTGGTCGTTTCAGACCCCGGTCTCTCGCAAGACCCTAAAGGCATCGGCCAGTTGATCGCGGTCACGGGCGTTGACCATCTGTTATGCCTGCCGGACCTTTACCGCCTGATCCTGAGCGCGAATGCCCCTGCGGCACTGACCTCACTGCGCTGTGTGATCCTCGCGGGCGATGTGCTGACAGGTGATGTGATCGCAGAGCACGGGTCCGCGCTGCCCGCCTGCCAGATCTACAACGAATACGGCCCCACCGAAGCGACGGTCTGGTGCGCGGCTTATAACGCCACGGCGCATCAGGGTGGCCTGGTGCCCATAGGTCAAGCCCCCGACGGCACGCGTATGATCATCACCGACCCCGATGGCGCAGAGCTGCCAAACGGCGTGACAGGCGAGCTAGTGATCTCAGGTCCGGGCGTTTTTGCCGGATACCTGAATGATGTGGCCAAGACGCATGCAGTACTGCGCCATTATGGCCCGTCAGGGGCAATCACCGCTTACCGCACCGGCGACCTCGGGGTTTGTGACGCGAAGGGCAACATCGTGTTTTTGGGCCGGATCGACGATCAGATCAAAATTCGCGGGCACAGGGTCGAGCCTGCCGAAATCGAAAGCGTGCTGCGCCAACAGCCTGAGGTCGATCAAGCCTGCGTGGTCCGTGACGCGCATCAGTCAGATATGCTCGTCGCCGCCATCACGCTCGCCCGGCCCAGCGAAACCAATGACTTGCGCGCACGGGTGAACGGACAACTCCCTGCGTTTCTGCATCTTTCCGCAATCACCGCGCTAGACGCACTCCCTCAATTGCCAAACGGAAAAATCGACCGAACCGAAGTCGCAAAACGTGCCACAGATCAAAGGCCACAAGCCCGCGATGCGACGACCAGCCAGCCTGCGTCCTTTGTCGCCCGAAAACTGGCCGCCCTTTGGACTAGCATCCTTGGACAAGACGCCATCAGCCTCGACGATGACTTCTTCGATCTCGGTGGCGATTCCCTCAAAGCCATGCGCCTGTCGGTTGCGGCAGCAGGGACGGGCCTGCATTTTGCGCCGCATGAGGTTTTCTCATCCCCCAAATTGGCCGCACTCTGCGATCTTATCGAGCAACGCGGCGCGCAATTGACTGGGCATCTCGACGCGGATTTGATGCAGATCATTCGCCCGCAAGCCCGCGATGGCCATCTGGTGATGATCCACGGCAGCACACAGGTCTGCGCGCATTTGGCCAGCACATTGGGCCCCGGTCGGGCGCTGGCGTTCCAATATGCCCCCTATCAAACGGCGGCCCCCTTGCCACCCGATGTGCCAGCCATGGCACGCGACATTGCCGAGCGGCTGAAAACGATCAGGCCCACAGGCCCTTATTTCATCGGCGGATATTCCATCGGGGCCGTGGTTGCGGTCGAATTGGCGCGCATATTGGCAGCCCAAGGCGATGAGGTCGCCTTCGTCTTCCTCGTCGACCCTTCGTGGAGCACGGGGTATCTGCTGGAGACAAACCCCAAACGCAGCGGGTTCGAGCGGCTGAAAACACGCACCCAGATCGCGGCCACCGTCGCCCTGTCTGATCTGCGCCGCCTGCGTGCCGGGCTGAAATTGCGGCTGGCCCCCAACGACAGGCAGGCGCGCGAGGCACATACGGGCAATCTGTTTCGCAAAATGTTGCTGCGCCACACCCCCCAGCGGTACGATGGCGCGGTGACAGTGCTTTTGTCGCGACAGGGCCGCGCTTTAGGCGAACCGGGCAGTTGGCTGGTGGAAACTTGCCCGAAGGCAGGCTTCGAGCCTTTAGATTACGATCATCTCGATCTGCAAACCAACCGCGACGCCATTTTTGAATGGACCACGCGCCTGACCCAAGAGTTGGGCCGCGCAGAACGAGGCGAGACATCATGATCGGGTTTGACCTCAGCGACACACAAACCGCGCTTCAAACGACCTATGCCGAGCGGGCAAAGGCGCTCGATCTGGGCACGCTGGCCGCGCAGGATGCCTCTGGTCACCTCGATCTCAACGAATGGCGCGGGATTTGGCAGCAGATAGCAGATACCGGCATTCTGGGGCTGGCGGCACCTCAGGATTTTGACGGCGCGGCGCAGGGCATCGTCACATGTGCCGCTGCCCTTCATGGATTTGGCGAGGGCTGCGTGCATAACGGGCTGCTGCTCGCCATCGGGGCCAAAATGTGGACGGTGATCCAACCCATCGTCGAATTTGGCACGCTTGAGCAATGCCAGCGCTATATCCCCGACCTGATCGCAGGGCGGATCATCGGATCGGACGGCGTGACCGAGGCCACCGCCGGGTCTGACGCGATGACGCTGAATACCACCGCGCGCGCGGACGGCGATGACTACATCCTGAACGGCGAGAAAATCTACGTAGGGCTGGCCCCCTTGTGCGATGTGGCCCTCGTTTTTGCGAGTACGGCACCTGAAAAGGGCGCGTGGGGGATCAGCGCATTCCTCGTCGATATGTCCCTGCGCGGCGCCACGCGAGGGGGGCATGTGGATAAGGCCGGATTGCGCAGCATCCCCACGGGCCGTCTGACATTCGACAACGTCCGGCTCCCCGCGTCTGCACGTTTGGGTGCGGAAGGGGCCGGGCGTGCGATCTTTGGGCGCGCATCCGAATGGGAACGGCAAATGATCTTTGCAGGCCATGTGGGCGGCATGAAACGGCAATTAGATCAATGCGTTGCCCATGCGCGCAGCCGGACGTCCGGGGGCGTGCCGATCAACACGCACCAGTCGGTGTCAAACCGCATCGCAGATATGCGCCTGCGTTATGAGACCACGTGGTTGATGCAACTGCGCGGCGCGTGGCAGATGGACCAACAGCGCAGCACGGCTGCACAGGCGGCGCTGACCAAGCTGCATATATCCGAGGCGCTTCTGGCATCCTCCATCGACGCTTTGCGCACCATGGGCGGGGCGGGATATTATTTCGAGGCTGACCCGGCGCGTGATCTGCGCGATGCGATGGGCGGGGTGATCTTGGGCGGAACATCCGACATTCAACGCCAGATCATTGCCGCGATGCTCGGGCGTTAGTGCTACCGCTGCCAGTCCGGTGCGCGTTTTTCAAAGAACGCCGCGACGCCTTCTTGGGCCTCCGCCCCTTCCCAAATATCCGCCAGTGCGGTGACGCTGGCCTCTATATCCTCGGGCGTGATCGGCGGTCCTAGGGTGCGGGCCAATGCCTTCGCGGCAGCGACCGCGCCGGGGGCTGCGGACAGATACGGCAAGACTTCGGCCTCGATCGCGGCGTCCAAAGCAGCCAATGGCACAGCGCGCGCGATGATCCCCAAATCGGCAGCTTCCGGCGCTTTGAACAGCCGCGCGGACATGAACACGCGGCGGGCATGGCCCTCGCCCAAACGGGCCAACACATAGGGTCCGATGGTCGCGGGGATAAGTCCCAGCCGTGTCTCGGTCAGGCCAAAGGTGCAATCGTCAGCCGCGATGGCCACGTCACAGATGCAAGCGAGCCCCACGCCGCCGCCCATCGCCGCACCCTGCAGTTTACCGATCAGTGGTACGGGCAAGATATTCAGCGCGCCCAGCATTTGCGCCAACTGCCGTGCGCCTGCGATCCGTGTCCCGCGATCAGCCGCCATTTGGTCGCGCATCCACCCAAGATCGCCGCCCGCGCAGAATACGGACCCTGTACCGGACAGCACAACAACGCGGGTGCCTGCGGGAAGATGCCGCGCAACATGGGTCAGCTCGTCAATCATCTGCGCTGACATCGCGTTGCGCTTGTCCGGGCGGTTCAGGGTCAGGGACAACACGCCGCGTTCATCCAGTTGCAGATCAATCGTTTGATATGTCACGTCTTTCCTCCCACCAGTGAGCACGCGAAATCGGCCGCACGCGCCAGCGCGGCACGGTTTATACCTGTTTCGACCCCGCGCGCCTCTAGCATATCGACGACGGCCTCCGTGGTCACGTTGCCCGCAGCGCCCGGCGCGTAGGGGCACCCCCCCAAACCGCCCACAGATGCATCAAACACGGAGATCCCGTTCTCCAAAGCGACCGCGATATTCTCCAAAGCGCGGCCCCGCGTGTCGTGAAAATGCCCCGCCAGTGGCACACCCAATGGCACGACCGCATCAAGCATCGTCGAGATCGTCTGCGGCGTCGCATGGCCCAACGTGTCGCCCAATGACACCTCGTAGCAGCCCAAATCGGCCAAAGCCTGTACAACGCGGGCCACATCGGCAGGCGGCGTCGGGCCATCGTAGGGGCAATCGGTCACGCAAGACACATAGCCGCGGACGGGGATGGATGCCGCGCGGGCGGCGGCGAGCACGGGTGCAAATCGGGCAAGGCTTTCGTCTATGGAGCAGTTGATATTCGCCTGTGAGAACCCTTCCGACGCGCTGGCAAAAACGGCTATTTCATCTGCATGGGCTGTGATCGCGCCCTCAAACCCACGCATGTTCGGTGTTAGGGCGGCGTAGCTGACACCGGGATTGCGGGTGATGCCCGCCAGAACTGCGGTGGCATCCGCCATCTGCGGCACCCACTTGGGGCTGACGAAGCTGGCCACCTCAATCTTGCGCAGGCCGGTCTGGGACAACAAATCAACCAGCCGGATTTTATCGCGGGTCGCGATCACGGCCTTTTCGTTTTGCAAGCCATCACGCGGCGCCATCTCAAAAATCGTAGCGTGTCGGGTCACGTCTCCGGCTCCAAAGCGATCAAAAGGGCACCGTCGCTCACTTGATCACTGACACTGGCCATAACCTCGGCAATCACCCCGTCACGTGGCGCGCGCAGCGTGTGCTCCATCTTCATCGCCTCTAACACCATCAGCGCCTCGCCTGCGGTGACCGATTGCCCGATCTGTGCGGCCACAGATTTCACCAAACCGGGCATGGGTGCTGTGATCGCGTCCCCGCCCACAGCATCCCCGCTGGCAGCCAGCGGGTCGGTGATGTCAAAAACATGCGTGGCCCCATTGTCGAATACCGTCACTGCGTCTGATGTGCGCACAGCCACCAGACGTTGGCCATCCACGCGAAACCCGTCTGAAGTGGTCGCAATCGTCATGCCAACGCCGTCGATCTCAAACCGGTCTTCGCCCGCGAATGTCACTGCAATCTCGCGCCCGCCCAGAACCGCCACAGCGCCCGCCTGCCCCCATGCGCGCCATCCGCGCAAAGCCGTCCAAGGCGCTGTCGCCACATCCGCGTCCAACCCCAAAGCGACATAGGCAGCTAGTCCAGTTACCTGCGGCGATGGCGGTATTTGTGTGGTTAAACCCTCTCGCTTGCGGGCGATCAGCCCCGTGTTGACGTCTCCAGCGGCAAAGTCAGGATCACGGGCCAGCGCATGGAGAAACGCTAGGTTCGTCACACTGCCCGCCACATGACACCCGGCCAAAGTCGCAGTCAGCTGCGCCAAAGCAGCAGCGCGGGTGGAACCATGGACAACCACTTTGGCGATCATCGGATCATACCACGGACTAATGGTATCACCCTGCCGTACTCCACTGTCGATGCGCATGGGCCCGTTGGCAAAGGCTGTCCCAAGCGGGAAAGATAAATGCTCTAGCGTGCCGGTCGCGGGCAAAAACCCCTTTGGCACGTCTTCGGCATAGACCCGCGCCTCGAACGCATGCCCGGTGATCCGGAGATCAGATTGCGTCACGGGCAAAGCATCACCCGCCGCCACGCGCAATTGCAGCTCGACGAAATCCAGCCCGGTGATCGCCTCGGACACCGGGTGTTCGACCTGCAACCGCGTGTTCATTTCCATGAACCAAAACCCATCACTGCGCAGCGGGCCAGAGCCATCGACGATAAACTCGACAGTGCCTGCACCTGTGTAGCCAATAGCCTTCGCGGCCTCGACAGCCGCTTGGCCCATCGCGGCACGCACCTCTGCGGTCATGCCTGGCGCGGGGGCTTCTTCGATCACCTTTTGATGGCGGCGTTGCAGCGAACAATCGCGTTCAAACAGATGCACCACAGTGCCATGGGCATCACCAAACACCTGAATTTCGATGTGACGCGGGTTTTGAATGAACTTCTCAATCAAGCAGGTGGGATCACCAAAGCTGGCCTGCCCCTCGCGCTGCGCACCTTCCAAAGCAGCGGCGAAATCCTGCGCCCGTTCAACCAACCGCATTCCTTTGCCACCGCCACCGGCGCGGGCCTTAATCATCACCGGATAGCCGATTTTTTCGGCCTCACGCGCCAGAAAAGCGGGGTCTTGCTCGGCACCGTGATATCCCGGCACCACGGGCACACCGGCCTCAATCATCAGCGCCTTGGCCGCATCCTTGAGACCCATCGCGCGGATCGCTGAGGCTGGTGGACCGACAAAAATCAGGCCCGCCGCTTCCACGGCCTCCACGAACTTAGGGTTCTCAGACAAAAAGCCATAGCCGGGATGAATAGTCTGCGCGCCCGTCGCCAGCGCTGCCTCGATAATGCGCGCACCTTGCAAATAACTGTCCGCCGCCGCAGGGGGGCCAATGCGCACCGCCTCGTCAGCCATTGCGACATGGCGCGCGCCCACATCCGCATCGGAATAGACAGCAACCGTCGCGATGCCCAAACGGCGGGCGGTTGCGATCACACGACAGGCGATTTCACCACGGTTTGCGATGAGAAGTTTAGAGATCATGCGCCCATCCCTCACATCCGAAACACGCCAAAGGCCGTGTCCTCTATTGGGGCATTCAAACTGGCGGCCAGCGAAAGGCCCAGCACATCGCGGGATTTGCGCGGGTCGATGATACCGTCGTCCCACAGACGCGCTGTGGCATATAGCGGGTGCGATTGCGCCTCGAACATGTCGATGGTGGGCTGTTTGAATGCCGCTTCCTCGTCCGCCGACCAGCTCTCGCCTTTGCGCTCCAGCCCGTCGCGTTTGACCGTCGCCAACACCCCCGCCGCCTGCTCGCCGCCCATCACAGAGATGCGGCTGTTGGGCCATGTCCACAAAAACCGAGGGTCATAGGCGCGGCCACACATCCCGTAATTTCCGGCCCCGAACGACCCACCGATCAACATGGTTATCTTGGGCACTGAGGTGGTCGCCACGGCGGTCACCAGCTTGGCCCCATCTTTCGCGATACCGCCGCTTTCGTACTTCTCTCCCACCATAAAGCCGGTGATGTTTTGCAAAAATACCAGAGGAATTTTACGCTGAGAACACAGTTGCACGAAATGAGCACCTTTTAATGCAGCCTCGGAAAATAGCACACCGTTGTTGCCGATGATGCCCACATCGATGCCGCATATCCGCGCGAACCCGCACACGAGGGTCGTGCCATAGCGGGCCTTAAACTCATCAAATTCGCTGCCATCCACGACACGTGCGATGACTTCACGCACATCATAAGGTGTGCGCAGATCGGCAGGAACAACGCCCAAAATCTCGGCCGGATCATAGGCGGGGGGATCAAAATCGAGGACCGGTTTTGATGGAGTACGCCCCAGCGATCCGACAGCTTGCCGGGCCAAGGCCAGCGCATGCGCGTCATCCTCGGCCAGATAATCCGCCACACCGGATAACCGCGTATGAACATCGCCGCCGCCTAGCGCCTCGGCGGTCACCACCTCGCCCGTCGCGGCCTTGACGAGCGGTGGACCTGCAAGGAAAATCGTGCCCTGCTCTTTGACGATGATCGTCACGTCCGACATCGCGGGTACATAGGCGCCGCCTGCGGTGCACGATCCCATGACGACGGCGATCTGTGCGATGCCTTTGGCCGACATCTGCGCTTGGTTGAAAAAAATCCGGCCAAAGTGGTCGCGGTCGGGGAACACCTCGTCTTGGTTCGGCAGGTTCGCCCCGCCGCTGTCCACGAGATAAATGCAGGGCAAATGGTTGGCCTCGGCGATCTCTTGGGCGCGTAGATGTTTTTTGACCGACATCGGAAAATAGGTGCCGCCCTTCACCGTCGCATCGTTGCAGATCACCATGACCTCGCGGCCCATCACGCGGCCCACGCCCGCGATCATGCCCGCCGCTGGACAGGCATTGTCGTACAGTCCGTGGGCCGCCAACAAGCCCACCTCAAGAAACGGTGATCCGGGGTTGAGCAAGCGATCAACACGGTCGCGGGGCAGCAATTTTCCGCGCTCCAGATGGCGCGTCCGCGACCGCGCGCCACCACCCGCCATTGCACCCTCAGTAGCGTCTTGCACCGATGTCATCGCGACCTCATGGGCGGCCACATTCGCCTTGAACTGCTCTGACGATGGCGAAATTTGCGAGGTCAGTTTCACGCCATCGCACCCATCATCTCGCGCCCGATCAACATGCGGCGGATCTCAGACGTGCCCGCCCCGATCTCCATCAGCTTCGCATCCCGAAACATCCGCGACACGGCGCTGTCGTTCATAAAGCCGGTGCCGCCCATCGCCTGAACCGCCTGATGCGCGACGTTCATCGCCTCTTCGGACGCCATCAAAACACAGGCCGCCGCATCTTGCCGCGTCACCTGTCCGCGATCACAGGCCTGTGCTACGGCGTAAACGTAGGCACGACAGCTGTTCATCTTCGTATACATATCGGCAATCTTTCCTTGCATCAGTTGAAAGTTGCCAACGGGTTGCCCGAACTGCTTACGCTGGCTGATATGGGGCATCACCTCGTCCAGGCAGGCGGCCATAATCCCGCAACCGATGCCTGAGAGAACCACACGCTCGTAATCAAGCCCCGACATCAAAACACGCACGCCTTTGCCCTCCTCCCCGAGGACGTTTTCAAACGGCACTTCGACATTATCGAACACCAGTTCAGCGGTGTTCGACCCGCGCATCCCCAACTTGTCAAAATGCGCCGAAGTGCTGAACCCTACCATCGACTTTTCGATCAAAAACGTGGTGATCCCTTTTGATCCGGCGTCAGGGTCGGTCTTGGCATAGACGACCAGAACATCGGCATCAGGGCCGTTGGTGATCCAATACTTGGTGCCGTTTAACACATAGCGATCATTGCGTTTTTCGGCGCGCAGCGACATGCTGACGACATCAGAGCCAGCGCCCGCCTCAGACATCGCCAATGCGCCGACGTGTTCCCCTGAGACGAGTTTGGGCAGGAACTGTGCCTTTTGCGCGTCCGTTCCATTGCGCGAAATTTGATTGACGCAAAGGTTCGAATGCGCACCATACGATAGCGACACCGAGGCGCTGGCACGGGCGATTTCCTCGACCGCGATGGTATGCGCCAGATACCCCATGCCCGTGCCGCCATAGGCGTCATCCACGGTGATCCCCAACAGCCCCAGCTCGCCCATTTCTGTCCATAGCTCAGATGGAAAGGCGTTGGAGCTGTCGATCCCTGCGGCCATCGGTTTGACTCGCTCCTGCGACCAACGGTGGACCAGATCGCGCAGCGCTTCGATGTCCTCTCCGAGGGCAAAGCTCATGCTTGCGTTAAACATTATGAACGTCCTTTCGCGGCCAAATGCGGCAACATCGCAGAAAAATCCTGCCCCATCCCGCCCTCTTCGACAAAGGCGCGGTACATCTCTGCCGCCTGTGCGCCGAGCGTTGTGGCCGCGTCAACCGACACTGCGGCCTGCTGGCTCAGATCCAAATCTTTCAGCATCAATTCGGCGGCAAATCCCGGCGCATACCCATTGTCAGACGGCGATTTCGGGCCGACACCCGGCGCGGGACAATAGGTTGTGGTTGACCAGCTCTGCCCCGATGACGTGCTGACCACATCGTAAAGCGCAGCGCGGTCCAGCCCCAGTTTGTCGGCCAAGGCAAAGGCCTCGCAGGTGCCGATCATCGTGATCCCGAGGATCATGTTGTTGCACAGCTTCGCGGCCTGTCCCGCGCCCGCGTCACCGCAATGTACGGCCTTTTGGCCCATGATATCGAGGAGGGGTGCTGCTGCCGCAAACGCCGCCGGACTGCCCCCCGCCATAAATGTCAGCGTCCCGTTTTCCGCGCCCACGGTGCCGCCTGACACCGGTGCGTCGGCGCTCAGCAGACCCGCATCCTGTGCCATCTGCGCCACCGCGCGCGCGGCGTCGACATCGACCGTCGAGCAGTCCAACAGCAACGCGCCCGCCGTCATCGCGGGCACAACTTCAGCAGCAACGTTGCGCAAAATAGCGCCGTTTGGTAGCATTGTGATCACCACATCCGCGCCCGCTGCGACCTCTGCCGCGCTCGCCCCCATCGGGATGCCGTCCGGTGCGGCGCCCACGTCAAATCCGGTCAGATCATGGCCTGCGGCTTGCAAATTGACGGCCATGGGCGCGCCCATATTGCCTAGCCCGATAAAGCCGATTTTCATGTGCTGTCCTCCCAAATTAACGCGTCTGCGCCCAGTGGCATCAGCATCGCCGTGACCTCTGCCGCAGTCAAATCCGCAATCGCCGCATGGGCCCATTTCGGGCTGCGGTCTTTGTCGATGATTGCAGCACGTATCCCTTCGATAAAGTCACCTTGGGCCACGGCGCGATGGGTAAATCTATATTCTTGATCAAGGGCTTGACGGATACTGCCCGCACTGCGCAGCCGCCGCACAATCTGCACAGAGCATCCCATGGCGAGGGGGGCATTTCGGCGCAGCGCTTTGAGTGTTGCGCGGGTAAATGCGCTATCCTCCGACAGCAAAGATCGCTCGATATCCCCCAATGTCGCCCCGGCAAAATGCTTGTCAATCTCGGGCTGCATTGCGGGCAAATCGCCCTCAGGTGCCGTGCTATACTCAATCGCCCCGACGCCCTGCACCACAATCGCCGCCTTCAGCGCGTCCCACTCCGCCTCGGGCACAAACCCATCGGCAAAGCCCGCGCGGATCGCGTCCCCCGGCCCCATGCGAAACCCCGTCGTCCCGAGATATTCGCCCAAGTGTCCGTCGCACAAGGACAACATCAACGACCCACCGACATCCGGCACCAGACCAATCCCACATTCGGGCATCGCAATCTGACTGCTCTCGCCCACGATCCGGTGCGTCCCGTGACAACCGACGCCGACACCGCCGCCCATGGTAAAGCCGTGTAGAAAGCTGACCACAGGTTTGGGGTACTCAAAGATTTTCGCGTTCAGACGATATTCATCGCGCCAAAACCTGCGTCCATAGGCCAGATCAGCGCGCTGCCCGCTGGCATACATATCAGCGATGTCGCCACCCGCACA
This sequence comes from uncultured Paracoccaceae bacterium, assembly GCA_937931795.1. Lineage (GTDB taxonomy): Bacteria > Pseudomonadota > Alphaproteobacteria > Rhodobacterales > Rhodobacteraceae > JALZWD01. The sequence continues at coordinate 21,212 of CALHAP010000201.1, forward strand.
AAAGGCCCGATCTCCGTTCGCATCAAGGATCACGCAATCCACGCTGTCGCGCCAACCATCCAGCGCGGCCTCAATCTGCAACACCATCTCATAGGTCAACGCATTCAGCGCGTCGGGGCGGTTTAGCGTGATGCGGCCTGTGGTGGCCTCAATGCGGATGAAGAGGTCAGTCACCGTGCAATCATCCCCCGACTGACAATCAGCCGCATAATCTCGTTCGTCCCTTCCAAAATCTCATGCACCCGCAGATCGCGCACCAGTTTTTCGATGCCGTAGTCGCTTAGATAGCCATAGCCACCATGCAGCTGCAAACACTGGTTCACCACGCGGCTGCCTGCTTCGGTCACAAACTTCTTGGCCATCGCGCAATGCGCCCCTGCGTCATGCGCACCATTGTCCAGCTTCCAGGCCGCTTGGCGCAGAAACACGCGGGCGGCCTGTAATTCGATCTCCATGTCCGCCAGCCGGAATTGCAACGCTTGGAATTGGTCAATGGACTGTCCGAAGGCCTGCCGCTCGGACATATAAGCCAGCGTTTGCGTCAGCGCCGATTGTGCGGCCCCCAGTGAACACGCCGCGATGTTCAAACGGCCCCCATCGAGACCTGCCATCGCGTAGGAAAACCCCCGGCCTTCCTCGCCCAACAGGTTGCTGGCGGGCACGTGGCAATCGTCGAGTTGCACGGCCCGCGTCGGTTGCGCGCGCCAGCCCATTTTGTCCTCTAGCCCGCCGAACGACAGCCCGTCCGCGCCATCCTCAACAATCATCGCCGAGATACCCTTGGGGCCTGCGTCACCCGTCCGGCACATCACGATATAGGCGTCCGAATAGCCGCCGCCCGAGATAAACGCCTTGGTTCCCGTCAGCGCATAACCGTCGTTGGTGCGGTCCGCGCGGGTCTTGAGGGCAGCAGCATCGGACCCTGATCCCGGCTCAGTCAGGCAGTAGGAAAAGAACGTCTCCATCGCGATTGCGCGCGGCAAATAGATTTCGCGCAGCGCGTCAGTGCCGAACTTGTCAATCATCGCGGCACACATATTGTGGATCGACAAAAACGCCGCGACCGACGGGCAAGACATTGACAGTGCTTCGAAAACCAGCGTTGCGTCGAGGCGCGATAGGCCCGATCCACCGCTGGCTTCGCGCACGTATAACCCGCCAAACCCCAACTCTGCGAGTTTCGGCCAGAGGTCCTTTGGCACCGTCTCAGCTTTTTCCCACGCCAACGCATTTGGACCGATGTGTTCTTCGCCAAAGCCCTTTGCCATGTCGAAAATCAGCTGTTGCTCGTCGCTCAGTGCAAAATCCATACCGCTACCTCGGGGTCAATCGTGTGGCGCCGTCCAGCCGGATGACAGAGCCGTTCAAAAACGCGTTCTCGACGATGTGCAAGGCCAATGCGGCGAACTCGTCCGGGTCGCCCAATCGGGACGGAAACGGGATGCCGGCGGCCAGCGCCTCTTGGATGTCGTCGCTCATCGTGGTCACCATCGGCGTGCCAAATATCCCCGGTGCGATGGCCATCACCCGCACCCCGTCGCGGGCCAAATCACGCGCCATTGGCAGGGTCAGGCCCGCGATCCCGCCCTTGGACGCCGCATAGGCCGCCTGCCCCATCTGCCCTTCATAAGCTGCAATTGATGCGGTGTGGATGATCACCCCGCGCTCTTCGCCAACCGGATCGCTGGCCACCATACCCGCCGCAGATTGCGACGCGACGTTGAAACTGCCGACTAGATTTACGTGGATGACCTGCGAAAACAGCGCCAAATCATGTGCGACGCCGCGTGAGACGGTCTTGGCAGCGGGCGCGATCCCGGCACAATTGACGCAGACACGTTCTTGTCCGTGGGCCCCGCGCGCAGCCTCCAACGCACGCGCCACAGAGGTCGCGTCGGTCACATCCGTCTCGCAGAAGAGCGCGCCGATCTCGGTGGCAAACGCGGCGCCTTTGTCCGCGTCCCGGTCCAATATGGCGACCCTAACACCGCGCAGAACAAGCGCACGGACAACAGCGGCCCCGAGGCCAGACGCTCCACCGGTGACCACCGCTGATATGTCGCGCGTAATCTCCATCGCCTAGTTCCGCTCAATCGCGATGGCGGTGCCTTCTCCTCCGCCGATACAGATCGCTGCCACGCCACGTTTGAGCCCCCGCGCTTCCATCGCATTCAGCAAAGTGACGATGATCCGCGTGCCGCTGGCCCCAACGGGATGCCCCAGCGCACAAGCCCCGCCGTTCACGTTGATGCGGTCGCGGCTGATGCCCATTTCATGCATAAAGGCCATCGGCACGACCGCAAAGGCCTCGTTAACCTCCCACAGGTCCACGTCCGCGACGGTCCAGCCGATCTTGTCGAGCAGCTTTTGCGCTGCGGGCACGGGGGCTGTGGTGAACCACGCGGGTTCTTGGGCGTGGCTGGCGTGGCCCAAAATCCGGGCGCGTTGTGTCAGACCCTGCGCTTTTGCCTCATCTGCTGTTGTGATCACAACCGCCGCCGCCCCATCCGAGATCGACGAGGCATTCGCCGCCGTCACTGTCCCGTCTTTCTTGAACGCCGGGCGCAGCGTGGGGATTTTCTCTGGCTTTGCCGAGGCCGGTTGCTCATCCGCCGAGACCACCACTTCGCCCTTGCGGGTTTTGACCGTCACCGCCGAAATCTCGGCTTCAAATGCCCCCGAAGCCTGCGCCGCTCGCGCATTTGACAGTGATGTCAGCGCGTAGTCATCCTGCGCCTCACGGGTAAATTGATAGCGTTCGGCGCACAGCTCGGCAAAAACGCCCATCAATTTGCCCTTCTCATAGGCGTCCTCCAACCCATCGAGGAACATATGATCCTGCATCGCGGCATGGCCCAATCGCGCCCCGCCGCGTGTGGCGGTAGACAGATACGGCGTGCGCGACATGCTCTCTAGACCGCCTGCGACCATCGTCGTCCCACTGCCCGCGATGATCTGATCATAGGCCTGCATCACGGTTTTCATGCCCGATCCGCACATCTTGTTGACGGTGGTACAGGGCACTGACTGGGGTAATCCAGCACCCAAGGCGGCCTGCCGCGCAGGCGCTTGCCCCATGCCCGCGGGCAAAACACAGCCCATCAGCACCTCGTCTACGTCGGAGATGCCCGCATTATCCAAGGCCCCCTTGATCGCGACAGCGCCCAAATCCGGGGCAAGCACATCGGCAAGATCACCCTGAAACCCGCCCATCGGCGTGCGCGCCGCGCCTACAATCACAATGCTCATCAGCCGACCTCTCGCAAATCTGCAATCACCACACCGTCACGCGGCAGCGCGCCGGGGGCCACAATCTCGATGGTGCCGCGCAGTTTCAACACGTCGCTGACCGAGGCCGCATAAGCGTCTGCATCTGCCCCATCCGTCTCTAATTTCACCACCATTGTGTCGCCCGATCCATCATGGCGTACCTCGATACGCGCGCGCTGAACCTCGGGGTGGCGGGCCACGAGATTGGCTACTTGTTCAGGGCGCACAAACATCCCCTTCACCTTGGTTGCCTGATCCGCGCGGCCTTTCCACCCCGCCAAGCGCATATTCGTGCGGCCGCAGTCGGACAGCCCCGGCACGACCGCCGACAGATCGCCGGTGGCAAAGCGGATCAGCGGGTAGTCGAGGTTCAGCGCTGTGACCACGACCTCGCCCACGTCGCCATCCGCGACCGGATCACCCGTGCCCGGCGTGACGATCTCCACGATCACGCCTTCGTCGACGATCATCGGCGCGCCAGCGACGGTTTCATAGGAAATATGGCCCACATCGGCGGTGCCGTAGCATTGCAAACAGGTGATCCCACGCGCGGCATAGGCCTCGCGCACGGTTGGAAACAGAGGCCCGCCTGAAACGGCAGCCTTGGTGATCCGCGACAGGTCCACGCCCATCTCATCCGCCTTGGCCAAAATCGCCTGTAGATAGTCCGGCGTGCCCGCATATGTGGTCACGCCGAGGGCGCTGGCGGCCTGTACCTGCGCCTCGGTCTGGCCCGGCCCTGCGGCGAACACTTTCGCGCCCACAGCGAGCGCGGCACTTTCAAACATCGCGCCTGCGGGGGTGAAATGGTAGCTGAACGTGTTTTGCACCACGTCGCCCGCGCCGATGCCCGCCGCATTCAAAAACCGCGAAAACCGCCACCAATCGGGCGTGCTGCCACCGGGCTCATAGATCGGGCCGGGGGATTGAAACATGCGGGTGATGTTTTGCGTAGGGATACCACCAAAGGGCGGATTTTCGGCCTGCCACGCGCTCAGCTCAGATTTGCGCAAAACCGGCAAGTGACGTAAATCGGCCAGCGTTTGCACCTTTTCCGCGCCCTGCATAATCGCCCGCAACCGCGCCAGTTGATCCGCCTCGCGCGCATCCGCCGAGCGGGTTTCAAGATCATCAAAATAGCTCATGACAACCACCTCTTGCGCCGCCGATAGGACCGCACGTCGCGAAACGATTTGCGCCCCTCCTCGGACATGCCCAGATAAAATTCCTTCACATCGGGGTTCTCGCGCAGCTCGGCCGCCGCCCCATCCATCACCACGCGCCCGCTCTCCAAAATATAGCCGTAGTGGGCGAACCGCAGGGCGACATTGGTGTTCTGCTCGGCCAGCAGAAACGACACGCCTTCATTCTCATTCAGCGATTTCACGATCCCAAAAATCTCTTCGACCAGTTGCGGGGCCAGACCCATCGACGGCTCATCGAGCAAGATTGTTTCAGGCTTGGACATCAGCGCGCGGCCAATGGCACACATCTGCTGCTCGCCGCCGGACGTATAGCCCGCCTGCGATTTGCGACGTTCGCGCAGCCGGGGGAAATACTCGTAGACCATTTCCAGCGCCTCGGCGGTTTTGCCGTCACGCCGGGTATAGGCACCGGTTAGCAGGTTTTCCTCGACCGTCAGATGCTCAAAACAATGACGCCCTTCCATCACTTGTACGACACCGCGCTTTACCAGATCAGAGGGTGAGAGATCCTGAACACGGTCGCCACGGTAATGGATCGACCCTTTGGTCACCTCGCCACGTTCGGAATGCAGCAGGTTTGAGATCGCCTTGAGAGTCGTCGTCTTACCCGCACCATTGCCGCCCAGCAGGGCGGTGATACCGCCTTTTGGCACGTTCAGCGACACGCCTTTCAGCACGAGGATCACATGATTGTAGATCACCTCGATATTGTTGACCTCGAGCAAGGTCTCGGTTTTGGCGGTGTCGAGCATAGTGCGAAACTTTCCGTCTTATTAATGTTTTTAAACGTCAGAATTGGGGGGCAGCACTCTCGCCGCCCCCCAAGGTGCTCAGATCACAAACACCCAGGTGTGATGTTGTTCTCGGCGGCAAAAGCCGCCGCATCCGCTGCAATCAGCGGCCCAGTGATACCATCATCGGGCGCGATGTAATCGGTCAGCGCGACCCACTCGCCATCACCCGCATTCCACTGCTGCACGATGCCCAAACCCGAGCCTCCGTGATCCTCGCAAGACACGCTGAACGCAGGCCCGATATTGGCCATGCCCAGTTCTTCCATACGGGCATCGGTGATATCGAGGGCTTCCATACCGTCGCGCACCATGGCCGCAGTCACGTCAGCGACGCCGTGGATCTCTTGAGCGCCAGCAATCGCCTCGGCGGCCAGCATCGCGGCGTACATGCCCCGGATATACAGCACCGATCCGATGTTGCTGCCGTCACCTGCCGCATCGCCTGCGTCAATCACCATCTCTTGGATTTCCGCCAGCACAGGCAGATCACCCACGCGGTTCATGTTCAGCGACAGATAGCCGTCCGCCGCAGCCCCAGCCGGGGTCACGTCATGCTCAGCTCCGGCCCACCAGTTGCCGATAAACTGATCCATGGGATAGCCGATGTTCGCGGCCTCTTGGACAGCGACTTGGTTCATCACACCCCAGCCCCACATCAGCACATAATCAGGACGCTCGCGGCGGATTTGCAGCCATTGGGCGGTCTGCTCTTGACCGGGATGATCCACAGCCAGCTCGGCCAATGTAAACCCGTGCTGTTCGGCCAAGGCGGTCAGGGTCGGAATAGGCTCCTTACCGTAGGCCGAGTTATGGTAGAGCAGCGCCAGTGTTTTGCCCTCTAGACTGCCGCCGTTCTGTTCCAGCAGGTAGTTCACCATCACCGATGCGGCGTCCCAATAGTTCGCAGGATAGTTGAACACCCAGTTGAACGTCTCGCCATCGGCAGCAGAGGTGCGGCCATAGCCCATCGTGTGGATCGGGATTTCATCCGCCGTCGCACGGGGGATTAGCTGATAGGTGATACCGGTGGACAGCGGTTGATAGATCAGCGCGCCTTCGCCCTTGGTGCTCTCGTAGCATTCGACGCCCACTTCGGTGTTGTAGCCGGTCTCGCACTCGACGATGCGCACGGCCTCCCCGCCGATGCCTCCGTCACGGGCGTTGAGCAGGTTGAAATAATCCTGATAGCCATCCGAGAACGGCGTGCCACCCGCCGCATAGGGGCCGGTGCGATAGCTGAGATCGGGGATCACGAGATCTGCCAGTGCGCTGGTCGCACAAAGCGCTGTTGTCGCGGCCAAGGTGGCCATGGTCTTGAGTGTCATCGGATAGTTCCTCCCATTGGTTGATCCGAAATGTCGGACGGGTGACCCCCGCCTCTGCTTAATAAGGAAACGGCCAGAGCCGCAGTTTCTCTTTCGCCAAGCGCCATAATTGCGCGAGGCCATGGGGCTCTTTGATCAAGAAAAACATGATCAACCCGCCCACAATCACCAGCCGCAAATGCGACACCAGATCGGTGGGCCAGCCCAGCATATCGACGCCCACAACCTTCAACAGCACGGGCAGCAACACCAAAAACGCAGCCCCCGCGAACGAGCCAAAGATGCTGCCCAACCCGCCGAGGATAACCATGAACAACACGAGAAATGACTTTTGAATGCCGAACGCCTCACCCACCTCGGCGGCCCCCAGATAGACGCTGAAAAACAGCGCACCCGAGATACCGATAAAAAACGACGAGACGGCAAAGGCGGTCAGCTTGGCCTTGAGCGGGTTCACCCCGATGATCTCGGCGGCGATATCCATATCGCGGATCGCCATCCAAGACCGCCCGATGGTGCCGCGCGTCAGGTTGCGGGCAAGCACGGCGCAGAGGGTACAGAACACCAGTGCTATCAGATACTGCGACGCGGGCGCTGTCTTCGCCCCCGTGACCGCATAGCCAAACACCGTCCGCTCCGGTGCCGAGATTTGGCCCGAGGCGGAGTAGTTGTAAAACCACCCGACCTTATTGAACAACCACACGAGGAAAAATTGCGCGGCCAACGTCGCGACAGCGAGATAAAACCCCTTGATCCGCAGGGACGGCAGGCCAAAGGCGGCCCCGACGACGGCGGTGATGCCGCCCGAAATGAGGATGTGAATGACAATCGAGACGTCAGGAAACCCGGTCATCAGCTTGTAACAACTATAAGCCCCCACCGCCATAAACCCGCCGGTCCCAAGGCTGACCTGCCCACAATAGCCCGTCAGAATGTTCAGACCGATGGCCGCAATCGCATAGATCAAAAACGGCACAAGTATCGCATTGGCCCAGTAATCATTGATGAAATAGGGTATCACGAGATAAGCGACAGCGAGGACGACCCAATAGCGATAGCGGTCAAAGGCGATGGGAAACGTCTGACTGTCAGAAGGGTACGAGGTTTTGAAATCACCTGCTTCGCGGTAGATCATTGTTGGGTCTCCGGAAGTAATTCAGTGAGATTTGTCGCCCCGTTCACCGTCTCAACTTCATAAAGTCTTTGACCGGTTGACGATGGTCTAAATGAGTTCATGTCCTCGCATTCGAGAGTATCAAATAGAGAAAGAACACCCTCATAGGTTGGGTCACGTTGCGTACCGTCGCCATCAATAAACACAACTGAGGCGTTTCCATTTGGCAAAAGTTGAACCTCAACGCTAGGAAAGCGAACAGCCAAGCTCGCATGACCTTGAACGTATAATTGCCGATTCATACGACATAGACCAACAAACACGTTGGTTCGCCCACGATCACCAATTGCCAAATCTTGGATCAGAAAATCGCCCGACAACCTGAAAACATCTCGGTAGTTACGATCTAACTCAAACGCGATACTCTGTACGGTAAGACTAACCCATACCATGCAAGCCAAATTGAAACTTCTCATATCTCAAACCCGCTCAATGATCTTCTCCCCAAACAAACCCTGCGGGCGGAACACCAAGAAAACCAGCGCCAGCATGTAGGCGAACCAATTTTCAGTCGCTCCACCCAGATACGGCCCGCCGATGGTGTATTCGAACAATTGTTCACCCACGCCGATGATAAGGCCGCCGAT
>CALHAP010000202.1 GCA_937931795.1 uncultured Paracoccaceae bacterium
AATTATAGCGGTAGGTCGCCCAATCGGATGGCTTTTCCAGCGATGGCGTCGCGGTTTTGCCTGCGATCAACGCGGACCAATCGACGGTGGAATTATCCGGCGCGCGGGCCGGAAAAGCGGGTGGTTCGGGCGCGTTTTCACTGACGTAATAGCCCGAACGCCCCCGCGCAGACAGGTAATCATCGGCGACCAGTTCGGTATAGGCCAGCGTCACGGTGATGCGGCTGACACCCAGATGCAGCGCAAGTTTGCGGCTGGATGGTAGGCGTTCACCGGGACGAAAACGTCCCTGCAATATCCCCTCGGCCACCATCTGCTGAATACGGCTCTGCAAGGTGCCGGGGGCGGTTTGGTCGAGGAAAAAGGTTTCGATAGAGATCATGCGTTTGGCCCTAAGTTGCGCGCAATGTGGACTTACGGGGCGATTTTCGCAAGGGTTTGGAGGACGCAAAATGCCGTACACAAGCGGTACACGGGATATGCACCGGGCGTGCACACATCTACATGCGGTATGACACGTGATGTATGCAGTTTTGGACAGGCGGTGATATCATTTGCGGATCGCTTCCAAATGAATGAATATCAAAATTGGATCGCTGATTGGTGGGCTTCGGGCCGGTTTCGCGAATACCTAAGATATGCAAATGTAGCTAGGAGGCACTATGCGCGAGTTATTTATTGGGCTGTTGGAAAAAGTCATAGGCGGGGTAGCTATTTTGCTCAGTATTGGTCTTGTGATTGCATTTCTTTCGTCTTTGGTTGGGGGAAGTGGGATGGCTGTGAACGGGCAGTCCGCAGGTGTTTTTACCTCGTTCTTGCTGTTAATTTTCGGATTTGTGTGGATCGTTTTTGTCGTCGGTTTTGCATACTTGGGGCTCGGCATTTATCATAACACAAAACGCACAGTGGAATTGCTCGAGCAGCAAGGGCGTTAAATGTGGATAGCTGACAACGCCGGAAAGCCGCCCGTAGGACGCAAGATTGATGCACTATTGATCTAATCGCTCGATCCCTCTACAAATCATGCGCCAGCAGTGTCGCTGGCGGACGTTCTCAGGGCGGGGTGCAATTCCCCACCGGCGGTATAGCCCGCGAGCGCCTCGGGGTCCGAGGGTCAGCAGATCTGGTGCAATTCCAGAGCCGACGGTCATAGTCCGGATGAGAGAGAGCGGGATCACGTGGGGGCCTTTTGGCGTCCGCGTTTGTCCTGTCTTTGCCTTGGGGTCTTGCGCAAAGAAAGGATGTTTGCATGACCCGTTTTGATGGAAATACGGCCCTAACAGGGGCCGCTTTTATGGTGGGGGCCGGTGTGGCCTTTGCTGTCGTCAATGTCGCGGTCCAAGGGGCCACGATGGCCTACGGTGCCGCACCCGCCGCCGTTGTGTTTTGGCAATACGCGATAGCACTGGCGGTGTGTTTGCCGGTTCTTGACGTGCGGCGCTCGCTGGCCACGGGCGATTGGCGATGGCATCTGGTGCGCGTGGCATTGGCTGCGATCGGGGTGCAGTTCTGGGTCTATGGCCTCGCCTATGTGCCGATCTGGCAGGCGATATCGTTGATCCTGTTGTCGCCGTTTTTCGTGACCTTGGGTGCTGCGGTGATCCTGCGCGAGATGGTGACGCCCGCGCGCTGGGGCGCTGTTTGTCTTGGGATTATCGGCGGCTGCATCGTGCTGGCCCCGTGGTCTGATGCGTTTACGGGCGCCGCGCTATACCCCGTGCTGGCGGCCCTATTCTGGGCCGCGTCGTCTGTGCTGACCAAGCATCTGGCGCGGGCGGAGGATGCGGGCGTGTTGACCGTCTGGCTGCTGATCCTGCTGGTGCCGATCAATGCTGCACTCGCGTGGGACGGTGGGTTTGCCATCGTGGGCTGGCCGCTGGTGATCGTCGCAGGGCTGGCGACGGCGCTGGCGCAATATGCTTTGGCGAGTGCCTACAGGCGGGCCGATGCCGCGTATCTCCAGCCGTTTGACCACTTGAAACTGCCGCTGAACGTGGCGTTCGGGTTTCTGGCGTTCGGCTTTGCGCCTGAGGGCTGGATTTGGGGAGGGGTCGCGTTGATCCTGACCGCGAGCGTCTGGACCGCTTGGGAGGAGCGGGCAGGCGGGGGGTGACCCCGCCTGCGGGCTGTTTACTTGCCGTAGACGACGCGGCCGATGGCCTGATCCACACCGTCGATGATGTGGTCGATGTCGTCGGTCGTGGCGATCAGCGCGGGCGCGAACAGCAGGGTGTTGTTGAACCCCGGCAGCGAGCGGTTGGTGCCACCGATGATCACGCCTTGCGCCATGCAGTCACCGACGATGCCGTAGGTGATCTTCTCGTCCACGGGCTCTTTGGTGGCACGGTCTTTGACCAGCTCGATCCCTTGGAACAGGCCCATGCCGCGGGTGTCCCCGATGCAATCATACTTGTCCATCAGCTCGGCTGTTTTGGAGGCGAGGTATTCGCCCATGCGCACCGAATTGCCGGTCAGGTCTTCGTCTTCGATGATTTTCATGTTTTCGAGCGCCGCTGTCGGGCCAGCCGTACAGCCGCCGAAGGTCGAGATATCGCGGAAGTAGCCCATGCGGTCTGTGTCGTCTTTGAACATGTCGAACACGGCGTTGGTGGTCACACAGCACGAGATCGCCGCGTAGCCCGAGGCCACGCCTTTGGCCATTGTCACGATGTCAGGCTGCACGCCGAACTGCTGGTAGCCGAACCATGTGCCGGTGCGCCCGAGGCCGCAGACGACCTCGTCGATGTGCAGCAGGATGTCGTACTTTTTGCAGATCTCTTGGACCTTTTCCCAATAGCCTTTGGGGGGCACGATGATGCCGCCGCCTGCTGTGATCGGCTCAAGACACAGCGCGCCGACGGTCTCGGGGCCTTCGCGCAGGATGACTTCTTCAATCGCCTCGGCGGCGCGGATGCCGTAGTTTTCACCTTCCCAGCCGTCTTGGGCGCGGTATTCGAGGCAGTGTGGTACTTTGACAAAACCTGGCGTGAACGGGCCATATTGTGCGTTGCGCTCTTCTTGGCCGCCTGCGGACAGGGTCGCGATTGTTGTGCCATGGTAGTCGCGGTCGCGGTAGAGGATTTTGTGCTTTTTGCCGCCGTGGTATTTGTGGCTGATCTGGCGGACCATTTTGAACGCTTTCTCGTTCGCCTCGGAGCCAGAGTTGGCGTAGTAGACGCGGTCGAGGCCGGGCATCTTTTCGATCAGGCGTTTGGCGAAATTCGCACCGGGGACCGAGCCTGCGACACCGGCGAAATAGCACATTTTGACCAACTGATCGCGGACCGCATCGGCGATCTGTGTGCGACCGTAGCCGACGTTTACGGTCCAGACGGCGCCCGAGACACTGTCGATGTGCTCTTTGCCGTTGATGTCCCAGACCTTCATGCCCTTGCCTTCGACGATGATGCGCGGGTCAATCGTGTCGTGGGGTTTGTGCTGTAGCAGGTGGTGCCAGACGTTGGCGCGGTCGGCTTCGATGACGTGGCGAGGATCGTTTTGCATCAGGTCCATGAACAGCACTCCAGATTTGCGAGGGTTGCGCGGGGATATCCGAATCCACGCAAAGTTTAGAATAATGAGACCAGTTTTCAGATCAAAACCCGGATGTGTATAGGGCCAGCAGGGTTGGGCTTTGTGTCCAGTTGGTCTCAAAACCAAAGCTTGCAGATGCGTTTGCGCGCGGGACTGTCAGTAGTCCGGCGCGGGCATCGCGTTCAAATTACGGGCCAGTGCCAAAAATATGGCGCATTGCTCGTGTTAATTGCGCGTCGGTTTTTTGCAAACGCACCATGATTGGCGATAAACGGCGCGCGCCTCTTGACGGTTTGGGGGTTCCCCGGCCAACAAGAACAGCAGATTGCCGAGAAAGGCCGAGACATGAACCGCTATTTTATCTGGTGTGCCGCAGTGGGGCTTGCCGCTTGTGAACCGATGCCTGTCGATATTTCCGAACGCGTCCTGCCAGCCGAAGTGCAGTCCTATTTGATTGAGGGCCAGCCTGCGTCAACGGTCGTGCAAGACGGTCTGGGCTGCTACCTCGTCGTCAATCAAATCACCGATCCGCCGCAGGGATATTTCCTGCGCGACCGCCGCACGGGCGAGCCTTTGTGCTACGACGCAGAGGGCCAACGCATCCCCTATGTCGCTCCATCAGCGTCCGAGGCCTGAGACCCGTGATCCGGTTTCTGAGTGTCGCCTGTTTGGCATTGTTTGGTCCCAGTTGTGCAGCCGCCCAACAAGCCGGGGTCGCGTGGTGCGATGACCTGCCTGTGGGCCAAGCGGGCTTGCAAGATTGCGGTTTGGTCGCGGGCGAGACGGTGTTGGTGTTTGACTATGACAGCGTGCCCGACGGCGCGATTTTGCGACTGACACAGGTGGTTGGTGACGCAGACCCGGTGCAGATGGCAGCGGTGCCGGTCAAACCGATACGGTTTGCCCCCAGTTTGCGCCGATTGTCTCAAGATGCCCCTGATTTGCTGCTGCCGGTGTCTGCTGACGGCGATGATGTTGTGTTTGAGATTTGGGTGCAGGGGCCTGCCGGGCTGTTTGGTCCCCAAGGCACGTTGACTGGCCCTGACCCCGATGCGTTTTTTCGGCGCGATGGTCTGGTGATCCAAGTGGTGCCCAATGGGCCCACAACGCATATCGAGACAGGGTTTACCCTAACAGACGCGGGGTTTGTGACGCTTTATGCTGTTGAGATTGAAGCCGCGGATGGGTCTTGCGCTTGGATCACGGGTGCCGCGTCGGTGAATACCGCCGCGATTTTGGCGGATTGCGCGTCGCGCCAGCGCGGTTAAACACCCGGTTTATAGAGCGTTTCAAACCGTAGAATGCCTGCCACATCTGGTGCGTCCGGGTCATCTGTTGGATGGGTGATGCCGTTGTTGACGATCACTTCGTCGAAATGAAATGGGCTGATGCCTGTCAAACAGGCCGCATTAACCCCGTATTCATTGGGATTAGAGCGGCGTTTGTGATGCGTATAGATCCCGCATGTGGGGCAAAAATAGTGTTCCGCCGCGCGTGTGTTGAACTGATACCGGGTCAAATGCGTCTCGCCTTTGGTGAAGCGCAGACCATCTAGCGGCGCGGTCAGGGCCACAGCACCGCGCATCCGGCAAAAGCTGCAGGTACACCGCCGCGCGGACCCCAATCCACCCTTGAGAGTGACGTCAAATGTGACCGCGCCGCAGTGGCAGGATGCTGAATATTGGTCCATGCTATGATCCTGCGACGACTTGGCTTGGCCGTGCAAGATGTAACTGCAAAATACAAAAGGCGGCCGTGGCAGCGGCCGCCTTTTAAGAATACATCGGTGTTTGGGGGATGGGCCCGCCCACCGGCCCGTCAATTTACCAGACGTCGGGGCCTTTTTCGGCGAATGAATTGACCAAGAAGTCGATAAACGCGCGTACTTTCGGCTGTGTGAAGCGGCCCGGTGGGTAGACGGCGTAGATGCCTTGGGTGTCCACTGGCAGTTCTGGGATCGCTTCCTCGACCAAGCCGTCTTTGATGGCGTCGGCATAGAGGAAGGATGGCAAATACGCGATGCCGAGGCCCGAGATACAGGCGTTGAGCAGGGATTGACCGTCGTTGACTGTCAGCCAGCCCGCTGTCCGCACCTGACGCTTTTCGCCAGATGGCGCTGTCAGTTTCCAAACCGCACCGTTGGATTGGTTGGAATAATGCAGCAGTTTATGCTCGTTGAGATCGTCGATCTTGGTGGGGCGACCATATTGTTCGAAATAGGCGGGGGATGCGATCATCCGCTTGCTGGTTTCGGTCAATTTGCGGGCCCGCAATGTGCTGTCTTCCAGCTCACCGATGCGCACGGCCATGTCAAAGCCTTCGGAGATCAACTCAACGTAGCGGTTGTTGAGCACCATGTTGACCGTGATGTCGGGGAATTCTTGCAAGAACTCGCCCAAGACAGGACTGAGGTGATTGACCCCGAAATCTGTCGCGACCGAGATACGCAGCAGGCCTGATGGCGCGGATTGCATCGAGGTGACCAGCGCGTCGGCCTCTCCGGCGTCGTTCAAGACCCGGCGAGCGCGGTCGTAATAGGCGAGACCTATTTCCGTCGGGCTGACCCGGCGGGTTGTTCTGTTGAGCAAGCGGGCCCCCAAACGGGCCTCAAGCGATGACACGTGCTTTGACACGGCCGATTTAGAGATGCCCATTTTCTTTGCAGCATCTGTGAAGCCTCCTTGATCGACGACTGTCGCAAAGGCCTCCATTTCTGTTAAGCGATCCATCCGTTCGCACCCTCATTCCTTGTTACCTTGGGTCTAGTTTTCGCCTTGGATTGGGTCAAAAGTCGGACAATAGGTTGGTGATTGAGGGAAGTGTTCGGGGCATGGGGACAAAGAAACAAACAGCGTCACAATCCTATAAATAATAATAAAATCAGATGCTTATTGTGCATGTTTTGTTTGGGTCGCGTCTTGAACACTGCGCAATTGACCTATGGTTGGAGACAATCGCGGGGCTGAAGTATCATTAGCCACGATTACGTGTCCGCGCGCTGTTTCTTGCCGAACCTCAGCGCCATTTTTCTATCCGGCGATTAGCGAGCGTAATACGGCGGGCAAAATCCTGTACCATTCGGGGCTGCCAAGGCTAGATGTCTCAGGGCCGCGATGTGAATGACCCGTTGGCAGCCAATGCTGCCTGCGATCACTCACCAACCGTGATGAACAATGGCCCGCTGGCCGAGCGCTGGCCGACGCCAACGCCATTCAGCGCCGCTCCGCTGCTTTGCCGGCGCACAGCGACAGGGCCGCTCAATTGGTCGCGCAGGCTGGCCAAAAGCGGTGAGACGGCAGAGCCGATTGTCATCCGTTGCCCGTTTTCGTCCAGGATGCCAGAAATGATCGACGCAATTTGCAGCGTGCCGTTTCTATCGACAAAGACCGGCGCCCCAGATGATCCGAGGTGTCCGTTGCAATCAAGCACGTGCAACGTACCGCTGTGGCCCAAAATGCTGCAATCGCGCTGCAACGAGGGCGCGTCGTTGCGCCCCCGCCCGTATGAAACGACCGTGACGTCGACATCGCCGAACTGCATTGGCGTTGTGCTGAACGGGCGCGCCGCCATGGATGTCACAGAATTGCGCAGGCGGATCAGCCCCAGATCAATGGCAAAGCGTTGTTGATTGCTGCCCGACGACGGGTTGTATTCTTCAGGTGTGGCAGTGTTGCGCGCCGTCTCTATGGCGCGTTGGGTGCCATTGAGCAGCCCTGCCATGAAGACGATCTTTGATGGATCCACCCGGCTGCCGTCATTGTTCACCAGACAATGTGCTGCGGTCAGGACCAGATCGGGGGCGATCAATGTGCCGGTGCAGGTGCGAGCTCTGTCGATCGTCACCAGACCAACCGCCCGAAAGGCGCGTGCGGCGCTGGGCGTGGTTAGGCGCGTCAAACCCGCTTGATCCTGCGCCGGCAGGGGGGCGGCGCTGAGGCTGCCAACAGCGCAAGCAAGTGCGGCTAAGAATGTGCGTAATTGCATAGTCTCTCACATTGAATTGAGAGAGCTATGCAGATGAAACCTGCATCTTTCGTGACCAGATCAGGGCGAAACCGTGGGGCGGTGATTTAGGGCAGTGCGGCTGTTTGCGTGCCGGGGTTGCGCGCCGCTAATCTACCAACCGCGTCACTGATCAGCTGCGCCCCTTGGTCTGCGCTGAGCGGCGTAGAGGTATAGCCCCGTAGGCTGACCGTGGTCAGCCGGCCCGCGATATCCAAGAACGCCCGCCATTCGGTGTCATCCGTGCCCGCCACTACTGGCGCGCCTTGATCGCGAAATTGCACCACGACGACGCCGTTGTTGCTGCTCAGCCGGTCGATCTGGATATCATCTGCCGTGCCGCGCCCCGACAACAGCGCCCGCCCTTGCGCGCCGCGCAGCGTCTCAATGACGACCTCTTCGGTGCCTGTGACGATGGCGCTGCCCGGTGGGCCAGCTTGGATCGTGAGCAATCCCGTCCCCCATGCCTGCGCGTTGCTGCCGGTCAGAACCGCGCAGGTGGTGAGTACCGCGAACCCATCCGCCGGGCGGCTGAGCGTTGGGTCGACGCAAAAGCCCTCTGGTCCCACGGCGACCACTGCCCCACCGACCAAGCCGATGCTTTGCGGCGCATCGCCCCGGTCGAGCGACAGCCGTTGTCCAACTCCATTCAGCGACAGCCCACAGCCCGCCAAAATAGCCAAGCCGCCAAACAGCGCGCCGCTCTTTACCAAGTTCATGATTTTCACGAGCGTCAAAGGTCCATGTAGATGTGTTTTTCGGCCTTCGCACCGGGATGCGTCACAGCCCCCAGACGTGCGCCGCCGACCAGCTTGGCGAACTTATAGAGCGCGCCTGACGCATAGATCGTCTCGCGCGGGCCTGCCCAGTCAGCTTTGCGTTGCGCCATCTCGTCGTCAGACAGGTCCACTGACAACTCGCCAGTGACCGCGTTGATGGTGATCATGTCGCCGTCTTTCAAGAGCGCAATCGGCCCGCCGTGTGCCGCCTCTGGCCCCACATGGCCCACGCAGAACCCGCGTGTCGCACCTGAGAACCGCCCGTCGGTGATCAACGCCACCTTTTTGCCCATGCCCTGACCGGACAGCGCCGCCGTCGTCGACAGCATTTCGCGCATGCCGGGGCCGCCTGCGGGGCCTTCGTTGCGGATCACGAGGACTTCGCCCTCTTTGTAGCCGCGCGCTTTGACGCTGGCGAAGGCTTCTTCTTCATTCTCATAGACGCGGGCGGGGCCGGTGAAGACCTGCTCTTCGTCGGTCATGCCTGCGACTTTCACGATGGCACCCTCGGGGGCCACGTTGCCTTTGAGGCCCACGACGCCGCCGGTTTTGGTCAGCGGGCTGTCGATGTGGTAGATGACCTTGCCGTCGGCCTCGCCTTTGATCTTGTCCAGCGCTTCGCCGATGGTCTCGCCGCTGGCGGTCATGCAATCCTCGTGGATTAGCCCTGCCTTGCGCAGTTCCTTCATCACCACAGGCACGCCGCCCGCCTCGTAGAGGTCCTTGGCGACGTATTGCCCGCCGGGCTTGAGGTCGACAAAATACGGTGTCTCTTTGAAAATCTCGCAAACGTCGAACAGGTCAAAGTCGATGCCCGCCTCATGCGCCATTGCGGGCAGGTGCAGGCCTGCGTTGGTCGAGCCACCTGTACAAGCCACCACGCGGGCCGCGTTCTCCAGGCTCTCGCGCGTCACGATATCGCGGGCGCGGATGTCTTTCTCAACGAGGTTCATCACCGCTTCGCCCGATGCGATGCTGTACTGGTCACGGCTCTCGTAGGGGGCTGGCGCGCCGGATGAATTCATCAGCGCCAGACCGATTGCCTCGGACACGCAGGCCATGGTGTTGGCGGTGAACTGACCGCCACATGCGCCCGCGGAAGGGCAGGCGACACGTTCGAGGATTTCAAGCGCTTCGTCGGACAGCTCGCCGTTTTGGTGTTTGCCCACGGCTTCGAACATATCCTGCACCGTCAGATCGCGGCTGGCGAAATCGGCGGGGACGTTGGCACCTGTGGGCACTTTGCCCGGCAGGATTGAGCCGCCGTAGATAAAGACCGAGGGCGTGTTCAGACGGATCATCGCCATCATCATACCGGGCAGGGATTTGTCGCACCCTGCCAGACCCACGAGCGCATCATAGCAATGCCCACGCATGGTCAGCTCGACG
>CALHAP010000203.1 GCA_937931795.1 uncultured Paracoccaceae bacterium
TGCCTGCCGCCAGCTTGGGGGCTACATCAAGCGCGAGGTTGATGTTTTCCGACCAGATGCTCGCCGCGAGACCATAGCGCGTGTTGTTGGCGACCTCGACCGCCTCGGCAGGGGTGCGGAAGGTCGTGGCAACGAGCACGGGGCCAAAGATTTCCTCTTGCATCAGCGTGTCTGCGGGGTGCAGATCGGTGATCAGCGTGGGCGGATAGTAGTTGCCCTGCGCGGGCAGCGCGGTGTTCGCGACATGGGTGGTGCCTGCGGTGTTGGAGGCTACCAGATCGGTGATCTCCCTCAGCTGTACGGGGTCCACAATCGCGCCCACGTCGATGCATTTGTCCAGCGGATCACCGATGCGCAAGCCATCCATGCGGGTGCGCAGGCGGGCGTAGAAATCCTCGGCGATGCCCTCTTGGACGATCAGGCGCGATCCGGCGCAGCAGACCTGTCCTTGATTGAACCAGATCGCATCAACGAGGCCTTCGACGGCTGAGTCGATGTCCGCGTCCTCGAACACAATGTAGGGGGATTTGCCGCCCAGCTCTAGGGTCAGCGCCTTGCCCGTACCTGCCGTCGCCTCGCGGATGCGGCGGCCTACCGCCGTCGAGCCTGTGAAGGCGATCTTGTCGACGTCTGCCGCCACCAACGCTTTGCCCGTTTCGCCGTCGCCCGTGACGATGTTGACCACGCCCTTTGGGACGCCCGCTTCGGTGCATATTTCGGCAAAGATCATGGCGGTGAGCGATGTGTATTCGGCGGGTTTGAGCACCACGGTGCAGCCCGCGGCGAGCGCTGGCGCGATTTTCCATGCGAGCATCAGCAGCGGGAAATTCCACGGGATGATCTGGCCGCAAACGCCGATTGCGGCGCGGTCGGGCTGTTCGGTGTCGATCAGCTGCGCGATGCCAGCATGGAAATAGAAGTGCCGCGCGGCCAATGGTACGTCGATGTCACGGGCTTCGCGGATAGGTTTGCCGTTGTCGAGGCTCTCCATTACGGCTAGCAGGCGGGCGTGTTTCTGGATCAGCCGGGCAATGGCATAGAGTATGCGGGCACGGGCCGCTCCGCCGGATTTCTCCCATTTCGGCTGGGCGCGGCCAGCGGCGGCAACGGCGTCCTGCACCTCGGCCTCGGTGCATTTGGTCAGGCCTGCAAGGCGGTCGTTCGTGGCGGGGTTGATGATCTGGATGTCATCACGCAGCGCGCCCCACGTGCCGTTGACAAAGGGGCCTGCGATACCGCCACGGTCCGATAGCCACGCCAGCGCCTCGGCAGCACTCTCAGGGGCCGGGCCATAGTCCATGGTGTCGAAGATGTCTTTGATGGTCATTTTCATTGATCTCCGTGCGGACGATTATTGTCTGCAATAACTTTCGAAAAACCTGCAAGCCTTAGCTGTGTTGCGGCGTCCCAGTTGTCTGGTTTTGGGTCAGTTTCGGAGCACCACTTCCCGCCAAATGTGGTTAACCATACTTTTCTAAGTTCAATGGCCCGATTAGCAGTTTCGTTCTCAGTGTAGGCGTACCCCGACTGGAACCCGCAACACGGGCATATTTCATAAGTTGTCAAACCGCCCACAAATGACTCGAAATCTGGGTAACCGCAGATAATGCAATGATCCGTGTTTGGACCGAAATGGTCTATTAAAGAGCTAGCCGATGGCATGCCGATACCCCGCCGAATACTGCCCCGTGACATGATGCTCCAACTGCCGCTCGATATCCCCCAGTAGCGAAGAAGCCCCAAAGCGGAACAGGTCCGGCTGCAACCACCGATCCCCTAACTCGTCCTTGATCATCGCGAGATAGACCAGCGCGTCTTTGGCCTTGGATATGCCGCCCGCAGGTTTGTAGCCGACCTTGAACCCTGTGCGCCACTCGTAGGCGCGGATGGCGCGCAGCATGGTGAGCGTGACGGGTAGGGTGGCATTGACGCTTTCTTTACCTGTCGAGGTTTTGATGAAATCAGCGCCGCCCATCATGCAGATCAGGCTGGCGCGGGCGACGTTGCGCAGGCTGCCCAGCTCACCCGTGGCAAGGATCGCTTTGACGTGGGCTGCGCCGCAGGCCTCGCGCATCATTTGCATCTCGTCATAGAGCGCCTGCCAATTGCCGGTCAGGACGTGGCGGCGCGAGATGACGATGTCGATTTCGGCGGCACCTGCGGCGACAGAGCGGCGGATTTCCTCGATCCGCAGATCGAGCGGCGATAGACCTGCGGGAAAGCCTGTGGAGACGGCGGCGACGGGGATATTGGTCCCCTCAAGCGCCTCGACAGCCGTTTCAACCATGTCATGATAAACGCAGATAGCCCCCGTGGTCAGGCCCTGCATCCCGAGCCTTTCAAGCAGGTCTGCGTTCACTGGCTGGCGCGCCTTGGCACATAGCCTGCGCACCCGCATCTGTGTGTCGTCGCCCGATAGCGTGGTCAGGTCCATGACGGAGATCGCTTTGCACAGCCACGCGGCCTGAAAGTCTTTCTTGACCGACCGCCGTCCGGGCAATGTCGCGGCGCGCCGCTCGATGGCCGACGTGTTGGCTTGCACCGATGCCACCCAATCCAGATCAAGCGGCATGCCCGCATTGCGGGGCAAATGCACCTGCGGCAGTTGGTCTGTGCTGGTGGTTTGGGGGGCGATGGTTTGTGTTTGAGCGGACACGCAGCGGCCTTTCCGTGGGCTAAGGTCTCACGGTGCCACGGGCATGCGCATCGCGCAAGATCACGCGCGTTATGTCGGCTGCAAAACGTCGCGTTGGTGGGCTTTGCGGTACTTTTGCGGGGTCATCCCATGGGCGGCACGGAATACTTTGTGAAAATGCGACAGGTTGGGGATGCCGATTTCTTCGGCAATCTCGCTCAGGGTGTCTTCGCTGCCTGTCAGACGGGCGGCGGCCAGCGACATCCGCTGGGTGTTGACGTAGTCCGACGGGCTCTGCCCCAGCCATTGCCGCATGGACCGGCTGACATGAGCGTGGCTGCGCCCGGTGGTGCGTACAAATCCGGCGGCCCCATCTTGGAATATGCGCGGATCACGCGCAGCGGCGCAGGCGGAGAGCAGCCAATCGGGGGCCTCTTGTGGCAGGCTGTGATGCGGGCGCAGGCTGGCCAAAATCGGCGCGAGGAAAGCTTCGGTCGCCAGCAAATCACGGGTGGATTGTTCGAGCAGCAAAGCGGCCTGATTGATTGCCGCGAGTTGCACACTGTCGCGCGCATAAACGGGTGGGGTGGCGGCATCCGACCAGAACATATGCCCTGCGAGCGACGGATGCCGTTTGCCGATCTTGCGCACCACGGCCGGATCAATGCTCAGGGCCACGATCATCGGTGCCTCTCCACGGCCTTGCAGGGCGTGTTTGTCACCGGGGCGCACGAACACCATATCACCGTCATGCAAATCCCGCCGCCCATCGGGCAAATGGTGCCGCACACGGCCATTTTGCACCCAGAGGATTTGAAAATAGTCTTGCGTATGGAGGGTCTTGGGGCGGCGCGGCAGCAGGATGGCGCGGGTCAGATGGGCATGGGTTCCATCTGACAGAATATCGGAGTGCTTGAGCTTTAACATAGACGAACGCGTACCATTGATGCTGCGGCGCAGCAATATAAACCTGCCGTTACGTCACCTTGCCCGGCAGATCGACGGGTGACAATCCGCGCCCAGCCAGATACGCGCATGTGTGACTTTTCTCCTCAGCCCAAAGGCCACCTGTCATGTCATTTGATCGCACCCTAAAAATCGCGCCCTCAATTCTGTCCGCCGATTTTGCTAATTTTGGCCGCGAGATTGAGGCGATCGAGGCCCAAGGTGCTGATTGGGTGCATGTCGATGTGATGGACGGGCATTTTGTCCCGAACCTGACGTTTGGCCCGCAGCTGTGCCGCGCGATCCGCCCACATATCAAAACGGTCATGGACGTGCATCTGATGATAGCGCCGGTTGATCCCTATATAGAGGCCTACGCTGACGCAGGCGCCGATGTGATCACAGCGCATATCGAGGCCGGCCCGCATATTCACCGCACCTTGCAAGCGATCCGCGCGACAGGGGCCAAAGCTGGCGTTGCGCTAAACCCCGGCACCCCGGCGGATGCGGTCGCCCATTTGCTTGACCTGTGTGATCTGGTCTGCGTGATGACGGTGAATCCCGGATTTGGTGGGCAATCGTTTATTGATATGACGGATAAAGTTCGCCAATTGCGCGCAATGATCGGGGACCGGCCTATCCACATCGAGATCGACGGCGGTATGGACCCCAAAACCGCGCCTTTGATGACGGCGGCGGGGGCAGACGTTTTGGTTGCAGGATCGGCGGTATTCAAAGGTGGCTCAGTCACAACGCCCGAGGTTTACGGTGCCAATATGAAAGCGATCCGCGACGCGGTGACGGGCTGATCCTTATACTGGAAATCTGCACATCTGACGGCAGGTGCCTGCACAAAACCCAGCTAAACCGCTTGAAACACAGCAAGTAGCGAGGGCACTGTTATGTCAGACGTACTAGACGCGCCGAAACCGGCGGTAGCAAAGGCGAAGGCGATGGCCGGGACGATCTTGATTGTCGATGACGACCCGCAAATCCGCGATGTCTTGCGCATCTCGCTGACCCAAGCGGGGTTTGAGATCACCGAAGCCGCCGACGGGATTGCGGCCCTTGAGGCTGTCGCGAAGTCCAACCCTGATCTAATCGTCCTCGACATTGGCCTGCCCGAGATGGATGGCCGCGATGTCTGTCGTGAGATCAGACGCCAAGGTGACACGCCCGTGCTGTTTCTCACCGCCGAGGCCGACGAGATCGACCGCGTGGTGGGCTTAGAGCTGGGTGCGGATGATTACGTGACCAAACCGTTTTCGCCGCGTGAGCTGACCGCCCGCATTCGTGCCATCCTCAAGCGGGCCAATGGTGGCGGCGCATCCGAGGAAAAACTGACGCGCGGGATGATCACCGTCAACGCCGACCAGCATGACTGCAAGGTGGGCGGCGAGACCGTGCAACTGACCAGCCGTGAAATGGACCTGCTGGTGCGCCTGATGCGCCGTCCCGATCAGGTGATGTCACGCCCCAAGCTGGTGGATGCGATGTATGGCACCAACATCCACGTCAGCGACCGCACCATGGACAGCCATCTGCGCAATCTGCGCGCCAAACTATCGGCGGCGGGGTGTGATGACGCGATTGAAACGGTGCACGGCGTCGGCGTGCGGATGGGGCCATGTCGGGGCGCATAAGGGCCAAATGGCGGCCCTCGCTGGCGCTGATCCTGTCAGCGACGGTGGGGACCGCGTTTCTGCTGCCTGCGCTCGGGATTATGGCTGCGCGCTGGGTCGGTCAGAGGATCGGCTACCTTGAGGCGCAGATCATCTTTGGCGTGATCATTTTCGTCTTTGCAGCCCTGCTGGTTTGGGTGCTGTGGCGCATCCTCTATGGGCCGATCTCGGCTCTATCTGATCGTGCCGATGCCATCGCGGCAGGCGAGCCTGAAGCGCTCCGCCCGCTGGATCACTACGGCACGCGTGAAATGCGGTCTCTGGGCCAAGCGATGCTCGATATGGGCCGCGTGTTGCAGGGACGCGAGGCGGTGATCCGGTCCTATGCGGACCACGCCACGCATGAGTTGAAATCCCCCCTGACGGCTGTGCGGGGGGCTGCGGAATTGCTCGCAGAGGGTGGCTTGTCGGGTGAAGATCAGCAGCGTTTGATCGACCGTATCGAAGAGGCCGCCGCGCGTATGGCGGATTTGCTCGAAGCGCAACGCCGCCTTGCCCGCGCCCAAGATCCCTTGGGCCAAGGCAGCTGTCTGTTATCGCGGGTCGTCAAAAGCATCACGGATGACCACGCGCCGCTGGCGATTTCCACGATGGGCGAAGCGGATTTACCAATCCCGGCGGAGGGTTTGGCCGTGGTCCTGTCACATCTGTTCGGCAATGCGCTGACCCATGGGGCCACCGAGATCACGGTGCAGGCGACGGGCAACGGATTTGACGTCAACGACAACGGTCCGGGCATATCGGATGGCAACCGCAAACGGGTGTTTGACCCGTTTTTTACCACGCGCCGCGCAGATGGTGGCACGGGCATGGGGCTGGCGATTGTGCGCCGGATGCTGGAGGCACACGGCGGTGAGATCACGCTGGGCACATCCGCACCCGGCGCGTCGTTTCATGTGCGGTTTTGACGGTTATTTATTCATCTTCTTGATCGCTGCCACGCCGCTTTCGCCCAAGGGAATAGTCGCGAATGGCCCGCCCAGACACATTTGCGCCAGATCCTGTGGATCGGCGGCGGGGGCGTTTGCTGTCAGCGCCTCGGCCCAATCTTCGGCGTTGTCTTGCGGGCGGTAGCCAAGGAAGCTGGCCTTGGCATTGCTGACGGGCGCGCGGGTGTTGGCGGAGATGCCGAAGACGTTGGTGTAGCCGACCGTCGCACAGCTGACCGCGGCCTGTGTCATCCGCACCAGATCGCCGTGGCTGAGCCAAGTGCTGAGCGCACGGACGTTTTGCGGCTCGGGCGTGCAGGAGAAAATCCGCATCGACACGCATTCCAGCCCGCGCTTTTCCCAATACATGCGTGCCATGTCTTCGGTGAATGCCTTGGCCAATCCATAGAAGGTGTCGGGGCGGTGGGGTGCGTCAAGGTCGATGCCCTCATTCGCGCGGTACATGCCGACGCCGTGGACCGAGGACGCATAAACGATCCGCCGCGTGCCCGCGTGATGCGCGCTTTCCCACAAATTGTAGGCCGAGACGTAGTTGGACCCGAGGATGTCCTCAAACGGCCCTTCGTCGGCGCGCGAGGCGAAATGCACTGCCATTTCAACGCCATCGAGCAGCGGTTTCACCTGCGCCATGTCGGACATATCGGCTGTGACCCATGTCTCATTGGCAAGCAGGTCTGATTTCGCCGGGGTGATGTCCGTCGAGACCAGCGTTTCGCACATCTTGGACAGCGGTTCGCGCAGGACAGTGCCAAGCGCGCCAGCGGCCCCGGTGAGGAGGATTTTCGAGATCATAGCGGGTTCCTTTTAGGGTGCAGTGACGGTGAGCGGCGCGTCGCTGGACAGATAGATGTAGCCATTGGCGGGCAGGGTGAGGGTCTGGGCCGTGAGATCAGCATATGACGGGCCAGAGACCACGGCATCCCCCGCGACACTAAGGCTCTGTGCCGCGCGCGACAGGTTGAACAGTGCTGTGATCGTTGTGCCGTCGTGGTTGCGGGTGAGGCCTAGGATCGGCTCCGGCAGATCGAGGAAGTCACAACTGCCCATCCGCAGCGCCGCTGTAGCTTTTCGGTGCTCCAACGTCGCGCGGTAGTGGTGCAAAACGCTGTCGTTTGTGGCGTCTTGGCCATCGGCGGCATTAGCGGCTTGGGGCGCTTTGACGGGCAACCACGGCGTGCCGTCCGAGAAGCCTGCGTTGGGCGCATCCGCCTCCCACGTCATCGGCGTGCGGCAGCCATCGCGGCCTTTATAATCGGGCCAGAACGCGATGTTGGCGGTGTCTTGCAGCTCTTCAAACAGGATGTCGGTCTGGGTCTGGCCCAACTCTTCGCCTTGGTACACACCCAGCGAGCCGGGGAAGGCGCAGAGCATCGCGATGCTCTGGCGCGCGATGGCGTCTTCGTCGCCACCTTCGGACCAGCGGGTCACATGCCGCTCGACGTCGTGGTTAGAAAATGACCAACTGGGCGTGCCATCGGGCGCCGCTTTGGCAAATGTCTCGATGCAGCGGCGAAAGTGAGCCGCCGTCCGCTCGTGGCTGAGCATCGCAAATGAATAGGCCATATGCAGGCGCGCGTTTCCGGCGGTGTATTCGCCCATGATCTCGACTTGCCGGTCGCCCATCTCGCCCACTTCGCCGATCATCATCCGGTCAGGGTAGCTGTCTGTCAGGCTGCGCATCCGGGCCAGCACGTCGAGGTTTTCGGGTTGGGATTTGGAGTGGACGTGGTTTTGTGCCTCGTAAGGATTGCCGGGGAAATCGGTCCAGTCGGAGGGCGGGTTATTGCGCAGCTTGGCATCGTGGACGTAGAAATTCACGGTATCCAGACGGAAGCCATCGACACCACGATCCAGCCAGACCTTCATAGCTCCCAGCAGGGCATCGACAACAGCGGGCGTGTGAAAATTCAGGTCCGGCTGCGAGGTCAAAAAGTTGTGCATGTAGTACTGCCGCCGGATCGGATCGAACTGCCACGCAGAGCCGCCAAAGATCGAAATCCAGTTGTTCGGCGGGCTGCCATCGGCCTGCGGGTCGGCCCAGATGTACCAATCTGCCTTGGGGTTGTCTCGGCTGGAGCGCGATTCCTGGAACCACGGGTGTTGATCAGAGCAATGGGACAGCACTTGGTCGATGATCACCTTGAGGCCCAGATTATGCGCGGTTTTGACCAGCGCGTCGAAATCATCCAGATCGCCAAACAGCTCAGACACGCCCATGTAATCAGACACATCATAGCCCATGTCGCGGTCGGGGGAGGGGAAAAACGGCGACAGCCAGATCGCATCCACGCCGAGCGATGCGACGTGTGGCAGCCGCTGCGTGATGCCCGCCAAATCCCCGATCCCGTTGCCCGTCGTGTCCTGAAAAGACCGGGGATAGATCTGATAGATCACCGCATCCCGCCACCATTCGCGCATCATATTCTCCTATTCCTATCCGTCACGCCCGTAGTCCCAAGTCGCACGCCTGTCCATCGGTTCCCGGCTCAATTCTTCAACATCCGCAGCCCTTGGGTCGCATCTGTGCGCACAGCCAGCCGCAGGCCCGGCTCGTCGCCTGCCTTAAGCGCGCCGAGGATCATCTTGTGGTGCGCAGGCGGATCACTGCGGTTCAGGCGGCCATAGAGCGAAGACATCGTGGGGCCAAGCTGTAGCCAGACAGTTTCGGTCAGCGCGAGGATCGCAGGCGCTTGGGCGCGCAGATACAGCGTGCGGTGAAACTCGAGGTTCATGCGAATATAGCCCGCCGCATCGTGCCGGGCGACCATCTGGCCCACGCGGGCGTTAATCGTCTCCAGCCGCTCGATCAGCGCCAAATGCGCGCGGGGCAGTGCGCGCGACGCCAGTTCGGGTTCCAGCAGGGCGCGCAGCGATGCCAGTTCTTCGATCCGCTCGTTGCTGAGCAGGGGCGTGGCGACGCGGCCCGAGGACGACAGGCTGAGCGCGCCTTCGGCCACCAAACGCCGCACGGCTTCGCGGGCGGGGGTCATCGAGACATCAAATTCGGCCCCGATCCCGCGCAGGGTCAGCGCTTGGCCCGGAGCCATTTCGCCGTGCAGGATGCGGGTGCGAAGAGCGCGGTAGACGCGATCATGCGCGGCGCCGGTCGGCTCGGGAATGCGAGGGATGGGTGGCTGCATATGTGATTTGTGATCACAAGCGCTGTAAGGGTCAAGTGAATTGCCAACGGTGCAACGCGGATCCGTTGGATTTGAGCCAGCCGCGCGCTTGTTTTGTCTGCGGATAGAGCTGCGAACATAGGTCCCAAAAGGCCGCCGAATGGTTCATCTCGCGCAGGTGTGCGACCTCGTGGGCGGCGACGTAGTCCAGCACCTCGGGCGGGGCCATGATCAGCCGCCACGAAAACATCAGATCGCCCGCGCTGGTGCAACTGCCCCAACGGGACCGCGTGTCGCGCAGGGTCAGTTTGCCATAAGGCTTGCAAAGTATGCCTGAATGGCGGTCGCAGGCGGCGGCCAATTCTTCGCGGGCGCGTGTTTTGAGGAAGGCTACCAGTCGGGCGGCGAGGCGGTCCTCTCCCGTTGGCAGGATCAGGTCATCTTCGTCCAACATCGGACGGCGCACATCGGCGGCACGCAAGGTGACGTCGCGGCCAAGATAGGGGAACGATTGATCAAACGTGGGGACTTGGAGTGGTGAGACCGTCGCCAGATGCTTGCGAATCCATGCCTCACGGTCGCTTAGAAAATCGCGCACTTCACGGTCCTTGGCCCGGCTCGGCACGGTCAGGTTCACGGTCCCGTCAAGCCGCGACACCCGCAATGACAATCGCTTGGCCCGCGCCGAGGTCCGCAGGCCGACCGCGATAGGCGGATCGCCGATGTGTATCTGTGTGGTCATGGCCCGCGACGGTTGAAATCAGCAAAACGGTGGAAATGGCTTGTCACGCTGGGGCGCATATGGCAAGCGACCTTGATGTGCCGCGAGGCCTGCGAATTTAACGCCCAACGGTGGCCGCGCATTTGTGATGATCACAGCGCCCGCCATGGCAGAGAAAGGGACCAAAATGCCCAATGAAGACTGGGGAACAAAGCGCCTTTGCCCCACCACAGGCAAGCGTTTTTATGACCTGAACAAAGACCCGATCGTCAGCCCCTACACGGGTGAAGTTGTGACAATCGACACCGCCAAAAACCGCACGATGGTCGCAGACGCCGCTGACGCGCAGGCGAAAAAGGCCAAAGAAGAAGAGGCCGCCGACGAGGAAGATCTGCTGCTCGATGATGACGACGACAATGATGATGACGTCGACGTTGGCGATGATGTGCTTGATGACGACGATGATGACACGGTTTCGCTCGACGAAATCGCCGATGTGTCAGCACCTGACGACGACAGCTAAGTGTTTTCGAACGAAGGCGAGATTTTTCCCTTGATCTCGCCTTTTTCGCCGCCTAGACAGCGGCAATGATGGGGCCTTAGCTCAGCTGGGAGAGCGCCTGCATGGCATGCAGGAGGTCAGCGGTTCGATCCCGCTAGGCTCCACCATCATTTTCTAGTTTCGAATATATTTGCTGCGGAGGCCTCTTGTCAGACTTCTGCAACATGAGAACCATTGAGCACACCCGATAACCGTGCTTCTCGCAGTGCCGCGAACAAATCGTCGCCCACCCAATAATGACCCAAATGCATTTCAGCCCATAGTTTTCTGTTGCCTATCGCACTTTTAGAAAAAACTAAAATATCAGACCCATCATTAATTCGTCTGTAACGGCGGCGTTTGGTCATATCTAAAGGGGGTACAGTATGATCCTCGGCCATCGCCGAAATACGTTGACAGATGTTGAACAAATAGAAGGGTACTCGTGTATTACCTTTGAGTGTCAAGGTGTAGGGAAAAAATTGATGAATCCCCGGCTCAAATTTTTCCACGATCTCTTTGAAATTCTCACTCACGTAAAACATATCTTTTGGAGCTGAGTAGACATCTTTAAGTTTATCCAAACGCGCAGGCTCACGTTTCAAATTTGTTGGTAGCCCTGCAACGTTGATTGGTCTTCCTTCGTAGTGCCGACCGCCAAGCTCTCTTGTTCCCCCATCATCAGCCTGATCTTGGCTCACGATTTCTGAGGGGTTCATGCCTACACCATTTACGTAATCGCCGATTATCGGCTCAAGGCCAAATCCTGAACTTCCAGCATTAAATACATAAGCCATCTATTTATTATCCTTTTGGCCCCGACATACCCCATTCATCACTACCCACCCCCATACAAAAACATCGGCCCCGACCATTTGCGGGGCTGTGTGCCGTTGTCGCCCAAGCCTGCCTCGTCGAGCAGTTTTGCCGCCGCTTCTTCGGCCAATCGCTCGCGTCCTTCGCCTTTGATCGGCACGCGGCCCGGTTCTAGGCAGAGGGGGGCGGCCAGCGGCGAGACGCGGGTCAGGGTGACGTGGTCGATGCGGCCTGCGGTGCGTGCGATCATTTCCTCGATCCGCCCAAAATCGACCAACCCCCGCATCGCCTCTTCGCGGGTGATCCGCAGCATCAGGTGGTCGGGGTCGTATTTGGCCAGCGTGTCGTAGAGAATGTCCGAGCTGAACGTCGCCTGCCGCCCGGATTTGCGCGCTTGCGGCAGGTTGCGCTCGATCAGCCCCGCGATGGTCGCCGAGCCGCGAAAGGTGCGCTTCATCACAGCATTCCCCGATAGCCACGTCTCGAAGCCGTCGCGCAAAGATGTGGCGTCGAACAGTGGCGCGGGGTCTGTGATCTCTTCCAGCCCCCAGACCATCGTGGCGTAATCCGTGGCGACAAACCCTAGTGGATCAAGGCCCAAGTCCTCCATCCGCTGAATGATCAGCATCCCCAACGTCTGCTGCGCATTGCGCCCGGCAAAGCTGTAGAACGCGGAATGCGAGCGCCCGTCGTGGGGGAAGGTCTCGACCAAGATGCGGTCGCGCTCGGGCATGCGGGATACGCGGCGTTGCAGGCGCAGCCAATCGGCGGTGTGAGGCGGCAGATCGGGCCAGTCGTCTTGGTTCAGGATGCCAAGGATTCGGTCAAAGAGTTGTGTCGTAGTGGTAAACTTGGTGCCCATAAACGTCGCGATCTTGGGTTGCTTGTCTGCGCGGCGGGTCACCTGAACGCTCATTTCCTTCATGTTTTCATAGCGCACGATCTCGCCGCCAATGAGGAATGTGTCTCCCTGCGACAGCGTCGCGGCAAAGGCTTCCTCGATCTCGCCCAAGGGTTTGAAGTTACCCTTGAGCCGCACTTTCAGCGTGTCGGTGTCCTGAATGGTGCCGATGTTCATGCGGATGCGCTGCGACGCGCGGGGGTCGCGGAGTTGCCATTTGCCGTCGCGTTGCATCAACCGTTGCCAGCGATCATAGGCACGCAGGGCGTAGCCGCCGGTAGCGCAAAACTCGAGGCAATCGTCAAACGCGGCGCGGCTGAGATCGCTATAGGCCCCGACGCTACGCACCTCGTGGAACAGGTCCACATCGTCGAACGGTCCGGCGCAGGCGCGGATCAGGATGTGTTGGCAGAGCACGTCGCGGGGGCCGGCGCCTTTGGGTTCGCCGTCCAGATCGCGCTCTTTGACGGCCTGAAGGGCAGCGACGCATTCGACGATTTCAAAGCGGTTTGCGGGCACGAGCAGCGCCTTGGACGGCGCGTTGTAACGGTGGTTGGCGCGCCCGATCCGCTGCACGAGGCGTTTGACGTTCTTGGGTGCGCCGATCTGGATCACGAGGTCGACGTCGCCCCAGTCGATGCCGAGATCGAGGGTTCCTGTGCAGACAATCGCCTTGAGCTGGCCCGCGATCATTGCCGCTTCAACCTTTTCACGTTGCGCGCGGGCGAGACTGCCGTGGTGGATGCCGATGGGCAGCGCGTCGTCGTTGGCGAGCCATAGATTGTGGAAGAAAATCTCGGCCTGCGCGCGGGTGTTGTGGAAAATCAACGTGGTTTTGTGTTTTTTCACCTGCTCGAGCACCGCCGGGATGCTGTATTTTGCCCCGCCACCGGACCACGGCGGCAGCTCGTCGGTGACCAGCATCTGGATATCAGGGTCAGGGCCGGGGTCGGCGTGCAGGATCGGGCAGGGATCGGGGTGCCGTGCGAGGGAATGGGCGATGGCGTCGGGGTCCTCGACAGTCGCGGACAAACCCACGCGCCGTAGACCGGGGGCGAGGCTTTCCAACCGCGACAGCGCCAGCATCAGTTGATCGCCGCGCTTGCTGTCTTGCAGTGCGTGGATTTCGTCGATGATCACCCGTTGCAGGCCTGCGAAGATGCGCGGCGCATCCTCGTAGCTGGTCAGCAGCGCGAGGCTCTCGGGTGTGGTCAGCAGGATATGCGGTGGGTCGGCACGCTGGCGGCGTTTCTGGGTGTAGGTCGTGTCGCCAGTGCGGTCCTCGATACGGATCGGCAGGGCCATTTCCTCGACGGGCGTGCGCAGGTTCCGCTTGATATCGGCGGCCAGCGCTTTGAGCGGACTGACGTAGAGCGTGTGCATCCCCTGATGTGCGCCGTCTTCCAGCTCGAGCAGCGAGGGCAGGAACCCTGACAGTGTCTTGCCGCCACCCGTGGGCGCGATCAGCAACAGCGACGGCTCATCCGCCCGCTCCAGCATTTGCGCCTGATGCGGGTGGATCGACCAGCCGCGCGAGGCTAACCAACCTGCGAATGTTTCTGTAAGAGCAACCATAGGCCGATAGATGCGCTCTGTAGCGAAAGCGTCAAGGGAGATTGCCACATGCTCCGACATCGGGCAAAGAACTGGGGAAATGTTTAAGGTGTATATATGCGTGTTTCGGTCATCATTGTGAATTACGGCACCGCTGATCTGGTGATCGCGGGTGTTGAGAGCGTGATTTCGCGCGATCACGGTGGGCATGATGTTGATGTGCATGTGGTTGACAACGCGTCACCCGGCGATGATGGCGCGCGTTTAACGTCTGCCGCAGTGGATTGGCCCAGTGTTACGGTCTACGCTGAGGCGGAAAACCACGGGTTTGGGCGCGCCAATAATCTGGTGTTTGAGGTACTTTCGAAACAAGATACGCCGCCAGACTATGTGTTCCTGCTCAACCCCGACGCGCGTTTGCAAAACGATGCGATCACCCGGTTGGTGGCGTTTTTAGAGGCCAATCAACGTGTTGCCGTAGCAGGCGCCAAGATCGTCAAACCGGGCACAGGCACGCGCATCGGCGCGTTTCGGTTTCCCGGTATTTTCAGCGAGTTTTCGCAAGCCGTCGCCTTTGGCCCCATTAGCAGGCTCTTCTCCCGCTTTGATATGGCGATGGACCCCGAGTTGGAGCAGCAACGCGTCGATTGGGTGCCGGGCGCTGCGATGATGGCGCGGTTTGAGGTGATCGAACAGATCGGGCGCTTTGATCCCGCGTTTTTCCTCTACTACGAAGAGGTCGATCTGATGCACAGGATTGCCGAGGCGGGGCATGAGACGTGGTATATCCCCAGCGCCGTGGTCGATCACGACGAAGGGGTCGCCACAGGGGCCACTGGCGTGTCAGAGGCGCGCCGCCGCAAGCCCGAATATTGGTACTGGTCGTGGCAGTATTACATGCGCAAATCGCACGGGCGGCTCTACGCTATTTGTGCTGCCAGTGCTTGGATGAAGGGGGCCGCCCTTAATCATCTGATCGCAAAAATCAGGGGCCGCCAAGCGGCAGCCCCTTTGAATTTCTTCGGTGATTTCTGGGCGATGGCCATCCGGCCCCTATTGGGGCTGAAACCAAAACCCTATTAGTGAATGATCACTTCTTCTTTGACGAACATATTGGCCCATGCGCGGTCAATCAGTTCGGGTGTCATCTGGTATGGGATGCCCTCGAATTCGCAGATCGAGATCATCTGGTCGAT
>CALHAP010000204.1 GCA_937931795.1 uncultured Paracoccaceae bacterium
CTCTTCCGGCGAGCCATTCGACGCGGTCTTTGGCAACAACGACGAGATGGCGCTGGGTGCCATTCAGGCGATGAAAGCGGCTGGCATTTCCATGGACGACGTTGTCGTTGGTGGTGTTGACGCGACATCCGACGCGCTGGCCTCGATGGCTGCGGGCGAAATGGATGTGACAGTGTTCCAAGACCTCGCAGGTCAGGGTGCTGGTTCCATCGACACAGCACTGGCGCTGGTTGCGGGCGAAGAAGTCGACAAGACTGTCTTCATCCCATTCATCCTCGTGACACCTGAGAACCTCGCTGACTTCCAGTAAGTTTTCGACACAAATGAGACGACGCGGGGCGGCGGTGACGCTGCCCCGCACCATTAAACACGCGATACTTTAAGGGAACCGGGGCATGTCCGACGAGAGCCAAGGCGTAGGTGGTCTGACCTACGATAAATCGAAACGCCAATGGCCCAATGAGCTGAATGTCTTTGGTGCGCTGATCTTAATTATCGCGATTTTTGAGATTTTGGGGCAGGTGCTGCCCTATATGAATGGCCAAAGCCTGCTGTTTGATACCCGTGACCGGTTTGACAGCATCTTTAACGAACAACGGTTGCGCATCATCATCGTGCAGGTGGCCATTATCGGCATCATCGCCCTTGGTGTGACTCAAGTGATCATCACCGCAGGCATTGACCTGTCGTCTGGATCGGTCGTTGGTGCCACCGCGATGATCGCCATGAGTTTTGCCCAAGTGGCCGAAGTGAACGGCAACCCGAACCCAAAGGCGATCTTTGGTGAATGGGCGCTGGATCTGCCGTGGCTGATCCCTGTCCTTGTGGGTCTGCTCGTGGGCACTGTTGCGGGTATCATCAACGGTATTCTGGTCGCCTATTCCCGCATCCCCCCGTTTATCGCGACGCTTGGCATGATGCTGTTTGCGCGCGGCGTGGCGCAGTGGTGGTCAAAGGGGAACCCTGTGTCCTTCCCGACCGAGAGCTACGCGAAAATCGGCGCAGGCATGATGCCCGTGATCATCTTCCTCAGCCTCGCGATCCTGTTTCACTTTATCATGAACTACACCGTTTACGGCAAACACACTTATGCGATTGGCTCGAATGAGCAAGCCGCGCGCATGTCGGGCATTAACGTGCCGCGTCATCTGGTGCTGGTCTATGTCATTGCCGGTATGCTGGCGGGTCTGGCGGCTGTGATCCTAACGTCCAAGAACCTGACGGCGCAATCGGGCATGGGCCTGACCTACGAGCTGGAAGCGATTGCGATGGCGGTCATTGGCGGTGTGTCCCTGTTCGGCGGGCGCGGGTCGATCATCGGCACCGTCATTGGCGCGCTCATTATCGGGGTGATCACATCGGGGTTCACCTACCTCAAACTGGGTGCTTACTACCAAGAGATGGCGCTCGGCATGATCATCGTCGGGGCAGTAGCCCTTGACCAATGGCAACAACAACGCGCCGCGTCGCGGTCTTAAACAGGGAGGACCTGAGCAATGTCAGACATCATTCTGGAAACCAAAGGCCTGACCAAACACTACGGCGGCGTGCATGCCCTCGAAGGGGCCGACTTTGTCCTAAACCGGGGCGAACACGTAGCGATCATGGGCGACAACGGAGCGGGCAAATCGACGTTCGTGCGCCAGATTACGGGCGTCGAGCAGCGCACACGCGGTGAGGTGATCTTCAACGGCAGCCCCGTCAATTTTGCAGGGCCATTGGATGCGCGTGAGGCCGGGATCGAGACGGTGTTTCAGACGTTGGCCTTGGCTGATGATCTCAACGTGCCCGACAATCTGTTTTTGGGCCGCGAGAAGACCAAGCTGAACTGGCTCGGGCCGTTTCGCCTGCTCGATTATAAGGCGATGCGCGAAGATACGATGGCGGGACTGGTGAAAACCGGTGTTAAAATCCCCAACATCAAGAACACGATTGCCAATATGTCGGGCGGTCAGCGTCAATGTGTGGCCATCGCGCGCACGGCGACATTTGCCAGCAAACTGACGATCATGGACGAGCCGACCGCCGCCCTTGGTGTGCAGGAAACGGCGCAGGTCGAGAACATTGTGCGCACCCTGAAAGACCAAGGCGAAAGCCTGATCCTCGTGAGCCACAACATGCGGCAGGTGTTTGATCTGGTGGACCGGATCATCGTGTTCCGCCGTGGCCGGATCGTGGCAAACCTGAACAAGTCCGAGACCGACGGCAACGATGTGGTGTCTTATATCACGGGCGCCAAAACCGGCGCCGAGTTTGAAGGTGCCGCGTGAAACTGCTGGACTTCGATCACCCGTTTTTCGCGCCCGCGTGGGTGCGTGTGGCCGTGGTCGTGGTCTGTGCGGTTTGGGCGGTGTTTGAAGCCAGCCAAGGCGCTGTGCTCTGGGCGATTGTCTTTGGCGGGATCGCTGCCATTGCAGCGTGGCGGTTTTCGACGATTGATTATAGCCGCTACGATGAGACGGGTGGGTAAGAGAGTACCATGGGTGTGACCCTTAAAGATGTGGCGGAACGGGCGGGCGTGTCGCGCTCTGCGGTGTCGCGTGCCTTTACCGAAGGCGCGTCGGTGTCGGACAAAACCCGCGCCAAGGTCGAACGCGCCGCCACCGATCTGGGCTATAGCCCCAACGCGCTGGCCTCGTCGCTGACCACGGGGCGCACCAAGATGATCGGGCTGGTCTCGAACAACTTTCACAACCCGATCTTTCTAGAGGTCTTCGATCTGTTCACCCGTGGATTGCAGGAACGTGGGCTTCGCCCGTTGCTGGTGAACCTGACCGATGAGATCGACGCCGAAGGGTCGGTGCGGATGTTGCGGCAGTATTCGGTGGATGGGGTGATCGTTGCCTCATCGACCCTGCCTGCGAATTTTGCCGAGGC
>CALHAP010000205.1 GCA_937931795.1 uncultured Paracoccaceae bacterium
CGGCTGCATCATTAGCCGCACGATCAAGCCCAAAATACCATCAATTCCTTCGCCAAGCAGGACATTGGCGGCGGCAATCCCGTGATGGGCGGCGATCGCGTGGCGCAGGTCGTGGGCCTCGGGGTCGGGATATTTCCATACCTCTTTGGCGGCGCGTTGCATGGCGTTAATCGCGCGGGGCGACGGGCCAAAGGACAGCTCATTCGCGCCCAGACGAGCAATAAACGGCGCACCACGGGCGCGTTCCTGCGCTTCGGGGCCGACGAACGGCACGGTGGCGGGCAGGCGGGCGATCAGGGGTGTTATACGCGGGGCATCAGTCATAGCGGGGAAAATGCGCTCATTTTCCCCTTTTGGAAAGAGGGGACCGCATGGTCAAATGCGCAGCCGTCCAAGAATGGGAGAGCGTTATGTCGCTATCGAGACGCGGATTTTTGGCCGGGACACTGGCCGCAGGCACGATCCGCAGCCTGCCACAGATCGCCACAAAGACGAGCGGTCGCCGCATCCTGACGCTGGTTTACGACAAATCGCTGGGCATGATGCGGGCGGTGGAACGGGTGGTGCGCTAACACCACCCGCGCCGTCTAGATCTCGTTCAGGCGGGCCAATGCGGCTTTGAGCTGATCTTGCTCTTCGGTGCGCAGGCGTAGATTTTCTTGCGCTTCTTCAACGACTTCCGGTGGGGCGGAGGCTGCGAACTTGGGGTTGTTCAGACGCCCTGACAGACCGCCGATTTCCTTTTGCAGTTTGTCGATATTCTTTTGTATCCGCGCCTTTTCTGCGTCGACGTCGATGATGTCGGCCAGTGGTAAGGCAAAGGTTGCGCCGGGGGTAGCAACTGTTAACGCGCCTTTGGGGGCGGCGCCTGCGGTGATGCTGTCGATGCGGGCGAGACGTTTGATCATGGCCTCGTTGTTTGTCAGGGCCTTGCTAGCTGCATCACTGCTTTCCAGTTGGATAACAGGGACTTGCAGGCCTGCGGGGACGTTCATTTGCGCGCGGGCTGACCGCACGCCTTCGATCATCGCCACGGTCCAGCGCATTTCGGCCTCGGCCTCGGCGTTAACCAAGCCTTCCGCTTCATAGGTCGGCCAATCGGTGAGCATCAGGAAGCCGTCGCGCTTGCCCATCAATGCCCATAGCTCTTCTGTGATGAAGGGCATGATGGGGTGCAGCAGGATCAGGCATTGATCGAGCACCCAGCGCATAACCTCTTGGGTTTCTTGCTTTTCCTCGGGCGATCCGTCCATCAACAGGGGCTTGGACAGTTCGACGTACCAGTCGCACACCTTGCCCCAGACAAAGGCGTAGAGCGCGTTGGCGGCGTCGTTGAAGCGGTAGGCCTCGAGGGCTGCGTCGACCTCTTGGCGGACCCTTGCGGTCTCTCCGATGATCCAAAGGTTAACGGGTCTGGTGGCTGTCACATCCTGTGCACCACGTATGCACAGGGCGTGCGCATCAAATACACCGTTCATCTCGGCAAAGCGGCAGGCGTTCCACAGCTTGGTACCGAAATTGCGGTAGCCTTTGATGCGGTCCTCGGAGATTTTGAGAACACCGCCCAAGGCCGCCATCTGCGCGTTGGAAAAGCGCAGCGCGTCGGCGCCGTAGGCATCGACCATGTCGAGCGGGTCGATGACGTTGCCGGTGGTTTTCGACATCTTCTGGCCCTTGGCGTCGCGGACCAGCTGGTGGAGGTAGACGGTGTGGAACGGGTCTTCGTCCAACACGGCCTGCGACATCATCATCATGCGGGCGACCCAGAAGAACAGGATGTCCTGACCCGTGACGAGCACATCGCCGGGGAAGTATTTCGCGAGCTCCGGCGTGTTCTCGGGCCAGCCGAGCGTGCCAAACGGCCAGAGGCCGGAGGAAAACCACGTGTCGAGGACGTCGGGGTCGCGCCAAACGGGAACTTCCCTAACATTCAAGTATTCAACTGGTTTTCTTGATGCGCTGGTTGCGTCTTCCTCTTCAAAGGCGATGTTGAACTTGTCATAGATCGATCTGTAGTGGTCCTGAGCTGACTTCAGTGCCGTAACTTTGTCGGCAGCACAGAATGAGACAAGGTGTTGGAAATCCAATTCAATACCCAACGTTGGATGATTTGGGTCCACACCAGTATCTGGAATTTTCACGCTCGGCCCATACCAAACCGGGATCTGATGGCCCCACCAGAGCTGGCGCGAGATGCACCATGGCTCGATGTTTTCCAGCCAGTGGTAGTACACTTTTTCGCCGCTTTCGGGCATGATTTTGGTGCGGCCTTCTTTGACCGCGTCCAGTGCGGGGCCGACGATTTTGCTGGTCTCGACGAACCATTGGTCGGTCAGCGCAGGCTCGATCACCACCTTTGAGCGGTCGCCAAAGGGCTGCATGATCGGCTTGTTTTCGACGTACGGCACAATCGTCTCGACCTCTTCGCCTTCGTCGTTTTTAAGCGTTGCGGTGGTCATCACGGCGTTGCCTTCGGCGGTGATGGCGGCGACGACTTTGGTACGCGCCTCGAAACGGTCCAGCCCGCGGTATTCGTCGGGGACGAGGTTCAACGCGGCGATTTTCGCCTCGTCAAAGTCCTCGTCACCGTTTGCGATCCGCTGCGCAATCGCGGCCTCTTCGGCGTAGGGTTTGCCGTCGGCGCGCATGGCGCCGCGCGTATCCATCAGCGAATACATCGGGATGCCGCCACGCTTGGCGACTTCATAATCGTTAAAATCATGCGCGCCGGTAATCTTGACCGCACCTGAGCCAAAGTCGGGATCAGGATAGGGATCGGTGATGATCGGGATCAGGCGACGATGCTCGGCGGGGCCAACGGGGATTTCGCAGAGTTTCCCGACGATTGGCGCGTAGCGTTCATCCTTTGGATTAACGGCCACAGCCCCGTCGCCCAGCATGGTTTCGGGCCGCGTGGTGGCGATAGAGATATAGTCCCGCGTCTCGCGCAGGGTCTCGTTTCCATCCGCGTCCTTCTCGACATATTCATATGTCTGACCACCCGCGAGGGGGTATTTGAAGTGCCACATATGGCCCGGCACTTCTTTGTTTTCGACCTCTAGGTCAGAGATCGCCGTTTCGAAATGCGGGTCCCAGTTCACCAGACGCTTGCCGCGATAGATGAAGCCTTTGTTGTACATATCGACGAAGACTTTGATCACCGCGTCGTGGAAATTGCCGGGCTTTTCACCCTCAGGCGCGCTGGCGGCCCCCGACATGGTGAAGGCCGAGCGCGCCCAATCCATCGAGTGGCCCATACGGCGCGCTTGCTGTTCAATGATGCCGCCCGAGTTTTGCTTCCAGTCCCAAACGTGGCCGAGGAATTCGTCGCGGCCCATTTCGGTCCGCTTGGGCAGGCCTTTCTCGGCGAGGTCTTTCTCGACCATCAGCTGCGTCGCAATCCCTGCGTGATCAAGGCCCGGCTGCCAGAGCGTGTCGAACCCTTGCATCCGTTTCCAGCGGATCAGGATGTCCATCAGCGTCTGCGAAAACGCGTGGCCCACGTGAAGCACGCCCGTGACGTTCGGCGGTGGCAACATGATGCAATAAGTGCTGGCGTCCGGCTTGGCGTTTGCCCCCGCCACAAAGCACCCGGCCTCTTCCCAAGCGGCGTACAGAGCGCTTTCGCGGGTGGCGGCGTCGAATGTTTTTTCCATGGGCATGGGGCTGGTCCTCGGGGTTTCGGTTTGGGCACGGGATAGAACAGCCCGCGCGTGAGGGGAAGGGGCAAGGTGGCCCGCGCCATTGCCCTCTGGACACTGCCCGCCCCGCCATTAGGTTGCGGTGAAATCAGATCGGAGCGCGCAATGGATAAGTTTGGTAAATCACAACCGGTCACCCGTACAGAGGATGTGCGGTTTTTGACCGGGCAGGGGCGCTACGTGGACGATGTCGTGCCTGCCGGCGCGCTGGTGGGCTATGTCGTCCGCTCGCCCATGGCGCATGGTGTGATCAAGACGCTG
Source organism: uncultured Paracoccaceae bacterium (assembly GCA_937931795.1). GTDB lineage: Bacteria > Pseudomonadota > Alphaproteobacteria > Rhodobacterales > Rhodobacteraceae > JALZWD01. The sequence goes on from CALHAP010000205.1 coordinate 3,963, forward strand.
GATGTGCGCGAGGCCCGCGATGTGCCGGGTGTGCATGCGGTGATTACGGCGCAGGATTTACTCGATGCGGGTGTTGATCTGAACCTGTCTGGCGATGGTGTCGGCAATATCGACGGGACCAAGGGTGCCTCCCCGCTGCGCCCTGTGTTGGCCACGGATCGCGTGCGCTATGTCGGCGAAGCGCTGGCCTTTGTCGTGGCCGAGAGCCTGAGTATTGCGCGCGATGCGGGCGAGCTGATCGAGATCGACATTGACGATCTGCCCGCGCATGTGGCGCTAGCGACTGGTGGCGAGTTGCTGCACGCCGAGGCCCCCGAAAACCTCGCGTTTGATTATGGTGTGGGCGACAAAACTGCGACCGAGGCCGCACTGGCTGCTGCGGCGCATGTGATCACCGTCGATGTGCCTGACAACCGGATTATCGTGAATTCGCTCGAGCCGCGCGGCTGTTACGCGCAGATGGACGCGGGGCGCTTGCATGTCTGCCTGAACGGGCAAGGCGTTTGGGGGCCGAAGGGCGATATTGCCAGCGCGCTTGGGCTGGGGTCCGATGATTTGCGGGTGACGACGCCGGATGTCGGCGGCGGCTTTGGGATGAAGGGGTTTACCTATCCTGAGATGATCCTCGTGGCCCATGTCGCGCGCACGCTCGATCGCACTGTGCATTGGATGTCGGACCGGTCTGAGGCGATGCTGTCGGACAATGCGGGCCGCGATTTGACGACGAAGGCCACGATGGGCTTTGACTCCGATCATCGGCTGGTCGCCTATATGGTCGAGACGACGGCGAATATGGGGGCCTATAATTCGGGCTTTGCGCAGTTTATCCAAACCGACCTCTTTGCCAAGGTTCTGCCGGGCACCTACGACGTCCAGACCATTTGGATGCACACCCAAGGCGTGTTCACCAACACGACGCCTGTCGATGCCTACCGGGGTGCGGGGCGGCCTGAGGCGATCTTTATCCTTGAGCGCGCGATGGATTTTGCCGCCCGCGAGTTGGGGGTAGATCCGTGGGATCTGCGCCGGATCAACTTCATCCGGCCCGATCAGTTTCCCTACACCTCTGCCACGGGCGTGACCTACGACGTGGGCGAGTTTGCCAAGGTGCTGGACCGCGCTGCCAACGAGGCGGACCTCGCGGGCTTTGCCGCACGCAAGGCAGCGTCAGAGGCGCAGGGCAAGATCAGGGGCCAAGGCCTGTGCTACTACATCGAGAGCATTCTGGGCGATCCCAAGGAGACGACAACGGTTATCTTTGCAGATGGCGGCGCTGAAATCCACGTGGGCACACAGTCAAACGGGCAAGGCCACGAGACGGTGTTCCCGCAGTTTCTCTCCGATCACACAGGCATCCCGCTGGATAAAATCCGCTTTGTCCAAGGGGACAGTGATCTGATCAAAAGGGGCGGCGGCACCGGTGGCTCGCGCTCGGTCACGGTGCAAAACACCGCGACGCTGGCGACGGTTGATAAAATGGTCGAAGCGTTCAGCGCGTTTCTCGCAGATGAATACGGGGTGGATGCCGCGGAGGTGGAATTTGACGACGAACAGTTCCGTATTCCCGGATCGAACCTCGCACCCACGATGCTGGATGTTGCAGATTTGGCCGCTGAGAAGGATCGCAGCGATTTATTGAAACATACCGCCACAATCACATTGCAGGCCCGTAGCTTTCCCAATGGCGCGCATGTGGCCGAGGTCGAGATTGATCCTGAGACCGGTGTTCTGGTCGTGGATCGCTACACGGTCGTCGATGATTTTGGCAATCTTATCAATCCGATGCTGGCCGAGGGGCAGGTACATGGCGGCGTGGCCCAAGGGTTAGGGCAGGCGATCACCGAGCGGGTTGTTTATGACACCGAAGGGCAGCTTCTTAGTGCCAGTATGATGGATTACGCGATGCCGCGTGCGGACACGATGCCGTGGGTGCGCTTTCACTCGGAGCCGACACCTTCCAAATATAATCCTATGGGCATGAAAGGGTGCGGCGAAGCTGGCACCGTGGGCGCCCTCGCTGCCGTGACAAACGCGGTGCAGGATGCGGTCTGGGACCGGGGCCTGCGTGACATGGAAATGCCATTTACCCCGCACAGGGTGTGGGAGATGCTGAACAAAGGATAGCGCGTCGTGCCGATACGGGATTGGGTTTTAGGGCTGTTCGATCGCAAGCCCCGCGTCAAGGAAACGCCGGGCATTGTGCGCGGACCTGCGACCCATGTGATTATCCTCGACGGCACGATGTCCTCGCTGCGCCCCGGGTGCGAGACAAACGCGGGCAAGACCTACAAGCTGCTGCGTGAGCAGGGCGTGCGCGCCCATATGACCGTCTACTACGAGGCGGGCATTCAGTGGCGCGATTGGGGCACGACCCTCGATGTGATGATGGGGCGCGGGATTAATCGCCAGATCGAGCGGGCTTATGGCGTGCTGGCGTCGCGCTGGAAACCGGGCGACCGGATCGTTTTGGTGGGCTATTCACGCGGCGCATTTGCTGTGCGCTCGCTGGCAGGTGTCATCGGTGAGATTGGGTTATTGAAGGCCAACCACGCCACTGTCCGCAATGTCACCCAAGCCTACCGCCATTACCGCGAAGACCAACATGGTAAAGCGTCCAAGGATTTCAGTCGCTTGTTCTGTCATGACGCGGTGCAGGTCGAGGCCGTCGCCGTGTGGGACACGGTCAAGGCGCTGGGGTTGCGGCTTCCGATTGTCTGGCGCTGGTTTCACGATGATCAGGATTTCCACAACCCCTATCTCGGGCGGCATGTGAACAACGGCTTTCACGCGCTGGCCCTAAACGAAAACCGCAACGCCTATGCACCCGTGTTGTGGGAAAGCCGGGACGGCTGGGGCGGGCATGTGGAACAGGTGTGGTTTCGCGGCAGCCACGGTGATGTGGGCGGACAGATCGCCGATGACATGAGCGCGCGGCCCTTGGCCAATATACCGCTGGTGTGGATGCTCAGCCGCCTCGAGATGTGCAAAGTGCCGCTGCCCACAGGGTGGCGCACCCGGTTTCCCATCGACGCCGGTGCAAAATCTGTTGGCAATTGGTCCGGCTGGAACTGGATTTTCCTGTCGCGCAGACGCCGCCGGGTGGGGACCGACCCGTCCGAGAGCCTGCATCCATCGGTGCCCGACGCTTTGGCCAAGAAATTCGGCGCGGATGTCGCCCCGGACCTGCAAGCCGATGGCGCGCAAACAGCCCTTTAGGCGACCTGTTGCAACGCGCCGTCGCGGGACAGCCCGAAGGCAAGACAGACGTCACGCGTCAATGCCGCTTTGTTCAACGTGTAAAAATGCAGATGGTCTACGCCGCCCTCCAGCAAGTCATCGCATAACTCGGCTGCCACGGCTGTGGCGAGCAGATCGTGGCTGCCATCGCGGGCTGCATTGTCGAACGCTTGGGCCATGATCGGCGGGATCGCGGTGCCGCAGGTGCCCGCGAATTTCTGCGTGCCGCTCCAGCTTTCGATAGGCAGAATCCCTGGGATGATAGGGGCGGTGATGCCCGCCTTGACGCAAGCGTCGCGAAAGCGGAAATACGTGTCGGCTTCAAAGAAAAACTGAGTGATCGCAGATGTAGCCCCCGCATCAAACTTGGCCTTGAGGTGTGCGATATCGGCGTCGAAGCCTACGCCTTCTGGATGCACTTCCGGGTATGCGCCCACACGAATGTCGAAATTGCCAGTGTTCGCAAGGGCTTCGATCAGCTCAACCGAGCCTGTGAAGCCATCTGGGCGCGCCTCAAATTGCCCGGCCCCCTTGGGGGGATCACCGCGCAGGGCCACGATCTCACGCACGCCTGCATCGGCGTAGGATTGCGCGATGGCGAGTGTCTCGCTGCGGCTGGCGTCCACGCAGGTCAGGTGGGCCGCGACAGGCAGTCCGGTCTGTTCGCCAATGGCGCAGACCGCATCATGGGTCAGCTGCCGCGTCGTTCCGCCCGCGCCGTAGGTCACCGAAACGAAAGAGGGGTCAAAGGGCGCGAGGGTGCCGAGGCAATCCCATAGGCGGAACGATCCGCGCAGGGATTTCGGCGGAAAGAACTCAAAAGACACGGCTGGCTGGGACATCGGACGGCTCCTGTTGCTTGGCACGCTTGTCACTGAAATAGGGAGTTGAGACAAATTCATAAATATCACAAAGAACATGAAGTGAATTCATATTGAGGCAAGGCTATGCACATCGAATTCCGCCACCTGCGGACCATCAAAGCGATCCATGACACAGGCGGGTTGGCGCGTGCGGCGGATACGCTCAACATCACGCAATCCGCGCTGAGCCATCAGATTAAGGGCATCGAGGATCAGGCGGGTGTCGAGCTGTTTGTGCGCCGCTCCAAGCCGCTCAAGCTGTCACCTGCGGGGATGAAGCTGCTGGCGGCTGCCGAGCGGATCCTGCCGCAAGTCTCCGCGTTAGAGGCCGAGTTCGAGAGCCTCGTGTCGGGCAAATCGGGGCGCCTGCACATCGCCATCGAATGCCACGCCTGTTTCGAGTGGCTGTTTCCCGTGCTGGAGCAATTTCGCAAGGGTTGGCCCGAGGTCGATGTCGATATCCGCCCCGGTCTGGCGTTCGAGGCGATGCCTGCGCTGAAACGTGAAGAGGTCGATCTGGTGGTGACCTCTGATCCGCTGGACATCCCCGACACCGATTTCACGCCGTTGTTTGATTATGAGCCTGTGTTTGTCGCCGCCGCAGGGCATCCGCTGGCCGATAAACCCGCCATAGAAGCCGCTGATTTTGCAAGCGAAACGCTGATCACCTATCCGGTTGAGCCCAGTCGTCTTGATGTGTTCAGCCAGCTTCTGATCCCCGCCAAGGTCACGCCCGCCGAGGTTCGTCAGGTTGAGCTGACCGCCGTGATCCTTATGCTCGTCGCTTCCAATCGCGGGGTATCTGTCTTGCCCGATTGGGTCGTCCGACAGGTGCGCTACAATGCTGATTACGTCACCCGCAGCCTGATCGCGCCCGACGGCAGCACCGGCATCACGCGCAGGCTCTATGCCGCGACGCGCAACGCCGACACACAGACGCCTTTCATGGCGCATCTTATCCGATTGGCACGACAAGAAGTGGTACGGATGCAGCGGACGTAACCCGTCTGAAAGTTGCAGCCATCTGACGTCGCGCGCAACTGGCCCTGCCCACCGTTGACCCCCTTGTGGCGCGCGGCTGCGCGGCATATAGCGCGCTGACCCCGACGAAAGGCAAAGACATGGCTGGCAGCGCAAATCTCAACGTGATGATGAAAACCGCGCGCCGCGCAGGGCGGGGGTTGCTCAAGGATTTTTCCGAGGTCGAGCAGTTACAGGTCTCGACCAAGGGCCCCGGTGATTTTGTCACCCGTGCCGATAAAGCTGCCGAAAAGATCATCCGCGAAGACCTGATGGAAGCCCGCCCCAGCTACGGTTTCTTGGGTGAAGAAGGCGGCATGATCGACGGCGAAGACCCGACACGCCGCTGGATTGTTGACCCGCTTGATGGCACCACGAACTTCTTGCACGGATTGCCGCATTGGGCCGTCTCGATCGCGCTAGAGCACAAGGGGCAGATGGTCGCGGGCGTGGTCTATGACCCGGTCAAGGACGAGATGTTCTACGCTGAAAAAGGGTCGGGCGCGTGGCTGAATGAGAGCCGGATGCGCGTGTCTGGCCGCCACCGGATGATCGACAGCATTTTTGCCACCGGCATCCCGTGGGCGGGCCGCAAACATTTGCCAGCCTGTTTGCAAGACATCGCACGGCTGACACCTGTGTGTTCGGGGCTGCGTCGGTTTGGGGCTGCCTCGCTTGATCTGACCTACGTGGCCGCTGGCCGCTACGAAGGCTTCTGGGAACGCGATCTTAAAATCTGGGACATCGCCGCGGGTATGGTCATCGCGACCGAGGCGGGCGCATTCGTTGAGCCGATCCGCGCGGGTCAAGACGTGGTTGCAGACGGCAGCCTGATCGCGGCCAACAACTCAATCTTTGAAACCTTCGCCAAGGTGATCCGCACCCGCGAGGCGTAAGGCCTTACTTGCGGCGTGGCACTTGCGGCACGTTCGATCTCTGGAATGGATAGGTCGCCTCCGGGTGCGGCGGGTGCCCTTCGGTATCATCCCAATAGCGCATAGCCCCCAGCCGTCGCCACAGCGGCAGGGTCAAGATCAACCCGATCACAAACCCGCCTGCATGCGCCCAATGCGCGACACCGCCCGCATTCGGATCAGCGCCCAACCCGTTGAACACCTGTAGCGCAAACCATAGCCCCAGCATCAGCCACGCGGGCACCGGGATCACGCGGATGATGATGATGAAAAAGACGAAAATATCGACCTTCGCCTTGGGATAGAGCAACAAATATCCCCCCATCACGCCCGCGATGGCCCCCGAGGCCCCGATGGTCGGAATGGGCGAATTGGGATCAACGATAAACTGCGCAAAATCTCCCGCAACACCCGC
>CALHAP010000206.1 GCA_937931795.1 uncultured Paracoccaceae bacterium
AGGCGCACCTCCAGCAAAGCTGGCAAGGTGTAGACCAAAGCCGATAGAACAAGGGCAGCCAGCACGTCTTTCTGGTCTTTTTCATTCGCCAAAAAGTGTCGCGCCACCAGCATCGGTGCCAAGAACAACGCCTGCTGCAAACAAATCGCAATCGCCTCGGAAAATTTCAGACCCGGCAGCCACACACCTTGGGTGATGAACACAGGATCGTTGTAAAACACTTCTTCGGTGTTGGTGAACACGGTCAAAGCGGGCGAAAACACAAAGGTCAGCACCAAAATACGCGCGATCCAATGGCGCGGCATCCATTCCATGCGCACCTTGGTCATCGTCATACACAAGATGATGAGCATGATATTGGGGATCGAATCTTTGTTCAGCGGCGGCAGCAGCGGAAAGTCAAAACCCGCAGGGATGGGCGGCAAAAACAGATAAGCCACGATGATATTGGCCAAAACGGCACGACCAACGGGCAAGAGCTTAAAGAACAAGATCGCGACCAAGGGCCAAGCGATCAAGACAAAGCCCGCAATGATATTGCCTTCCGTCATGTATACATTCCTACCACAGACAATCGTCCCAAAAACATCACAAACAAGCCGCAGAGGGCAAAGACAACAAAAGAAGGCCCCTTCAAAGAGCCACCCTTTGATACACATCCTTCAAACAAGGCAAATGTGTCAATGTCGCAGCCTCTTCGCGCCCATATGACGAAACAATCGGGAAGTCTTTACAGCTATATGTGCAGAAATTCATCAACACAGCGCCTCAAGATCGCCTATCTGTGTGACGCCAGCCCGCTTGATCCGGGGTCTTATTCGGGTGGCAACGCCCGTATATACCAGATGCTACAAGAAAACGTCGGGGATGTAGATATCTTGCCGCTGAGCTGGGGCATGGCCGAGCCGCTGCGCCGCCTGATGCACCGCCTGCCCGAGCGCTACAACGCCCGCCTGCGGTGGCGTCTGCATTTGTTGTTTGCCCCGATTATCGCGCGCGCGGTCGAACGTGCTGTGGCGAAAGGCGATTATGACGTGTTATTCGGCGTCTACAGTTTTCATGCGCTCAAGAACGTCACCGTGCCGGACCACATGGTCATGGCCTACACCTCGGACGCGACGCCCACGGTCTACAAGAACTCTGAAATCGGCGCCTCGTTTGGATCATTCTTTGGCCCATCACGCTGGATCGACCCGCTGATCACCCGTGCCGAGGCGCAGACCTTCCAAGCCGCCGACCTATTGCTCTGGCCGTCTGATTGGCTGCGCGATGGGGCCAATCAGACATACGGACTTGACCCCGAAACATCACTGACCGTGCCTTGGGGCGCAAATATTGATCCCCCGGCGGATAATCTGGGCGCAGTCACAATCAGCCGCGACGCGCCTGTCCATCTGCTGTTTGTCGGGCGCGATTGGTACGCGAAAGGTGGCCCGAATACCGTGGCCACGATGGACCACCTGCGCGCGCAGGGGATTGATGCGCAGATGACCGTGATTGGCTGCACACCCCCGCCCGACGTCGACACGGACCATATCACCGTCCACCCGATGTTGAACAAATCTGTGCCCGAAGAGTTGGCGCTTTTTACCAGCCTGTACCATCGATCCCATTTTATCGTCATGGCATCGATGGAAAGCTACGGTTTCGCGTTTTGCGAAGCCTCGGCCTACGGGGTGCCGTCGCTGTGCTTGCGTGCAGGGGGGGTGCCAGTGCGGGATGGGATCAACGGCTACGCACTGCCCATGGGCAGCGAGCCCGAGGATTTCGCGAAAGTCATTGCAGACCATATAGACGACCCCGCGCGCTACAACGCCCTGCGGGCATCATCGCAAGAGGAATACAAAACCCGGCTCAACTGGGGGTCGTGGGGCCGCCGCGTGAAAGATCTATTGCGCGCAGCGGTCGCTGGTAAAACGCAGGGCTAAATCAGCAGCCTGTGCCGCGACGCACGACGCCAACCGTTTTCAGCAGTACCTTGAGATCGGTCACAAATGACATCTGCGCCAGATAATCACGGTCATATATTGCACGCTCGTGAAATCCGGTCTCGCTGCGATCCGAAATCTGCCAGAACCCTGTCAGACCGGGCTGCATGTCGTAATATTCGGTGCCGGGGTACATCACGCGCTGGCTGGGCATCATGGGGCGGGGGCCCACAAGAGACATCTCGCCTTTCAGCACGTTCCACAGCTGTGGCAATTCATCGAGCGATGTTTTGCGAATGATACGGCCCAGCGTCGTGATGCGGGGGTCATCGCGCAGTTTTTGGTGGTGATCCCATTCAGCGCGGGCGGCAGGATCAGAGGCGAGGAAATCCTCCAGCACCGTGTCTGCATCCGCAACCATGCTGCGCAGTTTCCACATGCGAAAGACTTTGCCGTCTTTGCCGACACGGTCCTGCACATAAAAAGCAGACGCACCGTCACGGCGCACAGCAAGCGCCAACAGACCAATGGTCAACCCCACCGGCACAGAGGCCGCGAGGACTGCGGTAACATCGAGAATACGTTTGCCCCAACGACGGTATGTCGCAACGGGTTTGTCAGAAACAACTGTGGAATTGACAGGCAGAGTTTGCATGCCGTTCATGTTGTCGCGGTATTGATAAGTCAAAGTCTTCCCCCCCGGGAAAATGGGCAAAACAGGGGCCCGATACACATTAAAAGCAGCCACCCCGGCCTGCTCACTCAAACAAGGAACCAAATCAGCACAAAGCAGATCGTGGCACCAAACAAAACTGACCGGTTAAAATTGCAGAAATGCAATCCGCTCCAACCATTCACACCAGCAGATGTCAGCAATTGCTTCCGTCCGCCTGTGCATAGTTATGACACTTTTTGGCCGCACCGACAACAACCGTGTGGAAATTTGGTAAACGACCGGGCCATAACACGGACAAGAACGCCCGTTTCACCAATCGGTATAGCAGACGGGACCGCCTGTGTTTACTGGGAATACGTGGCGCGTCGTCACCTCGGACAGGTCAATTGTTTCCCATACGGAAATCGAAGCCGTAAAAATCGTTTAAAAATCTGTGATTGTCTCAATAATGACAACAATAGGGCGAAAATAAGGCACAGGGGGTTACACGCCGACCCCCGGCCCCCTCAGTCCCGCTGCTACCGCTAACAACAGATCGTCGGTGATCGCCAATGTCCCATCTCTCAATTCGGCACATCGCAGCACTGAGCGGCCTGATAATATTGTTGCGATGTTTGGGACAAGAATATCATTTTCGAAAAACTGTCGCGATATAAGCCGAATCACTATGCTGAATTGATATGCAGCACAGCGATTGGGCGCTTAGGTCAGCAATGCCGCCAGATATGCGCCGTAGTCATTCTTGCCAAACTTGGCCGCGCGCTCGGACAACTCGTCGGCGGTGATCCAACCCTGTTCAAACGCCACTTCGTCCGGGCTACCTGTTTGCAGGCCCTGACGCTGTTCCAACGTCCGCACGAAATTCCCCGCATCCAGCAGGCTGGCATGTGTGCCGGTATCCAGCCAGGCAAAACCGCGGCCCATCCGTTTCACATCCAGCGCGCCGTCATCGAGGTACATCTCTAGCAGCGACGTAATCTCCAGCTCACCACGTGGCGAGGCTTTCACCGCGCGCGCCCGTTCAGGTGCGGAACCGTCGAGGAAATAAAGGCCCGTGACCGCGTAGCTTGATGGTGGGTTCTCGGGTTTTTCGATGATGCTCTTGGCGGTGCCATTTGCGTCAAAATCCACCACGCCGTAGCGTTCAGGATCGGCGACGTGATAGCCAAAGACCGTGCCACCGCTGGGCTTTTTATCAGCCTCAGCCAGCAAATTCGGCAGGTTCGCACCAAAGAAGATGTTATCACCAAGAACCATCGCGGACGGCGCGCCGTCAAGGAACTCTTCGGCCAGCAGATACGCCTGCGCCAGACCATCAGGGCTGGGCTGCGTGATATAGGTCAGGTTCAGACCCCATTGCGACCCATCGCCGAGCATCCGTTTGAACTGCTCTTGGTCAGTTGGCGTGGTGATCATCGCGATATCGCGGATACCCGCCAGCATCAGCACCGTGATCGGATAATAGATCATCGGTTTGTCGTAGATCGGCAGCAGCTGTTTCGACAAGCCAATGGTGATCGGATAGAGCCGCGTGCCAGAGCCGCCAGCCAGAATGATACCTTTACGATTGCTCACGCGTCTACTTCCTTCACATTCACTCAAACGGACTGACAAAGTCCGCAAACCGCACCGCTGCTTTGTCCTTGTCCGACAAGATCGCGTCGTCCGCGCTGACGCCCCAGTCGATGCCCAAGGCGGGATCGTCAAAGAACACAGCCCCGTCGCAATCGGGTGCATATACATCACTACACTTGTAGAGCAGCTCAGAATTCGGCGCGCGTGTGGCAAAACCGTGGAGGAACCCCTTGGGGATCAACAGTTGCAGCCCGTTTTCCGCTGACAGCTCGACGCCGATCCATTCGCCGTAAGTGGGTGAGGATTTGCGCACATCGACGGCCACGTCATAAACCACGCCCGCACCACAGCGGACAAGTTTGTCCTGCGCGTGGGGAGGCGATTGATAGTGCAGACCGCGCACGGTGCCTACATCGCGGCTGAGAGAATGGTTGTCTTGGATAAACACCGTGTCGATGCCGAGACCCGCGAGCGTGGTCTGATTATAGACCTCGCTGAAGTACCCACGATCATCGCCAAAGCGGCGCGGCTCTAGGATCACGACACCGTCGAGTTTGGTTTTTGTCAGTTTCATAATGCCCCCACGGCGCTGTGGCGCTTAGGCCAGTTGCTTGAGATCGCTTAAGACATGGCCCACATGCGCCTGCCAATCGGGTTGGTCGATACCGTAATCCCGTTTCAGCGTGCTGCAATCCATGCGGCTGTTGGCCGGACGGGCGGCAGGTGTTGGAAACTCGGACGCAGGGATGCCCGTGACCTTGGTCTTCAACCCGCCTTGCGCGAAAATCTCGCGTGCGAACCCGGCCCAAGACGTCTCGGGCGCGCCTGCGTAGTGATATGTCCCCGTCGCCCCCTCACCCGCGACCATTTTGCTGGCCATCGTAAAGAGCGCTGAGGCAATACCCGCCGCAGGGGTCGGCCCGCCGATTTGATCGTCGACGATCTTCATCTCATCACGGTCCACCCCAAGGCGCAGCATGGTTTTCACGAAATTTGCGCCAAACGCCGAGTAAACCCACGACGTGCGCAAAATAGCATGTTCGCCGCCTGCTGCACGGACACCGTCTTCGCCCGCAAGCTTTGTCGCGCCATAAACGCCCAGAGGGGCCGTCGCATCTTCCGGCTGCCAAAACCGCGTGCCGGTGCCGTCAAAAACATAGTCGGTCGAGATATGTAAGAACGGCAGGCCTTTGTCGGCGGCGACCTTAGCCAGCGCCGTCGGTGCCTCGCCATTCACCGCCATCGCCAGATCAGGCTCGGTTTCGGCGCGGTCCACGGCTGTGTAGGCTGCGGCATTGATCACCACGTCAGCACTTTTGGCCAACCCAGACAGGACATTGGCCACAGCGCTGGCGTTCGACAGGTCAGCGGCCTCGCGGCCCAGCACGACCAGATGCGCACCCGCCTCGCCCGCTTGGCGTTGCAGTTCCGAGGCGACTTGGCCGTTTTGTCCGAACACAATCGCGCGCATCAGGATTTACCCGTGCCCAGACGTGTCCCCACGCCATCGCGTTGTTGCAGCGCCTGCCACCAGTCAGAATTGTCGAGATACCATTGCACGGTTTTCTCCAAGCCCTGTTCCAACGTCACAGAGGGACGCCAGTTCAGCTCGTTTTGCATCCGGGTCGGGTCAATCGCATAGCGCATATCATGGCCCGGACGGTCCGCCACGAATGTGATCAGATCGGCATAGGGCGCATCGGCGGGCCGTTTTTCATCAAGGATTTTGCAGATCATCTGCACAAGTTCGAGGTTCGTCGCCTCGTTCTCGCCGCCGATGTTATAAGACCGACCGAGCTGACCCTTGTCCAACACAGTCAGCAGCGCGTCGGCATGGTCCTCAACATAGAGCCAATCGCGGATGTTGTCGCCTTTGCCGTAGATCGGGATCTGCTGCCCGGCGAGCGCCTTGAGGATCACCACGGGCACCAGCTTTTCGGGGAAGTGGAATGGCCCGTAGTTGTTCGAGCAGTTCGTCATGACGATTGGCAGCCCGTAGGTCTCGTGCCACGCGCGAACCAGATGGTCGCTGGCAGCCTTGGACGCGGAATAGGGCGAGTTGGGCTGATAAGGCGTGTCTTCGGTGAACTGACCCGTGGCACCGAGCGAGCCAAAGACCTCGTCGGTCGAGATATGATGAAAGCGAAAGCTGTCGGGGCGGCCAGCGGTTTCCCAATAGGCGCGCGCGGCTTCCAGCATGTTGAATGTGCCGGTGATGTTGGTCTCGATGAAATCACCGGGGCCGTCGATAGAGCGGTCTACGTGGCTCTCGGCGGCCAGATGCATCACGGCGTCGGGAGCGTGCTTTGCGAAGACCGCATCGAGGGCCGCGCGGTCGCGAATATCGACCTGCTCGAAAGAATAGCCCGGATCGTTCGAGACACTCGCCACATTATCAAGACACGCCGCATATGTCAGCGCATCTAGGTTGACGACCGCATGTCCCTGCCGCACCGCGTGGCGTACCACGGCCGATCCGATAAAGCCTGCACCACCTGTTACCAATATTTTCAACTGCATCACCGTATTACGCTTGGATTTGAGAGGCCTCTTAACAAGCTGTATTACAAGTGTCACGTCAGCCTGCACCACCGTTGCCAATATGACCAATATCCCCTTGCGCCACGGCCACTGTCTTGATCACCGCATAGATTGGTTGATCAGGGCTTAACGCCATCGCCTGTGCCGAGCGTTGGGTGATCCGCGCCAAAATGCGACTTTCGCCTAGCTTTATGGTCACCATTGCGCCCGGCCCGCTGCCCGTCCGGACCTGCTTGATCGTCCCCGCAAGCACGTTCAGCGCAGAGATATGCGCTGGTCGGTCGCGCGACAACATCACGTCTTGCGCCGCGATCCGCACGCGCAGCACCGCACCCACAGGCTCAGGCACTTGGGGCAGATGCAACCTGCCACCGGGCACATCAATCTCGCTCAGACCATCGTCGTGGTGGGCGACAATGCGCCCTTCCAGCACAGCGCCCGCTTCGCGCACGGGCAGATGGCCGATCAACGCAGGATCGGTCAAAACCGCGTTCAGCGGCCCATGCGTCACAATCCGGCCCGCGCGCATCACCACCAGCGCATCTGCGATTTGTGCGATCTCGGCCATAGCGTGGCTGACATAGAGGATCGGGATATGCGCCTCGTGTCGCAGCCTGCGCAGATAGGGTAAAATCTCATCCTTGCGCGGACCATCAAGGGCTGCGAGCGGCTCGTCCATGATCAACATATCGGGCGCAGACAGCAACGCACGGCCAATTGCCACACGCTGCGCTTCCCCGCCCGACAGGGTTGCGGGGGCGCGGTCCAGCAAAGGCGCTATGCCCAACAGGGCGATGATCTCAGCAGGGTCCGCCCCCTTTGGCGCACCATAGAGCAGATTGCGCAGCACGCTCATATGCGCAAACAGCCGCGCGTCTTGGAACACATAGCCAATGCGGCGGCGCGCGGGCGGGACAAAAACGCGGGCCTCGGTATCGGTCAACACCCGCTCGCCCACGATAATCTGCGCCTGATCGGGCCGGATCAGCCCCGCAATCGCACTGACCAACGTCGTTTTGCCCGCCCCAGATGGGCCAAACACAGCCGTCACACCGGGTCCGATATCAAGCGCCACATCCAGATGAAACGCGCCCTGCCTGTGGGTGATCCGTGCGGCAATCATCGTGCCCGCCTCGCCAGCCATTCAGAGACCAGCAATGCGGCGACAGCGATGACCACCGCAACCAGCACCAGCCGCAAGGCCGCGCCATCGCCACCCGGCACCTGCAAAAACGCATAGATCGCCGAAGGCATCGTCTGGGTTTGACCGGGGATATTGGCCACAAAGGTGATCGTCGCGCCAAATTCGCCCAGCGCTTTGACAAAGGCGAGCACAGCGCCCGCCAGCACGCCCGGCCAGATCAGCGGCAGGGTGATGGTCGTAAAAATCCGCAGCCTTGAGGCGCCCAAAGTGGCGGCGGCGACCTCTAGCTTAGGGTCCACCGCCTCTATCGACAACCTGATTGCGCGCACCATCAGAGGAAAGGCCATAATCGC
>CALHAP010000207.1 GCA_937931795.1 uncultured Paracoccaceae bacterium
AACAGCGCCACATCCGGCGAGCTGGTGTCGAGCCAATCGCTCAAGGCTTCTGCGCGGGCTTTGACCCCGTTGATATTGAACGTCGCGATTTTCATTTGGCAGCAGCTTTAACTTCAGGTCGGTAAGGGTTTGGTCTACATCGAAAATGACGTACCACATCCACAAGAGGATGTCGCATTGGGATTGTTGATCACAAATCTGGCCCCAATAAGTTCTTCGGTAAAATCAATCACCGCAGAGGCGAGAAACGGCAAAGAGACACTGTCGATCACGACGCGCTCTCCAGCCCCTTCGAGAACCAGATCGTCGTCTTTGGGCGCATCGAGGTCGATCTCGTATTGAAACCCTGAGCATCCACCGCCCTCAACAGCGACCCGCAATGCCTTGCCACCGGCAGCAGCGCCGATCTCAGAGAGGCGTTCAAACGCGCGCGGAGTGACGGTGGGGGGCAGGGTCAACATGATCAGGCCTGTCTGTTTGGATATGTTTGACATATAGGGGGCGTCAGGACGAACGACAAGCATGCAGGCAAAGGGCGAGGCAACGCCATGACCGCTATTTTCGCATCCGATCCCGCCAGTGCGCGTGGACGGCTGTACCCCGAGGACGAGAGCGCCCACCGCTCGCCGTTTCAACGCGACCGCGACCGGATTATTCACGCGAGCGCCTTTCGACGGCTCAAGCATAAAACCCAAGTGTTTATTGAACATGAAGGTGATTATTTCCGCACCCGCCTGACCCATTCGATCGAGGTGGCACAAGTCGCGCGCACCGTTTCTGCCGCGTTAGGCCTTAATGTGGAGCTGACCGAGGCGGTGGCGCTGGCCCATGATTTGGGCCATCCGCCGTTTGGGCATACCGGCGAAGATGCGCTGAACGTGCTGATGGACCCCTACGGCGGGTTCGATCACAACGCGCAGGCGATCAAGATCGTGACCTCGCTGGAACGCCACTACGCCGAATGGGACGGGTTGAACCTGACGTGGGAGACGCTGGAAGGGATCGCCAAGCACAACGGCCCTGTCCTTGATCCCGTGCCCTTTGCGTTGTCGGATTATAACGCGCGGCATGATCTGGAACTGCACACGCACGCAAGCGCTGAGGCGCAGGTGGCAGCGCTCGCCGATGACATTGCCTACAATCACCACGATCTGCACGATGGATTGCGGGCTGAGCTGTTTTCAACCGATGAGCTGGCGGAACTGCCGGTCCTGAAGAATTGTTTTGCCGAGGTGGATCGCAAGTATCCCGGCCTCAATTACTACCGCCGCAGACACGAAGCGCTGCGCCGGTTCTTTGGTATTCTCGTTGAGGACGTGATCGGCGTGGCTAAAACGAACCTCGCGACCCTCAACCCACAAAGCGTCCATGATGTCCGCCACGCCTGGCACATGGTTATCAGGTTTTCCGATGGGTTATGGGCCGATCTTAATGTGATCCGCGACTTTTTGTTCCACCGCATGTACCGCGCACCGATTGTTGTAACGATGCGCGAACAGGTCACGCAGGTCGTGCATGAATTATTCCCCCTGTTTATGGAACGGCCAGACGAGTTACCCAAACAGTGGCGCAAGGACGTCGAGGATGCGCGCGGGGATACGGCCCTCGCACGGATCGTGGCGGACTACATCGCGGGCATGACAGACAGGTTTGCGATCCAAGAGCATACACGGCTGTGCGGCGGGCAAATTACGGCGAAGGGAGTGATCGATGGCGGTTGAGACAGCGACAGAGGGCCTCGGGCCATTGATGGCGTTCGGCGTGGTCGGCGTGTTGGGCGTTGGATCCCAATGGCTGGCGTGGCGGCTGCGGATGCCTGCGATTGTGCTGATGCTGGTCGCTGGATTGCTGGCAGGACCAGTGCTTGGTTTCATTGATCCTGCGCGGGATTTTGGGGAATTGCTGTCCCCAATGATCGCGATTGCGGTGGCGATTATCCTTTTTGAAGGCGGTCTCACGCTCAACTTTCACCACCTCGCGGATGCCGCCAAGGGCGTAAGACGGCTGGTGTTCGTCGGCGCACCGCTCGGATGGCTGGCGTCGGCGCTGACGCTGCACTACGTGGCGGGGCTGAGCTGGCAAAGTGCTGCGGTCTTCGGCGGCATCATGATCGTCACAGGTCCGACCGTCATCGCCCCCTTGCTGCGCACAGCACGTCTGTCGCGCAGGCCTGCGGCACTGTTGCAATGGGAAGCGATCGTCAATGACCCCATCGGTGCGCTGGCGGCTGTTCTGGCGTTTGAGGTTGTGCTTGTCACGCAGACAGCCACGACCGCGGGCGAAGCAACGATGGATTTGCTCGTCGGGATCGGCGTGGCGACTGTACTGGGCCTCATCGGCGGATTTGGTTTGGCGCAAGCCTTTGCCAAGGGGAAAGTGCCTGAATACATGAAGGTGCCGGTGCTGTTTACCAGTGTTTTGGCGATTTTTGCATTGGCGGATTCCGTGTTGCATGAGAGCGGCCTGCTGGCAGTGACCATCATGGGCATCGTGATCGCCAACGCAAACCTGCCGTCCTACACCGAGCTGTTGCGGTTCAAAGAACACGCGACGGTTTTGCTGGTTTCGGGCGTGTTTATCCTGCTGGCGGCGGGCCTTGATTTTGACGGCGTCTTCGCCCTTGGATGGCGGGCGGCAGCGTTTGCGCTGGCAGTGATCATTTTGGCGCGACCGATCACCGTGTTCCTGTCACTGCTGGGGTCTGGCCTGCCGTTCAAAGAGCAATTGTTGATCGCCCTGACGGGTCCACGCGGCGTTGTCCTCGTCGCCGTTGCGGGCTTGTTTGGCGAGCGTCTGGTCGAGGCTGGGTTCGAAGATGCGGCGGCTATTGCACCGCTGGCGTTCGTCCTCGTTGCGGTCACGGTTGTGCTGCACGGTTTCACCCTCGCGCCCTTGGCTCGGTTCTTGGGATTAACGGGTGGCGACACGCCGGGCGTGTTGGTTGTTGGCAGTTCCTCGTGGACTTTGGCTCTGGCGGAGGCGCTGAAAAAGGCCGAAATTCCGGTGCTGATCAGCGACCCGAACCACTTTCGCTTGACGCGCGCACGGACGGCGGGGATATCGACATTCACGGGTGACATTCTGTCAGAGGCAGCCGAGATGCGTGTCGAGCTGGTCAGCTACGCCACGGTCGTCGCGGGCAGTGACAATGACGCCTACAACACGCTGGTCACAACAGACCTCGGCCCTGAATTTGGCCGCGAGAACGTGTTTCAGACCCGCCATCCAAAGAGCGAGAACAGCCGGTTCCAACTGCCTGCTACCTTGGGCGGTCGGGCATTTGGGCCTGATGAGACCTATGACGGCTGGGAGCGGCTGATCGCCGAGGGCTGGACCTTCAGCATCACCCGTCTGACGGACGAGTTTGGCATTGATGATTGGCGCGCGGCACGACCCGAGGCTGTGCTGATCGGCCGGATTAATCCTAAAGGGGATCTCGCCTTTGTGGCCGCTGATGCGGAGTTCAAAGGCAGCCCGGAAATGCGCCTGATCTCGTTGGTGCCTGCCGCTGGTGAGGCCGAGGCCGTCGAAGAAGACGCAGGCGAGCGTGGTGCAAAGCCGGTTTAACTGGGTCAACCTGCATGATTGACGTGGCCCCTGCGAATGATACACCGCGCGGGGGCTGCGATGACGTGGCCAACTCCATTGATTTAAGGATCGAACCGATGAACCTCTTTGCCGATATCCGCACTGTTGTCCTGTCTGCGCTAGAGCAGATGGTGCGCCGCGGCGATCTGCCCGAGGGGCTGTCGTTTGACGCGATCACCGTCGAGCCGCCACGGGATGCGAGCCACGGTGACATGGCGACAAATGCCGCGATGGTGCTGGCGAAACCGAGCGGTAAGAAGCCGCGCGATATTGCTGATGCTTTGTCTGGCTTGCTTGCTGACGACGCGCGGATCACAGGCGTCGAGGTCGCAGGGCCGGGGTTCTTGAACCTGCGGCTTGATCCCGGCGTTTGGACCGGCGTGGTCGAGACTGCGTTGAAAACACCTGCCTTTGGCCGCTCTGGCATGGGGCAGGGCAAGCGGGTGATGGTCGAATATGTCTCTGCCAACCCCACTGGCCCGCTGCATGTGGGCCACACGCGGGGCGCTGTGTTTGGTGATGCGCTGGCCTCATTGCTCGACTACGCGGGCTGGGATGTGACGCGCGAATACTACATCAACGACGGCGGCGCGCAGGTCGATGTGCTCGCGCGGTCGGCCTATGAGCGGTATCGCGAGGCCTGCGGTCAGACGGCAGAAATCGTCGACGGCCTCTATCCCGGCGACTACCTCGTGCCCGTGGGCGAAGCGATGAAGGCCAAGTGGGGCGAGACGCTGTTGGACAAGGGCGAGCAGTACTGGCTCGACGACGTGCGCGAATTTGCGACCGAGCAGATGATGGTGCTGATCCGCAGCGATCTGGATGCGCTGAACGTGCAGATGGACAGCTTTTATTCGGAAAAGTCGCTCTATGGCACGGGCAAGATCGAGAGCGCTATAGAGACGCTCGACCACAACGGTCTGATCTATCGCGGCACGCTGGAACCACCCAAGGGCAAGCTGCCGGATGATTGGGAACCGCGCGAGCAGATGCTGTTCAAATCGACCGAACATGGCGATGACGTCGACCGGTCTGTGCAGAAATCTGATGGCAGCTGGACCTATTTCGCGCCCGACATCGCCTACCACTACGACAAAATCACCCGTGGTTTTGACGCGCTGATCGACGTGTTCGGGGCGGATCACGGCGGTTATGTCAAACGGATGAAGGCGGCTGTCTCGGCGCTGTCCGAGGGCCGCGTGCCGCTGGATGTGAAGCTAACGCAGTTGGTCAAGCTGTTCAAAAACGGCGAAGAGTTCAAAATGTCCAAACGGGCCGGTAACTTTGTCACTCTGCGCGATCTGGTCGAGCAGGTGGGCCCCGATGTGACGCGGTTCCACATGCTGACCCGCAAGAACGACGCGCCGCTCGACTTTGATTTCGACAAGGTGACCGAGCAGTCCAAAGACAACCCCGTCTTCTACGTGCAATACGCCAATGCGCGGGTTCATTCTGTGCTGCGCAAGGCGCACGATATGGGAATGGATGTCAGCGATGCGGCGCTCGGCGGTGCCGACCTGTCTGGTCTGACCCACCCCGCGCAGTTGAAACTGGCCAAAGCGATTGCCGAATGGCCGCGTCTGGTCGAGATCGCCGCGCGCGGAAACGAGCCGCACCGGATTGCGTTCTATCTCTATGATCTGGCGTCCGAGTTGCACGCGCTTTGGAACTTGGGCAATGCTGAGACCGATCTGCGCTTCCTGCCTGAGGGTGACGATCCTGCCACAGTTGCCGCTGCACTGGGCAAAATAGCACTCATCCGCGCCGCCACCGTTGTGATTTCGGAAGGCTTGGGTATCCTTGGTGTGACCCCGGTAGAAGAGATGCGCTAAAGCGTGCCGCTGCCGACATATGGGTCTTGAGGCAAGGTAAGAGACCCCCAGGTGCAGTCATGCAAACGCGGGGCATCAGCGAGGGCTATATGGCGGACATGACGGATAATTCGGGCTATAGTGCGGGCAACCCATCGGGGGCCATCGCCTTTGCAGGGGCGGTTGTGTCACTGGGGTTGCTCGTGGGCATGGGTGTTTGGGGCTATAAACTGGTGATGCGCGATGTGCAGGGGATCCCTGTCGTGCGCGCCGCCGAAGGCCCGATGCGCGAAGCCCCGTTGAACCCCGGTGGCGATGTGGCGCTGAACACTGGTCTGGCCGTCAACGAAGTGGCCGCTTTGGGCGGTGCTAGCGAAACTGGTGACCGTCTGGAACTAGCGCCAGCAGCCCCCGGTTTGACCGAAGAAGACCTATTGGTTCAGCCCACCGCAGAAGCGGGTGAAGTGCAGGCCGGTAGCGCGCCGCTGGTGACCGTGACCCCCGGCTCTGAGGTCGTGGTGACGGCTTTGGGCAATAGTGTGACAGCGCTCACAGATGAGACCGGCCCAATCGGCGCGCCGATGACGGCCGAAGAGATCATCGCATTGGCCGATGGCATCGCCGCCGAAACGGCCCCTTTGAGCGCCTTGGGGGATTTGGTCAGCGGGGCGACCGCGGAATTGGATGCGATTGTCATTGATGCAGAACCCGCCATCCAGATCATTTCCGAAGACCTGCCCGGTGTGCGCACAGCCTTTCGCCCGCCCATGCGACCGGCCTCTTTTGGGGCGACGGATGCGACAGGCACACTCGTGGCGCGTGCAAATGCGAACAGCGGCACAGTGAGCGCGATTGATGCGGTCGTCTTGGAAAGCCAGGATATCACCGCCGAGCTGGTCAGCTCTGTGCCTGTGGCCGTTGGCACAACCATGGTGCAGCTCGGGGCGTTTGACAGTGCGGAAGTGGCGCAAAGCAAATGGGTCGAATTGAACGCGCAGTTCACCGATTTCATCAGCAGCAAAGACATGGTGATCCAAGAGGCCACCAGCGGCGACCAAGTGTTCTACCGCTTGCGGGCGTTGGGTTTCACCGATGTGCCCGATGCGCGGGGATTCTGTTCGGTGCTAACAGCACAACAGGCCGCCTGTCTGCCCGTCGTCGTACAATAAGTGTCTGACACCACAGCCGTCATTTTTGGCGTCGAGGGCCTGCGGCTGTCGGCGCAAGAGCGCGCTTTTTTCAAAGACACCCAGCCTTGGGGCTTTATCCTGTTCTCGCGCAATGTGGCTGACCCTGCGCAACTGCGCGCCCTGACAGATGAGCTGCGCAGTGCCGTCGGCTGGCACGCCCCTATTTTAATTGATCAAGAGGGCGGGCGCGTGCAACGGCTGCGCGCGCCGTTGTGGCGCGATTATTTGCCTGCGTTGGACCAAATGCAAACCGCGCGTGACCCGCTGCGCGCACAATGGATACGCAACCGTTTGATCGCAGCCGAGCTGTATGACGCAGGCATTGACGTCAATTGCGCGCCTCTGGCCGATCTGGTCGAAGACGGAACACATCCTGTGCTGCGCAACCGCCTTTATGGGCATGACATTGACACTGTGGTCGATGCTGCGCGCGCTTGCTCGGACGCGTTTTTGGCCGGTGGGGTGCTGCCGGTGTTGAAACATATCCCCGGTTATGGGCGTGCGCAGGTCGATGGGCACCTTGATCTGCCCCGTGTTTCGGTGCCGATGGCAGACCTGATGGCACGGGATTTTGCGCCATTCGCGGCCCTGTCTGACATCAAGATGGGAATGACTGCCCATATCGTGATGGAGGCGATTGACCCCGCGCGGCCCGCAACGATCTCGCCCGATGTGATCGACGTGATCCGCCGGGATATCGGGTTTGATGGGCTGTTGATGACCGATGATATCTCGATGGAGGCGCTCAGCGGTACGATTGAGGCCCGCGCTGCCGCGTCGATTGCGGCGGGCTGTGATATCGTTTTGCATTGCAATGGGGATATGGCGGAAATGCAGGCGGTGGCTTCAGTTGTGGGTCCGATGACCGCCCAAGCAGGACTGCGCGCCGCGGCTGCGTTGGCACAGCGCCGTGACCCCGAACCGCTTGACATTGCAGCGCTTGAGACGGACCTTGCCGATCTGTTGAGGTAAGGTGTTATGTCCCAAATCAGTGATCCCGCGCCGATTAGCGTCAGTGACCGTGTCGCCGCCGAAGCCCTGATTATTGAGGTCGATGGCTACGAGGGGCCGCTTGATCTGCTCTTGCAAATGGGACGCACGCAAAAGGTGGATCTGCGGCAGGTCTCGGTGCTGCAACTGGCGCAGCAATATCTGTCCTTCATCGAACAGGCACAAAACCTGCGGATCGAATTAGCCGCCGACTATCTGGTGATGGCCGCGTGGCTGGCGTTTTTGAAATCCCGCTTGCTGCTGCCGCCTGATCCCGAAGACGAAGGCCCATCTGGCGAAGAGTTGGCGGCTCATTTGGCGTTCCAGCTAGAGCGATTGTCCGCGATGCGCGATGCAGCGGCACAACTGATGGCGCGCAATCATCTGGGGCGTGATATGTTCGCGCGCGGCATCACCGAAGACGTGGCCCGCGTGCGGCGCGTGACCTACACCGCCACCTTGCTGGACCTGATGCAGGGCTATGCGCGGGTGCGGACCAAGGAAGATTTCCGGCCCTTCGTGATGGACCGCAAGTCTATCCTGTCGATGGAGCAAGCGCTGGAAAAGATGCGTGCGCTGATCGGGTTTGCGGGCGATTGGACGGATATTTCGAGCTACCTGCCAGAGGGCTGGGCCGTGGACCCAAAAAAGCGACGATCAGCGACCGCTGCGACCTTTGCTGCCAGTCTGGAACTGGCCAAAGAGGGGCGCATTGAGATACGCCAAGGCGAGACGTTTAGCCCCATCCAAATTCGCAAGAAACAAACTCCATGACCGACAGCCGCCGAGAAGACAGTCTGTTTGAAGCCCCGCCCATGGGCGAGCAAGAGCGCATGGTCGAGGCCATTCTCTTTGCCACCGCAGACCCTGTGACGATCCGCGAAATGATCGGCAGGATGCCGCATGGGTGTGAACCTGAACAAGCTCTGGCGCATTTGCGCAAACGCTACGAGGGACGCGGCGTGCAGGTGCAGCGGGTCGGTGATGCTTGGGCCATTCGCACCGCACCTGATCTGGGATTTTTGATGCAAAAAGAAACGGTTGAGATGCGCAAGCTGAGCCGTGCTGCCATCGAAACCCTCGCGATTGTGGCCTATCACCAGCCCGTCACCCGCGCCGAGATTGAAGAAATCAGGGGCGTATCTGTGTCGCGCGGGACGATTGATCAGTTGATTGAGATGGAATGGATCAGGTTTGGCCGCCGCAAAATGACCCCCGGTCGGCCCGTGACCTTTGTGGTGACAGACACGTTCCTTGATCATTTTGGGCTGGAAACGGCGCGGGATTTGCCGGGTTTGAAAGAGCTGCGTTCCGCGGGTCTGCTCGAAAACCGTCTGCCACCCGGAGAGGCCGCACCCGCGACCGACGACGAGGAAAAAGACGCAGCACAACCCCCGCTGTTCGAAGAGGATTAGGGCGTTTTAAAGTGTTTCGACAGCTTGAGCCCCTGACCTTGGTAGTTGGACGCGATATCTTGGCCGTAGAGTTGGCTCGGGGTTTCGGACATTGTCTCGTAGACCAATCGCCCGACGACTTGGCCGTGTTCTAGGACAAATGGAGCGTCGTGGCAGCGCACCTCTAACACGCCGCGTGACCCGGTGCCGCCTGCTTCCGCCCAACCAAAGCCCGGATCGAAGAAGCCCGCGTAATGCACCCGAAATTCGCCCACCATCGCGAGGTAAGGGGCCATTTCCGCCGCACAATCGGGTGGGATGGATATCGCTTCACGACTGACAAGGATGTAGAACGCGCCGGGGTCGAGGATGATCCAGCCCGTGTCCGAGCGGACTTCTTCCCAAAAATCCGCCGGGTCGTAATGCGCCAATTGCGCCAGATCAATCACGCCCGCATGGGGTTTGGCGCGGTAGCCGACGAGGGTGCCAGTGGCAGGGCGCAGATCAACGGAAAACCCTAAACCATCTGAGATTACGGCGTCATCACCGCTGACAATGGGCGAGGCTGCGTGGAGGTTGCGCAAGGCGGCATCTGAGATCAACGTCTCGCCTGCGCGGAAGATGATCTGGTTTAGCATTTGCCCGGTCTTGGCGATGACGGAAAAGGACTGCGGGCAAATCTCGACATAGAGCGGCCCGGTGTAGCCATCGGCCACGCGGTCAAATTCGGTGCCATGATCGGTGATCACGCGCGTCAGCACATCCAACCTGCCGATAGAGGACTTGGCGCTGGCAGCGGCCCGCAGGCCGCGTGGTAAATCAAGAGTTTCCAAGAGAGGGACAACATAGACGCAGCCTTTTTCCAGCACAGCCCCATCGGTGAG
>CALHAP010000208.1 GCA_937931795.1 uncultured Paracoccaceae bacterium
CGACCGTGACGGCGTTGAGCGTGGTCAGGTTCTGGTCAAGCCCGGTTCCGTGGATCCGCACACCAAGTTTGAGGCCGAGGCCTACATTCTGACCAAGGAAGAGGGTGGCCGTCACACGCCGTTCTTCGCCAACTACCGCCCACAGTTCTACTTCCGGACGACGGACGTGACCGGGACAGTTGTCCTGCCCGAGGGCACCGAGATGGTGATGCCGGGCGACAACCTGAAGTTCAACGTCGAGCTGATCGCGCCCATCGCGATGGAGCAAGGCCTGCGCTTCGCGATCCGCGAAGGCGGCCGGACTGTTGGTGCCGGTGTTGTGTCAAAGATTGTTGAATAACAATCATTGAACAACACCGAGTGGGTGGCAGGCGACTTTGCTCTTGGGCAAAGTCTGTCGAGAACCCACCACGGTTGAGAAATAAGAGGGTCGCCGGAGAAATCCGGCGGCCTTTTCTTTTTCCTACCAAAAAAAAGGGGCCTTCTGAAATTCAGAAGACCCCCTTACGATTAAAGCTGCCAGATCTTACGCCGCAGCTTTGTTCACTTCTGCCGTCGCAATCTCGGTCATCCGGCGGTCGCCGTCGTAGGTGTTGTCGAGACATTCTTGCAAAATCGCGCCGTCGCCGTCCAAACCCAAACGGTTGGCAAAGGCCACGAGGCAGCCGTAGCCCGCGATCCCGTAATGGACCATCCGCTGATATTGCGTGATGATCATCGCGTCGCGGGCGTCCGCATCGCCGAAATCTTCGGTGATGCTGTGCGCGCGGGCTTCTTTGACCAAACCTTCCATGCCTTTGCAATGCTCGCCGTTGGGGTCGATCCCGTGTTCGTTGCAGAGTTCAGCGATCTTTTCCATACCGTCGGCGATGCCTTGGCCACCTGCGATCAATGCCTCAGACAGGGACTTATTTTCCGCCGCACGGCCCAGTTCGGTCACGACATCGAGCGATTGTTTGTTCGCGCTCCAGATGTCTTGCAGTTGGTCGAGATAGACGTCTTTGAGTGTTGTGAGTGTCATAACTTACCTCTGTTTGTTGTTCGGGGCATCAACATGAGGTTGGAAGAATTGTTCCCAAAAACCCGTGAACAGGTGCGCTGTCAGAAAACGGGTCGGGCGGTGATTGGTCGCTCAGACAGGTCCACGCCACTCTAGGTGCTTTGATTTCCCGTCCGACACCAGAAAACGGCTTGATCCATGCCCCGTTTCCCGCTACCCGAAATTACGGCATAGGGGTTTAGCTCAGTTGGTAGAGCATCGGTCTCCAAAACCGAGGGTCGTGGGTTCGAGTCCCTCAGCCCCTGCCAGCCGTACACTCCGACATATTAGAATTGGATAGGTATGCGTGCCGCCATATTCTTTGCTTAATATCACCGGATTTAGCTGTTTTGTCTCTGTTTGAAGCGGGGAGAAGTAACGCTATGATGCAAATGCGAAAATTACGGTCTCAATCAAAGACTGACGCGCCCGAGGCGCCAGCACCATCAGGGACGTCGGTTGATCTCAAAACTGTCGGTGCGCCAGATCAGGCGGTGCTGGACAAAGATTTCGATTTTGTATTTCGCGCTGCGGCCAAAGCAAAGACGCGGATCATCACGACAGAAGCATCAGAGGCCAGCGCCCCTGTCCCTCAGCCTGCCGCTGTGACCGAGGTTGCTGCCGCCCCGCAAAATGCCGCTCCGCGTGCGCCTGTGCATGTGCCCGCGCACCAACGCACCAGAGTTCTCGATCAATCGCAGCCTGTGTTTGCCGTACAATCCGGCCCGCGCAGTCTCACACCATCTTTCGTGGCCAAGCCTGTCGATCAAGAGCCAGAGAGTGAAGAGCCAGAAGGTCTCGATCTAGGGTTGGCGCCCGAGACCGCGCCTGTGGACTCCACACCTGCCACGCCTGTGGTTCCTGACGAAGCGACATTGCACAGAATGCTCAACGTGATGGATGGTGATGTCGAGCACGAGGTGCCGTCAGAGCCTGCGGCCGTCGACCAATCACTGCTCAAAACGACGATGGCTGTCAATTACGAGCCGAAACTCATCGAGGATTTCGCGTCAGAGGATGCGGTGCCCGTGCGATCTGAAAAGGTCCATGCCAACGTCGATGACATCGCGGATGCGTTGGCAGCCAACATTGATATCGTGATGGCCGATATGGGCATGGTCGATCTGGCCCGCGTGGATGTCGCTGAAAATGACGGTCCATCGTTGTTGCCGACCCTGTGGCTGACCGTACTGTCCGCAGGGATTTCCATGGCGCTGATCCGGGTTGGGTTTCTATTACCTGCCTTTGTGGTCGTGGGGGTGATGGCTGGCGTTTTGATCATGGCCTTTGCCCTGCGTGTGCCTGCGTTGCGCCGTGTGCTGGGGCTAGAGGTCGCTGACCATGATGCGGTCTCCGTGCCGATCGGGTCCATCAATGACACGCGAGATCCGTTCTATATCTCTCCCTTCGTACAGCGTGTTCTTCGCCTGCTGCCCAAGCGCCGCGTGGTCGAGGCGGCCTAAAAGGTCTGCGCTCTTGAAACCCTGGGTGACTGTCCGTATGTCACCCATACGTTAGCAAAGGGCAGATCATGGCGACCAATCCTATTCAGTTTATCCAGCAGACCCGTGCCGAGATTGCCAAAGTCGTTTGGCCGACCCGCCGCGAGGTGACGGTGACCACCATCATGGTGTTCTTGCTGGCGGCTGTTGCTGCGATCTTTTTCAGCATCGTCGATCTGGGCATCCGTGGTGGTCTACAGGCCATTTTGTCGAACTTTGGCACATAGAGATTTTCGACCGCTGTCTTGAAAAGCAGACGGCGAGGCGGTAACAGCACAACAGATTTCGGATACGGCGCGCGGCGAATCATGTTGCGCGCTTCTTTTATTGTCCGACCGGGTGCTGCGGCAGGCCCACAATAGGAATAGACCCGTTGATTTGGCGGGACATGCGAGGAAGACATCTTCATGGCGATGCGTTGGTATTCTGTAAGTGTTCTGTCGAACTTTGAGAAAAAGATCGCGGAAGCGATCCGTACCAAAGTGGCGGAGCAGGAATTGGAAGATCAGATCGGTGAGGTGCTTGTGCCGACCGAAGAGGTCATCGAAATTCGTCGTGGCAAAAAGGTGCAGGCCGAGCGTCGGTTTATGCCAGGCTATGTGCTGGTCCACATGGAAATGTCCGACGAGGGCTATCACCTCGTGACCTCGATCAACCGCGTCACTGGTTTCTTGGGTCCGCAAGGTCGCCCGATGCCGATGCGTGACGCCGAAGTCGAAGCGATCCTTGGCCGCGTGCAAGAGGGCGAAGACAGTCCGCGCACGCTGATCCACTTTGAGATCGGTGAGAAGGTCAAAGTCAACGAAGGTCCGTTCGAGGACTTTGACGGCATGGTCGAAGAGGTCGATGACGAAAATCAGCGCCTCAAGGTCACCGTGTCGATCTTTGGCCGGGCGACCCCGGTCGAGCTGGAATTCACGCAGGTTACCAAACAGTAACCGCGCGAACGGCCCACGCCCCTCATCGGGGTTGGGTCTGTGGGAGGGGCAGGGCGCCGCGGCATCCTGATCCGGACCACGCAACGTAAGAGATGTCCAAGGCGCGCCTTGGGGATCGTTGGTAGAAGACCGCAGCAGTGCTCGGTCGCATAAAAAGGAGGCCACCATGGCCAAGAAGCTAGTGGGTCAGCTCAAGCTGCAAATCCCAGCGGGTGCAGCAAACCCGTCCCCGCCCGTAGGCCCTGCATTGGGTCAGCGCGGCATCAACATCATGCAGTTCTGTAAAGACTTCAACGCACGGTCTGCAGACATGGAACCGGGCGCGCCCGTTCCTTGCGTGATCACCT
>CALHAP010000209.1 GCA_937931795.1 uncultured Paracoccaceae bacterium
AAACGTGATGTCATTTGAAATTCCCCCAGTTGGTTTTGTGGTTTTGCCCAGAGTGATCCGACGCGCGCCGAGAGTCAAAGCCCGATACAGTTGACGCGGGATCAGACGCGGCGCACAAGACGGACATGATGATTTACAAACTTTTCCGCCCTATTGAATGGGCTGAGCTGCAAGCAAACGGCGAGACCACAGGTGCGCCGATTGATATAGCTGACGGCTATGTGCATTTCTCGACCGCCGCACAGGTGCAAAAAACCGCCGAGCTGTATTTCGAGGGCGTCGAGGGGCTAATGCTATTGGCCGCTTATGCAGAAACATTGGGCGATGATCTGAAATGGGAGCCTTCGCGCGGCGGCGATCTGTTCCCGCATCTGTTTCGGGTTTTGCGCATGTCCGACGTCGCGTGGGCGAACGAGCTGCCGCTCACTGATGGCGCGCACATCTTCCCGGATCTCGCATGAGCACGTTAGAGAAGATCGCCCTGCCCCTGTTGCGCCGCTTTGACCCTGAGACCGCGCATGGTTTGGCGCTGAAAGCGCTGGGGACAGGCCTTGGCCCACGGTCTGGCCCGGTGACATCGGACCGGTTGCGCACGACACTCGCCGGTCTCGATCTGCCCAATCCCGTGGGTCTGGCCGCAGGGTTCGACAAAAATGCAGAAGCTCTGACACCGCTGTCGCGCGCCGCGTTCGGATTCATCGAAGTGGGGGCTGCCACCCCGCGCGCGCAACCCGGCAACCCGAAACCCCGCCTGTTTCGACTTACCGAAGACGCAGCTGCGATCAATCGGTTTGGCTTTAACAACCAAGGGATGGAGGCGATTGCAGCCCGCCTTGCCAAGCGACCACAGGGCCATGTTGTCGGGCTGAACCTCGGGGCGAACAAAGACAGTGACGACCGCGCAGCAGATTTCGCAACTGTGCTGGCCCATTGCGGCCCTCACGTCGATTTCGCGACGGTCAATGTCTCGTCGCCCAACACCGAAAAGCTGCGCGACCTGCAAGGCAAAGCCGCCCTTGGCGCATTGCTAGACGGTGTGATGCGCGCGAACGAGGCCTTGGGCCTGCCGATTTTCCTTAAAATCGCTCCTGATTTGACCCCACAGGACATCGCAGACGTGGCAGAAGTTGCGACAACCGCAAAGCTCGCGGGCATCATCACAACCAACACCACACTTGACCGCACAGGCCTGCGAAGCCCCCACGCGCAAGAAGCGGGCGGGTTATCTGGCCGGCCATTGTTCGAGAAATCCACGCGGGTTCTTGCGCACCTCAGCACGCTGACCGACCTGCCGTTGATAGGGGTTGGCGGGGTGGCCTCGGCAGAGCAAGCCTACGCAAAGATCCGCGCAGGCGCATCGGCGGTTCAGCTATACACCGGGTTGGTCTACGGCGGGTTGTCGCTTGCGAATGACATCGCGACAGGCCTGGACGCGCTGTTGCAACGTGATGGGTTTGCAAGCGTTGCAGAGGCGGTTGGCACTGGGCGCGCCGACTGGCTCTAGCTGACCGAGCGTTCCAGTGCGGGATAGCGACTGGCCAGCGTCGCGCCGCGCACAACGAAACTGAGCAACATACCGATCCACAGCCCGTGATTACCGAACCCGATGATCAACAGCGGCGTGGCTGCGAAATAGACCGCCGCTGAGACGATCATCATGTTGCGCATATCGCGGGTGCGGGTAGCGCCGATAAAGATGCCATCGAGCATCCATGCCGCACAGCCCACCAATGGAGCCAGCACCATCCAGCCCAAATAGCGCGCGGCCTCGGCTTGGACGAGGTCGGATTTAGCTAAGATACCGATGATTGCTTGGCCAAACAGCAAAAACGCCAACGCCATGGCAACACAGATGCCAGCGCCCCAAATGCTCGACAGGATAACAGATCGCCGAAAGGCGGGGGCCGCGCGCGCGCCGACCGCTTGGCCCACCAGCGCCTCGGCGGCAAAGGCAAACCCGTCCATCGCATAGGCGGTGAATTGCAGAAACTGCATCAGGATTTGGTTAGCGGCCAGCGGCACATCGCCCAAGCCGCCAGACCACAGCAGAAACGACACGAATATCGCCTGCAACAGCACAGAACGGATCATAATATCGCCGTTAACCGCGATCATGCGTTTCAGGCGCGCAGGGTCAAAGATCGCCAACCTGTCGCGCCATGCGGGTGTCTGGAACGCCGCGCGGCAGAACCAAAGCCCCAAGGCCAAGCCCGACCATTCCGCACAGACCGTCGCGATGGCCACCCCCGGCACGCCCCAGCCAAGGCCTAGGACGAACCACAGATCGAGCGCAATGTTCAGCCCGTTCATCCACAGTTGCACCACCAGCACCGCGCGTGTGCGTTCTTGGGCAATCAGCCAGCCGGTGATCCCGTAGAGCGCGATGGCAGCAGGCGCAGACCAGACGCGGATCGAGACGTATTGGCGGGCCAAACCTTCGACCTCGGCGCTGGCAGGCGACAACCAGAACCCGCCCGCCATGATCGCCACTTGTCCTGCAATCATCAGCGCACCGGCCCCAAGCCCGATCAGCAACACGCGGCTGAGCAAGGCAGAGACTTCGCGCGCATCCCCCGCACCGATGGCCTGCGCCGTCAGACCCGTGGTGCCCATGCGCAGGAACCCAAATATCCAGTAGACCGCCGTGAGGATGATCGCGCCAATCCCCACAGCGCCAATCGGAGCCGCAGCCCCCATCTGCCCCACAACGCCGGTATCCACGATCCCGAGCAACGGCACCGTAGCGTTCGACAAGACAATAGGCAGCGCGATGGCCAAGACACGGGCGTTGGTCAGCGGGGCGTCAGTCATCTCGGGCGGGCATGAGAAACCGCCCCGAGGCTTGGGCAAACAGACGGCTGCGGTTGTCCTGCCACCCTTCGACATGCACCGACGCATAGCGCCGCCCCGAACGATTGATCCGCGCACGGGCATAGGCGTCACGCGGCAAGCCAGAACGCAGATAATCAACGGTGAAGTCAATCGTCTTGGGCAAACGCAAGGGCGGCATCTCGCGGCCCTGCTCTACCTGATCCCACATGGCGGCCCAGCTAAGTTCGATAATCGCGGTCATTTCTAGGAACGCGGCCACGGCCCCACCGTGCAGCGCAGGCAGCATCGGATTGCCGATCAGCTTATCATCATAGGGCAGCACGGCGGTCAGCTCATCGCCACGCCGATCAAAGCGCGCACCCAGAAATCCGATATAGGGCACGCCCTCCACGAGATTTTTGAGCGCGCTATCGCGGCGCTGTTTGATCACTTGCACAGGTTCAGGGCGCTTCATGGCAACACCACGCTAAAGGCGCCCGTGGCGGTGGCCACCGGACGGTCGGCATCATCATCCACGGCCGTAGCGCGCACAAAGGCGACAGACCGGGTGACATGATAACATTCGGCGCGGGCGGTGATCGCCTGCCCTGCGGTGGCGGGGCGCATATAATCAATACGCAGATCCAAGGTGGCGGTGCTGACAGGTTCGCTATCCGAGGCCATCACAGCCGCCCCCGCAGCCGTATCCATCAGTGCAAAGACAGCGCCCCCGTGCAAAACCCCAGTCGCAGGATCCCCGACAAAGCGCGGATCATAGGGCATCGTCAGCACTGCCTGCCCGTTACTGATTTGCGTGATCGCCATGCCCAACGCCCCCGCATGCGGGATGCTTTCGATAAAGGCGCGCGCGATGCGGTCCTGCCTATCGGTGGTGTTTGTCATATCATCCGCCGTCTTGTGATGCTGCGACCCTATCTTTGGCGGGGCCACGCGCAAGCGCAATCGCGCGGGGCAGACGCGGTTGCCCCAAATCAAAACAGCCTCTAACCTCGTCGCAGGGAGCACTTGCCATGAGCGATACCAAACTGACTTTCAAAGAGATGTGCGCGCGGTTCGACGTGACGCCGCGCACCCTGCGGTATTACGAATATATCGAGCTGATCACACCCGACCGGGACGGCAGGTCGCGCTTCTACGGCCCCCGCGAGATCGCACGCATGACGCTGATCCTGCGCGGAAGGCGGTTTGGTTTTGCACTCGAAGACATCCGGCAATGGTTGATGATCTACGAACATCAAGGGACCACGGCCCAGATGACCGAATGGCTGGACAAGGCAGATGCCCAGATGATCGAGCTGAAATCGCAACGCGACCAGCTTGATGAAACGATGGCAGAGCTGAAACACCTGCGCGATGAAACGGCTGTGGCATTGAAAACGGGTGGCTAGACCCTCAGTTTCGGAGATCTGGGACGAGTGTGCCCACAGACAAAACCAACGCAAACTTTAGCATACCGCCGCATACCAAAGACGCAAAACCCCACAAAATAAGGGCTTACGGGGAATGAAGCGCCATTCCTCCCCGTTAAAAAATTGCGCAAATACGCCCCAAAAATGACCTGACCTTTCGTCAAACAGGAAATGACGCGGCGTCAGATTTACGTTAACGTCATCTTTGGTTGTAAGGTGAGCGGGCAGACCGCAAATCACCTGCATGTTCACAGCAGGGAGGTCTGCAACATGACCGAGACTCCATATACCATTCGCCAAATGTGCGAGGAATTTGAGGTAACCGCCCGTGCACTACGGTTCTACGAGGCCAAAGAATTACTCTTCCCCGAACGGCAGGGGACAAAGCGGCTCTATAGCAAGCGCGACCGCGCCCGGCTCAAGCTTATCTTGCGCGGCAAACGGTTCGGGTTCTCGCTCGAAGAAATCCGCCAATTGCTCGACCTTTATACAATGGGCGATCAGGGCGCGACACAGCTGACGATGACCCGCACCCTCGCCCTCAAACATCTGGACGAGATGAAATCCCAACGCGACGAGCTGAACCAAGCGATCGCCGAGTTGGAACAAGAAATCGAATGGGGCACCAAGAAATTGGAACGCCTCGGAGAACGCGAAACAGCCGCCTGAGCCAAAAGGCAAAGGCTGGCCCCACCACCCCACGGGAGAGACATCAATGCCAAGCTACACCGCCCCACACAAAGACATGCAATTCATTCTGCACGATTGGTTGCGCGTCAGTGAGCAAGACATTCCTGGCTATGAGGACATGGACCGCGATTTCACCGGGGCGGTGTTGGAAGAAGCAGGCAAAGTCGCGTCCGAGGTGCTGATGCCCCTTAATGCGGTCGGAGATACAGAAGGCTGTGTACTGGAAAACGGCGTCGTGCGCACGCCCACAGGCTTCAAAGAGGCGTTCCAACAGATGAAAGACGGCGGCTGGACCGCGATGGACTGCGATCCTGAGTACGGCGGACAAGGCCTGCCCTACCTCATGCACACCGCCGCCCAAGAGCCATTCTCCAGCTCTAATATGGCGTTCAACATGTACCAAGGCCTGACCCACGGTGCCTATTCCGCGATCTACATTCACGGCACTGACGACCAAAAACAGACCTATCTGCCAAAGATGACCACTTGCGAGTGGACGGGCACCATGAACCTGACCGAGCCGCATTGCGGCACCGATCTGGGCCTGATGCGCACCAAGGCCGAACCACAAGGCGACGGCACCTTCAAAGTGTCTGGTCAAAAGATCTTCATCTCGGCGGGCGAGCACGACATGTCCGACAACATCATCCATCTGGTCTTGGCCAAAATCCCCGGCGGCCCGGACGGCATCAAAGGTGTGTCGCTCTTCATCGTGCCCAAGTTCATCGTGAATGACGACGGCAGTGTCGGCGCGCGCAATGGCGTGTCCGTAGGCTCTATCGAAGAAAAAATGGGCATCCACGGCAACGCGACTTGCGTGATGAACTACGACGAGGCGACGGGCTACCTGCTGGGCGAAGAGCACAAAGGCATGCGCGCGATGTTCACCATGATGAACGAAGCGCGTCTGGGTGTGGGTCTGCAGGGCTACGCGCAGGCCGAGGTCGCCTATCAAAACGCGGTTCACTATGCCAATGACCGCCTGCAAGGGCGCGATGTGACGGGTGCGAAATTCCCCGAAAAAGCCGCCGATCCGATCATCGTACACCCCGATGTGCGCCGTAACCTGATGGATCAAAAGAGCTTTGTCGAAGGGGCGCGCGCCTTCACCTATTGGGGCGCGCATCTGATCGACCGGGTCCACCGCGCAGACGACAAAGAGGCCGATGGTCTGATCTCGCTGATGACACCCGTTCTCAAAGGGTTCCTGACCGACAAGGGGTTCGAGTACGCGACAGCGGCACAACAGGTCTACGGCGGCCACGGCTACATCGAAGAATGGGGCATGTCGCAGTTCGCCCGCGATGCGCGGATCGCAATGATCTATGAGGGGGCCAACGGCGTCCAAGCGCTCGACCTCGTGGGCCGCAAACTGGCGCAGGACGGCGGCAAACATGTCATGGCGTTTTTCGAGATGATCAAGACGTTCATCAAAGAGAACGATGGCAACGAGGCGCTAAAATCTGACTTCCTCGATCCGTTGAAGGCAGCCAGCAAAGACCTGCAAGCGGCTGGCATGTATTTCATGCAAAACGGGATGAAGAACCCGAACAATGCGCTCGCCGGGTCCAACGACTTTATGCACATGATGGGCCACGTCTGCCTCGGCCTCGTCTGGGCGCAAATGGCCAAGGCCGCGATGGAAGCGCTCGAAGCCGGCGCCAGCGACACGACCTTCTACGAGACCAAAATCGCAACAGGCCGCTACTACATGGCGCGCCAATTGCCCGCGACATCGATGCATCTGGCGCGGATCAACACCGGCGCCGATACTGTGATGGCTCTGGATGCGGCCAACTTTTAAGGCGTAGGGTGGGCGCATCAGCCCACCCTTTTTGAATTCGTAAGGACCGCAATGCCCAAACGCCTCCGCCTGACCCGCCGCCCCAACATCGCCATGAGCGAAGACGCCTATCGCCGCCTGCGCCGCTTCTCTGCCGAGGCAGGATTGGACGACGGCGAAGCGCTCACGTTTTTGTTCGAGAACTTTGATCAGATCTTGGACGACAAACCCTTTGAACACAGGTTGCGGGTGTTTAACTCTGAGTTGGAAGAGCGCAAAAAGTAATGCGCTGACGACATTAGGAACGCTGAACAGGCGATTGAAATATAACGCCTATCCGACATCAGGACAGGCATGGGGAGACACCAGATGATGAAATTGCATTGCTTCGGCGAGAGCGGCAACGCCTATAAAGCGGCCCTGACGCTCACGCTGGCGGACCAAGAGTGGGAGCCTGTGTTTGTCGATTTCTTCAACGGCGGCGCGCGCACCCCTGAGTTTATCGCGCTCAACGAAATGGGCGAAGTCCCGGTGCTGGAAGACGGCGATACGGTCCTGACCCAATCGGGCGTTATCCAAGATTACATCAGCTCGAAATCCGGCAAATTGGGCGGCACATCCGCCGCACAGCGCCGTGAAGTCCTGCGCTGGATGTTTTTCGACAATCATAAACTGTCGGGCATTGCGGGCATGCTGCGGTTTCAGATGAATTTCCTCCCCGAGGACAAGCGTAACGCGGATGTGATCGCGTTCAATACGATGCGCCTGGGCTCCGCGCTCAAAGTCGTCGACCGCGCGCTGTCAAACCGCTCTTGGCTGGCCGGAGACGACGCCACCATCGCGGACCTCGCCTGCTGCGGATACCTCTACTACCCCGAGCCGTTCAGCTTTGACCGCGCCGACTACCCCAACATCGACCGCTGGCTTGACGCCATCGCGGCCCTGCCCGGCTGGAAAGCCCCCTATGACCTGATGCCCGGCTCACCCGCCGACCGCGCCTAAAGGAGATCCCCCATGACCGACGCCTATATCTACGACACCCTGCGCACCCCGCGTGGCAAGGGCCGCAAAGACGGCAGCCTGCACGAGGTCACCTCGGCGCGCCTGTCCGCCGGAGTGCTCAACGCGCTGAAATCGCGTAACAACCTCGAAGGCCATGCCGTCGAGGACGTGATCTGGGGCAATGTCACCCAAGTGGCAGAGCAAGGCGGCTGCCTCGCGCGGACGGCTGTTCTGGCCTCTGACCTCGACGAGAGCATTCCCGGCCTGTCGATCAATAGGTTCTGCGCGTCGGGCATGGAGGCGGTCAATTTGGCCGCGAACCAAGTCCAAGGCGGCGCAGGTCAGGCCTATATCGCAGGCGGCGTCGAAATGATGGGCCGCGTGCCGATGGGATCAGATGGCGCCGCAATTGCCGTGGACCCGTCGATTGCGATGGACACCTATTTCGTCCCGCAAGGTATTTCTGCGGACATCATCGCCACTGAGTACGGGTTTAACCGCGACGACGCAGACCTGCTGGCAGTCGAGAGCCAAAAGCGCGCGGCAGCGGCGTGGGACGACAATCGGTTCGCGAAATCTATCGTGGCGGTGAAGGATCAAAACGGCCTTGATATCCTCGACCGCGACGAATACATGCGCCCGCAAACCGATATGCAGAGCCTCGGCGGGCTGAAACCTGCGTTCAAGGACATGGGCGAGATGATGCCCGGCTTTGATAAGGTCGCACTTATGAAATATCCGCATCTCGAACGGATCAACCACATCCACCACGCAGGCAATTCGTCTGGCATCGTGGACGGTGCGGCGGGCGTTTTGATCGGCAACAAAGAGTTCGGCGAGCAGTTCGGCCTGAAACCCCGCGCCCGCATTCGCGCGACAGCTAAGATCGGCACAGACCCAACCATAATGCTAACAGGCCCCGTGCCAGTAACGCAGAAAATCCTCGCCGATAGCGGCATGTCGATCTCGGACATTGATCTGTTTGAGGTCAACGAAGCCTTTGCCTCGGTCGTGTTGCGCTTTCTCCAAGCCTTCGACGTCGATCACGGCAAGGTCAACGTCAACGGCGGCTCAATCGCGATGGGCCACCCGTTGGGGGCCACGGGCGCAATCATTATCGGCACATTGCTCGATGAATTGGAGCGCGCAGACAAAGAGGTCGGCCTCGCCACGTTGTGTATCGCGTCCGGCATGGGTGCCGCGACCATCATCGAGCGCGTCTGAGCCTCACCTAGATTTCTACCGAACAAGCCCCCATAAGGGAGGAATGATATGACCGATTTTAGCATGACCACCGACAAAGACGGCGTCGCCACCATTGTGTGGGACACTGTCGGCAAATCCATGAACGTGATGAACCAGCAGGGGTTTGACGACCTCGAGGCACTGATTGATCAGGCGCTGGCCGATGATGCGGTCAAGGGCGTGATCCTGACCTCTGGCAAAGAAGGCTCGTTCGCGGGCGGCATGGACCTAAACATCATCGCGCAGATGAAGGACATGGCGGGCGACAACCCGGCCAAGGGTCTGTTCGACGGCATCATGAAAACCCACCAGCAGCTGCGCAAAATCGAACGCGCGGGCATGGACCCTAAGACCAACAAAGGCGGCAAACCGATTGCATGTTGTCTGCCCGGCACCGCGCTCGGCATCGGTCTGGAAATCCCGTTGGCCTGTCACCGCATCTTTGCCGCCGATAACCCCAAAGCGAAAATCGGCCTGCCCGAGATCATGGTCGGCATCTTTCCCGGCATGGGCGGCACGACGCGACTGGTCCGCAAAATGGGCGCTATGGCCGCATCTCCACTCCTGCTCGAAGGCAAGCTGAACGACCCGAAAAAGGCCAAGGCCGCAGGCGTCGTCGACGAGGTTGTCCCCGCAGACGAGCTGCTGACACGCGCCAAGGAATGGGTGCTGTCCAAGCCTGACATCGTGAAGCCGTGGGACGCAAAGGGTTACAAAATGCCCGGTGGTACACCCTATCACCCCGCCGGCTTCATGACATTTGTCGGGGCCTCCGCAATGGTCAACGGCAAAACAAAGGGCGTGTACCCTGCCGCCAAGGCGCTGCTGAGCGCGGTCTACGAAGGGGCGATGGTACCCTTTGACACTGCCCTCAAGATCGAAGCGCGCTGGTTTACCAATGTTCTGATGAACCCGTCGTCGGCCAACATGATCCGCACCTTGTTCATAAACAAAGAGGCGCTGGAAAAAGGCGCAAACCGTCCCGATGTCGCGGACCAAACCGTCAAGAAGGTGGGCGTCATTGGTGCTGGCATGATGGGCGCAGGTATCGCGCTCGTCTCGGCGCTCGCGGGCATCGAGGTCGTGTTGATCGACGCCAAACAAGAGGCGGCTGACAAGGGCAAGAGCTATACGGCTGACTACATGGACAAGGGCATCGCGCGCAAGAAAGCGACGCCCGAGAAGAAAGACGCGGTACTGGGTCTGATCAACGCCACGACAGACTATTCAGCGCTCAAAGGCTGCGATCTGATCGTTGAGGCGGTGTTCGAGGACGTGGGCGTTAAGGCCGAGGTCACCAAACAGGTCCAGGCGCATTGCAACGGCGTGTTCGCGACCAACACCTCGACCCTGCCAATCACCGAACTGGCCAAAGCGGCCAAGTCGGCAGAGGATTTCATCGGCATCCACTTCTTCTCGCCCGTCGACAAGATGATGCTGGTCGAGATCATCAAGGGCAAGCAGACAGGTCAAAAAGCCGTCGCAAAAGCGCTTGATTTTGTCCGCCAGATCAAGAAAACACCTATCGTCGTCAATGACGAGCGGTTCTTCTACGCCAATCGCTGCATCATCCCCTACATCAACGAAGGCATTCGGATGGTGAAGGAAGGTGTCGCCCCTGCCCTCATTGAGAACGCTGCAAAACTGGTCGGCATGCCGCTCGGTCCGCTGCAATTGACCGACGAGACCAGCATCGACCTCGGCGTCAAAATCGCAACGGCCACCAAGGCCGCGATGGGCGATGCCTATGACGATGCGCAGGACGAAGTGTTGTTCTGGATGTTCGAGCAAGAGCGTCTGGGCCGCAAGAACGGCGCGGGGTTCTACGCCTACGATGAGAAAGGCAGACGTCAGGGTCTCTGGGACGGACTTGCCGCGCAATACCCGGTTGCCGACGCGCAACCTGACCTCACCGACGTGCAACACCGCCTGCTGTTTGCGCAAACTCTCGAAGGGGTGCGCGCGCTGGAAGAAGGTGTGCTTGAGGACATCCGCGAGGGCGACGTGGGCGCTATCCTTGGCTGGGGTTTCGCACCGTGGTCAGGCGGGCCGTTCTCATGGCTTGATATGCTAGGCTCAGCCTATGCCGCAGACCGTTGTGACGCGTTGGCCGCG
The DNA here is from genome assembly GCA_937931795.1 of uncultured Paracoccaceae bacterium. Classification (GTDB taxonomy): domain Bacteria; phylum Pseudomonadota; class Alphaproteobacteria; order Rhodobacterales; family Rhodobacteraceae; genus JALZWD01. The sequence continues at coordinate 11,077 of CALHAP010000209.1, forward strand.
ACATTCGGCGAACGCTTCACCTGCCCCGCCTTGCTGCGCGAAATGGCCGACAAAAACCAATCGTTCTACGGGCGGTTTGGGCACGCGGAAAAAGCCGCCTAGCATGA
>CALHAP010000210.1 GCA_937931795.1 uncultured Paracoccaceae bacterium
CTGGGGCAGACGACGCACTGGCCTACGCGCATCTGGCGTTTGGTCAGCAATACAACGTCACAGAAAGCATCGCATCTAACGACGGGGACGCGCTGCATAGGGGCGACAAAATCCATTTCCTAGGCTGCACCAATATTGCCGAGACGGGCGTTCTGACGCTGTATTTCGAAACCACCGACGGCGAGACGCGGCGGCTGTGCTTTAACCCCGACGCCCCGCAAGAGCCGGATACCAGACGCTACTTTCGCAACATCGAAGACACGCTGCGTCCTGTGCTGCTCGATCTCAGCCGGCGGCGCAAAAAACTGATCGCGGCGCGCGCGGTTCTCATTCACCTCCGCAAAAGCGGTAATGATCACCCCATAAATTCAGACGGCAACACCCCCTAAACGCGCTGCGTCTTCACAAAACCGAATGTGCCCCGTGACCTCTGTCGTCGCCTGTGATTGTGTGTCGCCAATGCAAGACCAAACACCCGTCACGCCCCCACCACTCTGGCTCAGCATCCTGCGCATCGTTCTGCGGTTGGTGATTGTGGGCCTGTCTGTGATGGCGATCCACATGCTTGTCGGCTGGGTCATGGCGCAAGCGGACGCTCCGGTAGGTCTGATGGGGGCCAGCTTATTGTTGGTGTTAATCGCCTATGCGGTCCTGATCGCCATTCCCTTCGTACCGGGGATCGAAATCGGGGTGGGTCTGCTGGTGCTCAGCGGCGCACAAATGGCGCCCTTTGTCTATTTGGCCACTGTCCTCGGCCTGCTCACGGCGTTCGGCGCGGGATATCTGTTGCCCTACAAAACACTGCACAGGCTCTTTGCGGACCTGCGGTTTCGTGCGGCCTGCCGGATGCTTGAGACCGTTGAAGACCTCAGCCCGGACCGCCGCCTCATTCTATTGCGCGATAAACTGCCCAATTGGTTGGGCCCCTTCGCGACAAAGTACAGATATCTGACATTGGCGATTTTGATCAACATTCCGGGCAATGCGCTGATCGGCGGAGGGGGTGGGATCGCGTTGCTGGCGGGCATCAGCAGGGTCTACGGGCTGCGCGCAACGGCGCTGACAGTCGCGCTGGCCGTCGCCCCTATTCCGATCATAATCTGGACGACGGGCGCACCGGGTCTGTGGCTTGCAGGCTAAAGGCGACCCACGTCCATCGCCGCCACTTCACCCCGGTAGAGCAATACATTGGCCCAGACCGGGCTGGTGCCAAACCGTTGATAGAGCGTCAGAAATATGGTGCGACTGGCAAAATTACTCAGCTGGGCGCCACAAGGCTGACCCTGCGGGACGCCGCAGTTCCAGGCGGCCAATTCCCTATAGGTTTGATCCGTGCGCAATCGCGGCAAAGTACGCCCCGACGGTCCAAATCGTACGGCCTCATAGGTCGCCAGATCGCCAAACAACGCTAAAGCCGCCGTAACCTGTCGCGCGCATCCGTCTTCGAACCCGGTGATAAACATCGTGCGCGGACGGGTGCTGCCCGGTGCCGGATCATGCACAAAATACCCCGCGCCATTGGCCACGACCGCACCCATTTGCGCGGGGGACGCGCTGCAATTCACCGCGATTTCACCGTAGGGGACGATATCGCTGGTGGTTGCAATTCTATTGTCAGGGCGCGGCGCAGAGATCGTCAGACCGACCGGATTTGCGCCCATTTCGACATCTTCCAACCGCTCAAATTCCGCCAATTCAGGGATACAAGACGCGATCAAGCTTGCGCAAACGCATCCCGCAACCCCTCGCCAAAACCGCATGCCCCTGCCCTCCGATAAACGACCGGGGGGTTATGCCATGCGTGAGAGGATTGGCGCTATGCTGTTAGACCTCTTCCACTTCGATCACACCAACGAGCGACCGCAGCGCCCCTTTGATCTGCGGGGTCACAGGGTAGTCGGCACCGCAATCAATCTCGACTTCACCTGGCAGGCTAACATCCAGTAAATTAATGTAAATCGGCCCGCGTCCGCCTTTGATCTTATCCTTAACCGCGCGCTCCAAAACGCTGGCGACATGATCGACAGCGGCGGGTTCTTCGACGAAAATTCTTAGGCCCACCGATCCTGCGTCTTGCACCACTGTATCAATCGGCGCAACAGAGCGGCCGAGCAGTTTCAATTGATCCGCCTCCAGCGTCGCCTCGACCTGAATCACCACCTGCGATCCGGCGTCGAGATATTCACGCGAGGCGTCCAATGTGTCGGAAAACATCGTGACCTCGTACTGCCCGGTCGGGTCCGACAGCTGCACGAATGCAAACCTATTGCCGCGCGCGGATTTACGTTCCTGACGACTGGCGACAGTGCCCGCCATCTTGCCGATAAACGCCCCCTGTTCAGCGCGCGCTGTCACATCATCGAGGCTGAGGATGCCTTTGCGTTTGAGCGGCGCTTGGTAGTCGTCGAGCGGATGGCCGGACAGGTAAAACCCGATGGCCTTGAATTCTTCGGCCAAACGCTCCGCTGGCTGCCAGTCGGGCACTCCGGCCATGCGCGGTTCGGGCAAATCCTCGCCCGCTTCCCCAAACAGCGAGACCTGATTTGAATTTTTCTGCTCATGGATGGCGGTTGAATAGCCGACCAACCCGTCCAAACTTGCAAAAACCCGATGTCGGTTGGCGTCCAGCACATCAAACGCCCCAGCGCGGGCGAGCATTTCCAGCGGGCGCTTGCCCACCCGTTTCAGGTCAACACGCCGCGCCAGATCGAACAGGTTCACAAAAGCCTCGTCGCCGCGTGCATCCACGATCAACCGCATCGCCTCAACACCAACGTTTTTCAACGCGCCCAGCGCATAGACCAGCTTGCCCTCATGGACGCGGAAGTTCGCGCCGGAGCGGTTCACACACGGCGGGATATAGGCGAGGCTCAGACCCTTCTTTACCTCTTGGAAATACACGGCCAGCTTATCGGTCAGGTGAATATCGCAATTCATCACACCGGCCATGAATTCGACGGGGTGGTTCGCTTTCAGCCACGCCGTCTGATAGCTGACGACTGCATAGGCCGCCGCGTGCGATTTGTTAAAGCCATAGTTGGCGAATTTCTCAAGCAGGTCAAATACTTCACGGGCTTTCTTCGCGTCGACGCCGTTCTCTTTTGCTCCAGCTTCGAACTTGGGGCGTTCGGCGTCCATCGCCTCTTTGATCTTCTTACCCATCGCGCGGCGCAACATGTCGGCCCCACCAAGCGAGTAGCCCGCCATCTCTTGGGCGATCTGCATAACCTGTTCTTGATAAACGATAATCCCTTGGGTCTCATCGAGAATGTGATCGACCAATGGATGCAACATATCCCGTTCGCTAAGGCCGTTTTTCACCTCGCAAAACTTTGGAATATTCTCCATCGGGCCGGGCCGATACAGCGCCACAAGGGCCACGATATCCTCAATACAGGTGGGTTTCATCCGTTTCAGCGCGTCCATCATACCGCTGGATTCCACCTGAAACACGGCGACGGTTTTGGCGCTGGAATAAAGCTTATAGGACGCCTCATCATCGAGCGGGATCGCCCCGATATCGTAGTCAAAGCCTTCGGGCGGCGTGTAGAGGACCGTGCCGTCAGCCGCCTCATTGAGTTTGCGACCCGCGCGTTTGATCTGCTCGACCGCGTTTTGAATGACGGTCAGGGTTTTCAGCCCCAGAAAGTCGAACTTGACCAGACCCGCCTGCTCGACCCATTTCATGTTGAACTGCGTGGCGGGCATGTCCGAGCGCGGATCTTGGTAGAGCGGCACCAGCTCGTCCAGCGAGCGATCCCCGATCACGACGCCGGCGGCATGGGTCGAGGCGTTGCGCAGCAGTCCTTCGACCTGTTGCGCGTAGGTCAGCAAACGATCCACGACCTCTTCGTTCTTAGCCTCTTCGCGCAGGCGTGGCTCATCCGCCAGCGCTTTCTCGATACTGACAGGTTTGACGCCCTCAACCGGGATCATCTTGGACAGACGGTCCACCTGACCATACGGCATCTGCAAAACGCGGCCCACATCGCGCACGGCGGCCTTGGACAAGAGCGCACCAAAAGTGATGATCTGCCCCACTCTATCACGCCCGTACTTTTCCTGAACGTAACGGATGACTTCCTCGCGACGGTCCATGCAAAAGTCGATGTCAAAATCGGGCATCGACACACGTTCCGGGTTCAAAAACCGTTCAAACAGAAGCGAGTAGCGTAACGGGTCTAGGTCGGTGATCAGCAATGCATAAGCCACCAGCGACCCCGCACCAGACCCCCGACCGGGGCCCACGGGGATGCCGTTGTCCTTGGCCCATTTGATGAAATCGGCCACGATCAGGAAATAGCCGGGGAACCCCATCCCTTCGATAATTTTCAGCTCAAATTCGAGGCGGTCTTCGTAGTCTTTCACTTCTGTCGCGTGGGGGATCACAGCGAGACGCGCTTTGAGGCCTTCCTCGGCTTGCCTACGCAGTTCCGCCACCTCGTCATCGGCAAACTTTGGTAGGATCGGATCGCGGGTATAGGCGCGGAAGGCGCAGCGTTTGGCGATCTCGACCGTGTTCTCTAGCGCTTCGGGCAGATCGGCAAACAATGTCGCCATTTCCCGCTCGGACTTGAAATAATGCTGCGGGGTCAGGCGCCTGCGCGGGTTTTGCTGATCCACATAAGCCCCGTCCGCGATACAGATCAGCGCGTCATGCGCCTCGTAGATGTCGGTTTTCGGGAAATAGACGTCATTGGTCGCCACCAACGGCAGGTCCATCGCATAGGCGATCTCGATGTGCCCGCGTTCACTGTCACGCTCGGCCTCGGGCAAGCCGCCATCCTCGGGGTGACGTTGCAGCTCGACATAGAGCCGTCCGGGGAATCCGACCTTGAGCGCCTCGACCAGAGCATCCGCCTTTGGGCGCTGACCACTGCGCAAGAGCCGTCCAACAGGACCATCAGGACCGCCGGTTAGACAGATCAATCCGCCCGAATGCGCTTGCACTTCTTCAACTGAAATCTGCGGCAACTGCCCTTGTGCATCCAAATAAGCACAAGAATTCAATTTCATTAGGTTTTCGTACCCCACCTCGGACTGCGCGAGCAGCACGATGGGCGCAGGTGCCTCGGGCCGCTTGCCCGGCTCACTGGCGAGGTAGGTCAGGTCGAGCTGACAGCCGACGATCGGCTGCACCCCCGCCTTGGCCGCGTATTCGGAAAACTCCAGCGCGCAGAACATGTTGTTGCTGTCGGTAACGGCCACCGCAGGCATGCCCGCTTTCAGCGCCATACCGGGTAGTTTCTTGATCGGAACGGCCCCTTCGAGGAGGGAATATTCGCTGTGAACGCGCAGGTGAATGAATTGGGGGGATGTGCTCATGGCGTGATCTTAGCCGTGCCTGCGCGGGCGTGCGAGGTCAAAAAACTGCCGCAGCCTTGCAAAACGCGCGGGCATCGGCTGTAGTACCAACAGTCACATCAGCCCTGCGATCTACGCCGCATCGACCGCGCAATCGGGCTTTAACCTATTGGTAAGGCGGCGAGACTTGGCATCATGGAAATAGCGTTCACGCTGAATGGCGAGGACACGCGCGCCGTGGGGGATGAGACCACGACGCTGCTGGATTGGCTGCGCGACACACAGCAGCTATGTGGCACGAAAGAAGGCTGCAACGAGGGCGACTGCGGGGCCTGCACGGTCATGGTCACGGACGCCCGCGGCGCGCGGGCGCTGAACGCCTGCATCCTGTTTTTGCCGCAACTTGCGGGCAAATCAGTGCGCACGGTCGAGGGGATCAGTGGGCCAGACGGCACGTTGCACCCGGTCCAATCCGCGATGATCGAGCACCACGGCAGCCAGTGCGGGTTTTGCACGCCAGGGTTTGTCGTCTCGATGGCGACAGCCCACCTGAATGGCGCTGTGGACTATGACGACCAACTGGCGGGCAATCTGTGCCGCTGCACGGGCTATGCGCCGATTGTGAAGGCGGCAGAGGCGGCCAGCAGCGCACCCGTGCCAACGTGGGTAAGAGACACCATCAATACCTCTGCCCCCTACGGTCCAGCGTCCGAGGATGCGCTCGCCGCATGGTACGCCGATCACCCCGATGGAACGTTGATCGGCGGGGCGACCGACGTCGGGCTTTGGGTGACCAAACAGTTCCGCGATCTGGGCGATGTGGCCTTCATGGCGGGCTGTCAGGACATGGCGCAAATCACGCGCGACGGCGAGACGCTGCATGTGGGTGCCATGGTCACGATGACCGATCTGCTGGAGGTTATGCGCGATTTGCACCCCTCTTATGCCGAGCTAATCCGCCGCTATGGCTCGGTCCAAGTGCGTAATGCCGCGACCATTGGGGGGAGTATCGCCAATGGATCACCCATCGGGGATAACGCGCCTGCGCTGATTGCCATGGGGGCGCAGATGCACCTGCGCCACGGCGATGTGCGGCGGACAATCGCGGTCGAGGATTTCTTTATCGACTACGGCAAGCAAGACCGCGCGCTGGGGGAATTGGTGACAGGCTTTACGCTGCCCGCAACGGCCCCCGACCTGCGCTGTTACAAGCTGTCTAAGCGGTTTGATCAGGACATCTCTGCGGTTTGTGGGTGCTTTGACATCACTGTGACGGATGGAGTTGTCTCCGCAGCGCGCGCAGCATTCGGCGGCATGGCGGGCATTCCGAAACAGGCGTCAGCGGTCGAGGCCGCTTTGTTGGACCAGCCCTTCACAGGAGCGACGATTGAAACCGCCGCAGCCCACTTCGCGTCCGACTTCCAGCCGCTCAGCGACATGCGCGCCTCTGCCGACTACCGCCTCGCCACTGCGCAAAACATGTTGCGCCGTTATCATGCGGAGGCCACGGGGGCTGCCACAAACATCCTAGAGGTGACCCCATGAGCGTCGGCAGCCCCCTGCCCCATGATGCCGCCCGCCTGCATGTCACGGGTGCCGCGCGCTATGTCGACGATCTGCCCGTGCCGCAAAACTGTCTGCATCTGGCGTTTGGCCTGTCCGAGATTGCGCGCGCCCAG
>CALHAP010000211.1 GCA_937931795.1 uncultured Paracoccaceae bacterium
AGCACGCGGCTGATCTTGTACTCAAGCGCAAAGCCATTGCCGCCGTGGATTTGCAGGCCGTTGTCCGCCGCGGCCCAGGCCACGCGCGCACCGAGCAGCTTGGCCATGCCTGCTTCAAGGTCACAACGACGGCCTTCATCCTTTTCGCGGGCCGAAAAATAAGTGAGCTGACGCGCAACCATAATCTCGACCGCCATCATCGCCAGCTTGCCCGACACGCGGGGGAAGTCGATCAGGGATTTGCCGAACTGCTTGCGGTCGCGGGCATATTTCATGCCCTCGTCCAGCGCCGATTGCGCGACACCGATGGCACGGGCGGCGGTCTGGATGCGGGCGCTCTCGAACGTCTGCATCAACTGCTTGAATCCTTTGCCTTCTTCGCCGCCGAGCAGATTCTCGCCCTTCACTTTGAAATCATCAAAGTTGACGGTGTATTCTTTCATACCGCGATAACCTAGCACCTCAATCTCGCCGCCCGAGATGCCCGGATCCTGCCAAGGGGCCTCGTCCGTGCCGGGCGTCTTTTCGGCCAGAAACATCGACAAACCTTTGTAGTCGTCGGTGCCCTCGACCGAGCGTGCGAGCACAGTCATCACCTGCGTGCGGGCCGCGTGGGTGATCCATGTTTTGTTGCCGGTGATCGACCAATTGTCGCCGTCGCGGCGGGCTTTCGTGCGTAGCGCGCCGAGGTCAGAGCCCGTGTTCGGCTCTGTGAAAACGGCAGTGGGCAGGATTTCACCCGAGGCGAGCCCTGGCAGCCATTTCGCTTTTTGGTCGTCCGTGCCGCCACAGATGATCAGCTCTGCCGCGATCTCGGACCGCGTGCCAAGGCTGCCGACACCGATGTAGCCGCGTGACAGCTCTTCGCTGACGACTGCCATCGCGGTTTTGGACATGCCAAAGCCGCCGTGTTCTTCGGGGATCGTCAGGCCAAAGACACCCATTTCGGCCAGTTCTTCGATGATCTCCATCGGGATCAGCTCGTCTTTCAGGTGCCATTCGTGGGCGTGGGGTTCGACGCGGTCGAGCGAAAAGCGGCGGAATTGCTCGCGCACCATTTCCATTTCATCGTCGAGACCCGCGTTGCCGACGGTGATCTCTGCGTCGCGTTCCTGCATTAGCGCGACCAACCGCGTGCGGGCGGCTTGGGTGTTGCCCTCTTGGGTCAGGGTCATGACAGCGGGGGCCATCAATCCGCGCATGTCGTCTTGGGTCAGGCCGATGTCTTGCAGGCGCAAAATCTCGCCTTGGTTCATCGGGATGCCGCCGTAAATCTGCCAGAGGTATTCACCAAAGGCGATCTGGTGGATCAGCTGTTCGACCTCGCCAAACTTGCCCTCTGCCTCCAAACGCTCGGCCCAACCCTGCATCTGGATCAGCGATTCGTTGTATGTGGCCAGCCACGCGAACCCATGGGCAGCGGTTTGCTCGGCCTCGATCAGGCTGGCGGACACTTGCCCCTCTGAAGAGACCCGCGCCAACAGCGCTTGTTTTGCCGCGTCCGTGATCTGTGCCACAGGGGCGAGGGCCGCGCGCGTTGTGTTGAGGAGATCGTTCACCAAAGCGGCCTGCGCCTGTGGCATCGTTTGTCCATCATGTGGCATCGTCTCATCCTCTCGACATGTTGCTCGCGCAGCATAGAGCATTTTGCATCCGCAGCGCAATAATAATACGTCAATAGCTAGGCGTGAGAACAATAATATCGAGGGGGATTTTTGTCGCGGGGGCTAGCGGTTTGCGCCGGGCACCCACAACACGTCGTCCTTGCCGCCGTTGTTGACGATGCGCCCCGCCACAAAGAACCAGTCCGACAGGCGGTTGAGGTATTTGACCGCCGGACCATTGACCTCTTCCATGCTGGCCAGCTCGACCACCAAGCGTTCGGCCCGGCGCGAGACTGTGCGGCACAGGTGCATTTGGGCGGCCAGTGCTGTGCCACCGGGCAGGATAAAGCTGCGCAGCGGTTCCAGCGCGTCGTTCATCACGTCAATCTCGGCTTCCAAGCGATCAACTTGGGCCTGCACCATGCGTAAAACGGGGTAGCCCGCCTCACTGTCCTTGGCCATCTCAGGGCGGCACAGATCAGCGCCAAGATCGAACAAGTCGTTCTGGATCATCGCCAGTTGCGCGTCCAACTCGCCTTCCGAATGCTGCCGTGCGAGGCCCACAGTCGCGTTCACCTCGTCCACGGTGCCATAGGCCGTGACCCGCATCGAATGTTTGGCCACACGCGCGCCATTGCCGAGTGCAGTATCGCCTGCATCGCCGGTGCGCGTGTAGATTTTATTGAGAACAACCATTCGTTTCGCCCCTTAGCATTGGAAATTTAGGTGCCTGCGTCGCCGCCAAAGAAGACGTAGAGCATGATCAACACAACCGCGACAGCTTGTGCGCCGATCCGCCAGCGCATCAGGCGGTTGGCGTTGTTGCGGTTAAAATCGCCGCCTTTGCCAAAGCCGCCGATCCCGAGGATCAGGATGACGACGACGACCAAGACCGAGATCGTCACGAGTGTGAAAAACGGATCGCTTAGCATGGCGGCCCCTCGTTGTGCTGTGTTGGTGCAGACATAGCGGGGTCTGCGATCATGACCAGCGCTAGACCTTGGAAATCACCCAATCGAGCGCCCGCGTCGGCAAAATCCGCTTGAGCGTGCCCATCAGGTAAGTCGGCGTGGTGACGTAGTAGCGCGGCTTTGGCCTGCGGCTTTCCAGCGCGTGGATGATCTTTTTGGTGCAGGCGGCGGCGGGCAGCTCGAATTGATCGGGGCCGTTGTCGGAATAAATCCGCTGGCGCATGATCGCATAATCGGCCTTGCGCGCGGAGGCCTGCCAGTCGATCCATTTCTCAAAATGCGGGATCGAGTTTTCGCGGATTTTCGAGGTGATGGGGCCGGGTTCGAGCAAGATCACATGAATCCCGCTGCCACGCATCTCGACGCGCAGCACGTCTGTCAGGCCTTCTAGTGCGTATTTCGTGCTGACATAGGCCCCGCGCCATTGCATCGGGACCAGGCCTAGAACGGACGAACAATTGATAATCCGACCGCCGCCTTGGGCACGCATCACGGGGATCACATGGCGCGTCAACTCGTGGACGCCAAAGAGGTTGGTCTGGAAAATCTCGACCAACGCGCCGCGCGGCAGGTCTTCGACCAAACCGGGGCAGGCGTATGCGCCGTTGTTATAGAGCGCGTCCAGCCGCCCGCCCGTCGCTTCCAGCACCTCGGCCAATCCGTTGGCGATGCTGTCGGGGTCGGCGTAGTCAATCAGGGGTGCGTCAAACCCGAGGCCGCGCATGCGGTCGCAATCGGCCTGCTTGCGGCAGGATGCAAACACCCGCCAGCCGCGTTCGCGCAGGCCGTAAGCTGCATCAAATCCGAGGCCGGACGACGATCCGGTGATGAGAACTGATTTTTCCATGGCGCCGCTGTGCCCGTTTGAACAGAGCGGCGCAAGGGGGGGGCTTAGCTGTTGGCGGGTTCCAGCAGGCGTTCGGCCATCCAGCCTTCTGCGCCAGAACCAACGACCCGGACTTTGGCCCAGCCGAGGCGTTGATCGCGCTCGATGATCTCGGCCTGCGTGCCGCTGTTAAGCGTGATGATCACACCAAATGTCGTGCCCGGACCTTCGCGCATGTTCACGCGGCTGCCTGCCACCTGAAACAGGTCGCGTGTTGCGATGGCACGTGGCGGGGTGATCGGATCGGCTTCGGTGATGATATTGAGTTGCGCCAGTTGCGCGTCGGTCAGCAATGGCGCGTCTGCGTCAAAAGATGCGGGCATATAATCGAGCTGGCGCGGGGCCACGGGCGCGCGGGCCGGTGCGATCACGGGTTCGACTGCGATGTTGATTTCGGCGCGCGCGACGGTCGCGTTTGCGACTTCGAGGCCATGGCGCGCATCAGCCATCTCGCGGGTTTCTGGCACGTAATCAGCGCCCCCCGATTTTTCATAAAAAACGAAAGCCATCACGGCGAAGGTGAGCAGAATAAAGGTTTTCACAAAACAGCCCTCCCAAGGGCGTACATACAGAATCGGTTGGTCGATAGCAGAAACCCTGACTAGACTATTTGTTCACAATTGGGCGGGGAAATATTGAGGAAGGTTAACTTCGCAGGTGTCTTTACGATGCAACGCTTGGGGGCTAGACAATATGCATGACCGATCACCTTGAAGACCCCAATATAGAGCCAGACGCCCCCCATGAGCAGGGCGAAAGCAGTGAACCACTGCGCCGGGCCATTGGTGAGCGGTATCTGACATACGCCCTGTCTACGATCATGCATCGGGCCTTGCCGGACGCCCGCGATGGTCTGAAACCCGTGCACCGCCGGATCCTCTACGCCATGTCGCGGTTGCGGTTGTCGCCTACGGGCGGCTTTTTGAAATCGGCCAAAATCAGCGGCGACACCATGGGCGATTTTCACCCCCATGGTGACAGTGCGATCTATGACGCGATGGCGCGTTTGGCGCAGGACTTTAACGTCCGCTATCCGCTGGTCGACGGACAGGGCAACTTTGGCAATATCGACGGCGATAACCCCGCTGCCAGCCGTTATACAGAGGCGCGCCTGACATCTGCCGCAGAGGCTTTGCTCGAAGGGTTGGCTGAAAACGCCGTTGATTTTCGCGACAATTACGATGGCCGCCTGACCGAACCGGTCGTGCTGCCCGCGACCTTCCCAAACCTGCTTGCCAACGGATCGAGCGGCATTGCGGTGGGTATGGCGACCAACATCCCACCCCATAACCTGCACGAGCTGATCGACGCCTGCCTACATTTGATCAAATCCCCGAATGCCCGTGAAGAAACCCTGATCGACCATATTCCCGGTCCTGATTTTCCGACCGGTGGCGTGATCGTCGAGCCGCGTGAAAACATCCTAGAAGCCTATCGCACGGGGCGTGGCGCATTCCGCCTGCGGTCGCGTTGGGAGAAAGAAGACCTTGGCAAGGGGCAGTGGCAGGTGGTTGTCACCGAAATTCCGTACCAAGTGCAAAAATCCAAACTGATCGAACGCTTGGCCGAGGTGATCCAGACCAAGAAAGTGCCCCTGCTGGCCGATGTGCGCGACGAGAGCGCCGACGACATTCGTATCGTCCTCGAACCCCGGTCGCGCACCGTCGATCCTGAGCTGATGATGGGAATGCTGTTCCGCAATTCCGATCTGGAAACCCGGTTCTCGCTCAACATGAACGTGTTGATTGATGGGCTGACGCCTAAGGTGTGTTCGCTCAAAGAGGTGCTGCGTGCGTTTCTCGATCACCGCCAAGACGTGTTGCAGCGCCGCTCGCGGCACCGGTTGGAAAAGATCGACCACAGGCTTGAGGTGCTGGAAGGGTTCATCATCGCCTTCCTCAACCTCGACCGGGTGATCGACATTATCCGCTACGATGACGACCCCAAAGCGGGCCTGATGTTTGAAGACTGGAGCCGTGACCATGTGCGCGCTGTGGATGAGGCGGCGTATGTTTCACCATTGGACGGGCGCAAGATCACAGCCGACACTGAACCGTACCTGAGCGAGGTTCAGGCGGACGCGATCCTCAACATGCGCTTGCGGTCTTTGCGGCGTCTCGAAGAGATGGAGCTGATTTCAGAGCGCGACGCATTGATGGCGGAACGCGCGGGCATCGAAGACCTGCTGGCCAGCGACGATGTGCAGTGGAAAGCGATTGCCGAACAATTGCGCGAGACCCGAAAACAATTTGGCCGCACCAGCCCCGGCGGCGCGCGGCGCAGCACGTTCGCTGATGCTGGTGAGATCGTCGAAGTGCCGATGGAAGCGATGATCGAACGTGAACCCATCACTGTCGTTTGCTCGGACATGGGCTGGATTCGGGGCATGACGGGCCATATTGATCTGAACCGCGAGCTAAAATTCAAAGACGGCGACAAAGGACGATTCTTGTTCCACGCCGAAACCACGGACAAGCTGCTGGTGTTTGGCTCGAACGGGCGATTCTATACCGTGCCTGCGGCAAATTTACCCGGCGGGCGCGGCATGGGCGAACCCCTGCGCTTGATGGTGGATTTGCCAAATGAAGCGCATATCGTCGCCTTGTTCATCCACAGGCCGGGGACCAAGCGCTTGGTCGCGTCTAGCGCCGGGGATGGTTTTGTGGTCGCCGAAGATGACGTCGTGGCCCAAACCCGAACCGGCAAACAGGTTCTCAATGTCAAAGGTGATGTGACAGCGCTCGTGTGTCACACGGTGACCGGCGATCACGTGGCTTGCGTGGGTGAAAATCGCAAAGTGCTCGTATTTCCACTGTCTGAGCTGCCAGAAATGGGGCGCGGCAAGGGCGTGCGCTTGCAAAAATACAAAGACGGCGGGCTGTCTGACGCGACCACTTTTGCGCTGGCAGACGGCCTTTCATGGCACGATCCGGCGGGGCGCACCCGCACGGAAACCGACCTTTCCGAGTACACGGCCAAGCGCGCAACAGCTGGCCGGATGGCGCCGCGCGGGTTTCCGCGAGACAATCGGTTTACATAAGATGCAACAAGCGCGAACTGCCGCTTGATTTCCGTCAGCAATCCCAATAAACGCCCGCTCATATCTCAGATGTGGTGCGCGCGATGTGCACCCTACACTTACCACCGTAGGGTGCGTGATTGCCACGCACCGACAGAATGACAGGAGCCACATCATGGCGAAGGAAAAGTTTGAACGTAACAAGCCGCACGTTAACATCGGCACGATTGGCCATGTTGACCACGGCAAGACGACGCTGACGGCGGCGATCACGAAGTATTTTGGTGATTTCCAAGCTTACGACCAGATCGACGGCGCGCCCGAAGAGAAGGCCCGTGGCATC
>CALHAP010000212.1 GCA_937931795.1 uncultured Paracoccaceae bacterium
GGCTGGGTCGCGCCCCAGCCCGATGCCCAAGGTCACACCGGCGTTTTCTTCACACCATGCCCGCAGCGCATCGCCGTGGGGCGCACCTATGGCCAGTGATGTGACGGCATGGGACCGCTCGGCCACGTTTGGCACATTCAGCGCCAGCGGACCTTCCGCGCCCCAAACATCGACAGCCGTCCAGAGGGTTTGGGCCAAATGCGCATGGCGGGCAAAGACGTGGTCCAACCCTTCATCCAAGATCATGTCGAGTGCTGCACGCAGCCCATAAAGGTGGTGCGTGGGCGCGGTGCCTGCGAAATATTGGTAGTAGAGATCGGGTTTGGCGCGCGGCTGCCAATCCCAGTAGCCCGACACGCGAGTGATGCGGTCGCGGGTAGCGGCGGCCTTGTCGTTGAAGAACACGAAAGACACGCCCGGCGGTGTCATCAACCCCTTTTGACAGGCGGCCACCATCACATCGACGCCCCAAGCATCCATCTGGAAATCGTCGCATCCCAGACAGGCGATGCAATCAACCATCAACAGCGCTGGATGATCCGATGCGCTGATTGCCCGGCTGATCGCTGCTATGTCGCTCTTGACGCTAGTTGAGGTGTCGACTTGAACAGCCAAGACAGCTTTGATCTCGCCCCCTGTATCATCCTGCAAACGAGCCTGCACAGCGTCGGCATCGACCGCCGAGGTGGGGCCAAATTCCATGATCTCGACATCCAAGCCCAGCTTTTCGGCCATCCCAGACCAGCTATGCGCAAACAGCCCCGTGGAGAGGACCAAAACCTTGTCACCGGGGTTGACCACATTGACCAGCGCCGCCTCCCATGCCGCATGTCCGTTGCCGATGTAAATCGCCACGTGCCCCTCCGTCTGCGCCACCGTTTTGAGGTCCGGGATCAGGCTGTGAGTGAGATCATGCAGCTCACCTGTGTAGATATTTGGCGAGGCGCGGTGCATGGCACGCAGAACCGCGTCAGGGATCACCGAAGGGCCGGGGATGGCCAGATACTCTCGTCCGTGGGTCGTCATGGGGCATCCTCTCTCGCGTGTCTGCCGGACCCTAACCGGACGCCACCCCCCGTCAACCGCTTGTCAGTGTCGCCCGTGCCGCCTACATGCGGAGCATGGCACGCGAAAAATCAACACTGCCGCTGTTTGGCTGGCTCTGGCGCGGGTATCTGCGGGCGCATTGGCGCTGGTTGTTGCTGGCGTTGGTTCTGATGTCTGTCGAGGGCGGCGCATTGGCCTTGTTTGCCAGCACGATGGAGCCGATGTTTGACGATGTGTTCGTCTCCAAATCCGAGGTTGCCATGTGGGGCGTCGGGCTAACGATGCTGGGTGTGTTTTGCATTCGCGCCGTCACGGGTATGGGCCAAAAGATCGTGATGACCCGCATATCCGAACGCACGGCGGCGGCCATGCGCCTTGATCTATTGTCGCACATCATGGCGCTCGACGGTCCGTTTCACCAAGCCCATCCGCCCGGCTACTTGATTGAGCGTGTCCAAGGCGACGTGGAAGGCATCAACAAGGTTTGGCGTAGTCTGGTCACAGGCTTGAGCCGGGATTTGGTGTCTGTCGTCGCCCTGTTTGCCGTCGCCCTATCCGTGGACTGGCGCTGGACCCTCGTGGCGCTGGTGGGTGTGCCGCTGATCGTGGCCCCGTCGTTTTTGATCCAAGGCTACGTGCGCCGCATGGCACGTGCCTCACGCGAGGTGGCGGGGCGCATGTCTACCCGGTTGGACGAGGTGTTTCATGGCATCAACCCTATTAAGCTGAACGCGTTAGAGCGCCACCAATCAGACCGCTATGCCGCACTGACCCAAACCCGCGTCCGCACAGAAGTCCGCACCGTGATGGGCCAAGCCGCGATCCCTGCCCTGATCGACGTGATGGTCGGCCTCGGGTTTTTGGCCGTGATGGTTTACGGCGGTCGCGAGATCATCGACGGCACCAAAACCATCGGTGAATTTATGGCGTTCTTCACCGCCATGTCGCTGACCTTCGAGCCGATGCGGCGCTTGGGCAATATATCGGGCCTGTGGCAGGCGGCGGCGGCCTCTATCGAGCGTATGAAGGAAATCTTTGACGCCCGGCCCAGCATGACTGTAGCCGCTACACCTGCGCCAGCCCCCACCCAGACGCCAGAGATTATCTTGCGCGATGTGCATCTGGCTTATGATGATCTGCCGGTTTTAAAGGGCACCAGTTTCACCGCCGAGGCGGGTAAAACGACGGCGCTGGTCGGCGCATCAGGTGCCGGCAAGAGCACGGTGTTCAACCTGCTCACCCGGCTGGTCGAGGCCACGTCTGGCGAGGTGCGCATCGGCGGTGTTCCCATCACCGATATGGCGTTGACTGACCTACGCGGGTTATTCTCGACCGTGACGCAAGACGCGCTGCTGTTTGACGAAACGCTGCGCGATAATATCCTGCTGGGTAATACTGACATCAGCGACGCCCGCCTAACCGAAGTGTTGGAAGCCGCCCATGTCGCTGACTTCTTGCCGCAACTGTCGCATGGGTTGGACACGCCCGCCGGGCCGCGCGGATCGGCCCTATCAGGCGGTCAGAGGCAACGGGTCGCCATCGCGCGCGCGCTTCTGCGCGATACGCCCGTATTGCTGCTCGACGAGGCCACCAGCGCGCTGGACACGAAATCAGAGGCACTGGTCCAAGGCGCGCTAGAGCGATTGTCACAGGGCCGCACTACCTTGGTCATCGCGCACCGCCTATCGACCATCCGAGGCGCGGATAAGATCGTGGTGATGGACCAAGGCCGCGTCGCGGACCAAGGCACACATGACGAACTATTGGCGCGCGGCGGTCTCTATGCCGATCTGCACGCGATGCAGTTTCGCGAAAAGGAAGCGACATGACACGCAGCATTCTGGCCCTCTCGGGCGCCGACCGCCATGATTTCCTGCAAGGGCTGATCACAAACGACGTCGCCCACACCAAGGACGGGTTGGTCTATGCCGCCCTGTTGACGCCGCAGGGGAAATATCTGGCCGACTTCTTTGTGTTCGAACGGGGGGAGGCGCTGATGATTGATGTGGCGACAAGCTTGGCCCCGATGCTGGCGCAACGATTGACGATGTACCGGCTGCGCGCTGACGTTCAGATCGCGCAAGCTGATGTAATCGTCTCACGCGGCACCGGGGCTGCACCAGAGGGCGCCCTGCCCGACCCACGCAATCAGGCGCTTGGGTGGCGGGCCTATGGTGCCGCTGATCTGTCGGACAATACCGATTGGGACGCGCTGGCCGTGGAGCATATGATCCCTGAAAGCGGGATCGAGCTGACGCCAGACAGCTATATCCTAGAAATGGGGTTCGAGCGTCTGTCCGGTGTTGATTTCAAAAAGGGCTGCTACGTCGGTCAAGAAATTACGGCCCGCATGAAGCATAAGACGCAGCTGAAAAAGGGCCTCGCCCAGGTGCAGATCGAAGGGGCAGCACAGCCGGATACGCCGATCACGACCGAGGATGGCAAACCAGCGGGGCATCTGCACCGGATCCATGGGACATCAGGGTTGGCCTATCTGCGGTTTGATCGTGCAAATGCGCCGATGCAGGCCAATGGGGCCACTATAACCATCTAATGCGGTGGGCAGATTGTGAACGCGGGATTAATATTTCACATCCCGCCCTATCTGATCCGAAATTTCGTAGGTCACACAAAAAGACCGACTACATGTTGTGTCTGTAGTCGGTCCAACATGCGTTTGATCTGGCGTTAAGCGCGCTCGGAATATTCCATGCTCTCCGTGTTCACCACGATGTCCTCGTCCGTGCCGACGAACGGTGGGACCATGACCTTGACGCCACAATCCAGCACAGCGGGCTTGAAGCTGTTGGCAGCGGTTTGGCCTTTTACGACAGGCTCCGTCTCGACGACTTTGCACACGACTTTTTGTGGCAGGGACACGCTGAGCGCCTCATCATCATAGTATTCAATTTTTACCGTCATTCCGTCTTGCAAAAACGGGCGGCGTTCGCCCAGCAAATCGGCGGAAAGTTCAATCTGTTCATAGGTTTGGCTGTCCATGAACGTCAGCATCCCGTCAGTTTCAAACAAAAACTGCTGATCTTTTTGATCCAACCGCACGCGTTCTACCTTATCAGCAGAGCGGAATCGTTCGTTGAGCTTGGAACCATTGCGCAGGTTGCGAAGTTCTACCTGTGCAAAGGCCCCGCCCTTGCCCGGTTTGACGTGATCGACCTTAACAGCAGCCCAAAGGCCACCATCGTGATCCAGAATGTTTCCAGGACGAATTTCGTTACCGTTGATTTTTGGCATGGGACTCTTCTTGTCATTTCTATGGCGCAACCGGGCGCAGGCGTGGCGAAAGTTTGATAAATTTCAGTGGTATGCTATATATTGGAGACAGCTCAGAAACAAGCGAGATAGCTTATACCGATCTTTAACAGTTACCCATGCAGTCTGCGCATGGCAGCCATGCAATTATAAGGCCCCCGAATCACTGTTAACAATGCATATTCCGCCGGAGCCGGAAGGTGCAAGACCAATAAAAAGGATGTCCAATGAGAGACTTCGTAGACGGTACTGCTTACAACAACGAACAGGGCAACCGCGCCCGGAAACTGTTTGCAGCCGTTGTGCTTGCGGCACTTGACGACGCCATCGCTGACGACAAGAAATACGGCAATGGCCCAGAACAAATCGCCCGCTGGGCCCGATCCCGCGATGGCCGTGAAGTGCTGTCCTGCGCTGGCATCGACCCCAACGAGCGTGTGGTCGAAGGGTTGATGGAATTTGTTGGCAAAGGTGTTCGGACCTCTGTTGCTCTGTCTCGCGAAGAGAGCGAGCGCCGTCACGCCGCCGAACAAGAAGCACAAGCCGCGTAAGACTTTGTGCTTATTCGAGAATTGAAAGAAGCGGCCTGACAGGGGCCGCTTTTTTATGGGATATAGCCTAGAACATCAGCGCAAACATAATCCCCGGCACCGCTTGGATCATAACCAAAGCCGTGATCAGCACCCGCATCCACCGCCCGGTAAATCGGCGCCATAGCCACAGCCCCACCGCACAGACCAGTGCCAGTTCAATCGCCCCAACAATCCGCCCATAGTGCGCGGGGTCCCAATAGCTGACCGGGCTTTGAAATATCCATGTGCTCAGCGGCCAAAAATGCGCGCGTCCGTCATCATGATGCAGCGGAAAATCGAGGCCGATATGCAACAAAGCCGCCCCGCATAGCGCCACCAGCCACGCCCGCCGCATCGCCAGCGCAGCGACCAACAACATTCCCCAAAGCAGAAAGCTGTTGTCGATCCGAAACACAGCCTGCCACGCGTCTGAGAAATATAGCTCGTTGAACACCACGTGAGGGGGCGTTCCGAGAATACCCAAATGAGTGCCTGCCAGCAGATAGAGCGACAAATCAGGGATGAGCGCGCCAGCCAGCGCCGCCCCCGTCACTGCCCTGTTTCCCGGTCGCCCGAAGGCCGCCAAACCGAAAATCAAATGCGCAGGCGTATTCATACTCTTTCCCCAATCTACAATGCGCTCTAGGTCGTGGGGTGGACCGTAGGAGGGATACAGCCCAATGGCAAAGGCGATCATGGTGCAGGGCGCGGGCTCGAATGTGGGCAAATCAATGCTGGTCGCGGGGCTGTGTCGATTGGCGCGTCAGCGTGGCCTGTCTGTCGCCCCCTTCAAACCGCAGAATATGTCAAACAATGCCGCCGTCACCACCGATGGGGGCGAAATTGGCCGCGCTCAAGCGCTACAAGCCCGCGCCGCAGGCCTAGACCCCAGCATTGATATGAACCCTGTCTTGCTGAAGCCTGAGACCGACATTGGCGCACAAGTGATCGTCCACGGCGCACGCGTCGCCACGATGAAAGCGCGCGATTATGGCAAGATGAAAGCGACGCTGATGCCCGCCGTTTTAGAGAGCTTTCACAGGTTGGCAGAACAGCACGATCTGATCATAATCGAAGGGGCTGGCAGTCCGGCCGAGGTCAACCTACGCGCCGGCGACATCGCCAATATGGGGTTCGCCGAGGCTGCAAATGTGCCCGTCGTGCTGATCGGGGACATTGATCGCGGCGGCGTCATCGCACAACTCGTGGGCACCGACCGGGTTCTGCCCGCAGAAGATCGCGCACGCATTTCCGCCTTTGCGATCAATAAGTTCCGGGGCGATCCAACATTGTTTTCCGACGGGATGACGATCATAGCGGACCACACTGGCTGGGCACCGCTTGGGATTATCCCATGGTTTGCCGATGCCTGGAGGCTGCCCGCCGAGGATGTGATGGACTTGACTGGGCGTCCCGGTGGCACAATCAAAGTCGCAGTCCCGCGCCTCAATAGAATTGCAAACTTCGATGATCTCGACCCACTGTCCGCAGAGCCTGATGTGACGGTCGAGCTGATCGAAACGGGTCGCCCCCTGCCCGGTGATGCCGATCTGGTGCTGATACCGGGCAGCAAATCCACCATCGCCGATCTGGCGCATTTTCGCGCTCAAGGCTGGGACGTCGATCTGGCAGGCCACGTGCGGCGCGGCGGTGCGGTCATGGGGATCTGCGGTGGCTATCAGATGCTGGGCCGCGTTGTCGCAGACCCCGATGGCATCGAAGGCGCGCCGCAAACCGTTTCAGGGCTGGGGTATCTGGATATCGAGACCGTTATGGGCGCGCAAAAGCACGTGTCCCTCACAACCGCGCGCCACATCGCGAGCGGATCAAACGTCGAAGGGTATGAAATCCATCTTGGTACGACGTCTGGGCCAGACACCAAAAATGCGTGGCTCGACATTGATGGGCGACCAGAGGGAGCCGAAAATGCGACTGGCCAGATCAGAGGGTGCTACCTGCATGGGCTGTTTGCGTCGGATGACTTTCGCGCAGCGTATCTTGCACAATTGGGCCATATCGGGGCGGTGCATCCCTATGAGGACACGGTCGAGCAGACGTTGGACGCGCTTGCGAAGCATCTGTCAGAACATCTTGATATCGAAAGCTTTTTTGCCTGCGCGCGCGACGTCTAGTCGAGGTCTTCCGCCGCGAGCGCGCGGTACACTTCACGGCGCACCAGCTTGCGGACATTGCGCGAAATCCGATCACCCAACGCCCCTTGCAATTCATCGCGCACAATATCGGTGATCAAGGTCCGCAAAGCGGCTTCGTCGAGACCCGATGCAAGGATGACGTCGACATCACCTGCAGGGGACGCCACCGCCTCTGACGTTGGGGGGGCTATATTAGCGACAGGCTCAGACACGTCGTCTTCTACCGCTTCAATCTGCTGGACGGTGGTATCATCGGAGACGAGATGCGGGGCCTGAGGGACTGTCGGTTTCTTTTCTTCACCCTCTACAGACGCTGTTTTGGCAGCCCGACTGCGGAATATGGCGCCTGATTCACGCGTCTTATTCCAATCAACAATTGGCGTCGTCTCACTGCCGTCGGGTTCAAATTCTTCATCGCGGTCATCAACTGCGGCTTCTAGCTCGGCAATCGTGGCCAGCAACCGTGACCGGGTTTCACGCGGAGCATCGGCTGGTGCCTCGGGTGCGCGGGCGAAAAACGGTGTGTCTTCGGGCAGGCTGGCGGCGTCCAGATCAAGCGTTTCTTCAACACTTTCAACCACATCCGCATCTTCGCCCTCGTCGATCCGCTGTGCAGGCGACAACACCAGCGTCGACGCAGGTTCAGTCAGATTGGCCGGTGCGCGGGCGGTTGAGCTGATGTCGCGCCACAGCGTTTCGGCGGGTTTGGGCTGGTCAACATCCGACAATTCCCAAGCTGTGCTGTCCCCAACAAGCCTGCGGATTGATGCCAACACATCTTCGATGTCCAGATTTACGCTCGGATCTGACATTGTGTTTCCCGTTCTGCCCTGCGACATCTTACCCCGAACAAATTGCGCCGACAACCGCGATCACGCACAAGATTTAGGGTTGACCCAAGGATTCCAACACTCGATCGAGTGCCTGACCTTGCTCAGACGTCACTGTTGGGGCGTCCCGCACAAGGTTGTAATAGGCCGCAGGATCATAGATCTGAACCCGCAATTGCAGGTTCTGCGCGGTCATCAAACCCATCGCGGCCAAAACGCGGTATGATGCGATTGTCTCGTCGATTTGGGCCGAGATCAGGTTGGTTCGCGCATCAAGCAATTCCTGTTCGGCGTTGAGCACATCAAGCGTTGTACGCGCGCCAAGCGTCGCCTCTTCGCGCACCCCCCGGAAGGCAACAGTCGCCGCACTGACCTGCCGCTCAAAGGCGTCACTGCTGGCGCGCGCTACTTCTAGGAATGAATAGGCCACGGCGACGTTTTGCTCGATCTGCTGGGACGTGAGCAACAGGCTCGACCGGGATGCATCGCGCCGCGCCATCGCTTGGCGAATTTGGCTCGACAGCCGACCGCCCTGATAAATTGGGCCTGATGCCGTGACACCGATGCTCTCGCTGTCATTGAAATCCTGATCCAACCTGATCCGCCCATTGAGCGTCACGGTGGGTTGCAACGCGGTCTCGGCACGTTTGATGTTCAGCTCGGCCACGGTGACCGAATGCTGCGCCTCGCGCAGACGCGGATGGGTGCGGCGGGCAATTTCACGGGCTTGCGCGATGGAATGTGCGATCTGGGCTGGCGGCGCAGCACCCAAGGCCCCTGCTCGGCGCCCGACCGACGCGATAAATTCGGCTTGCGCGCGGGCCAACTCACCTTGTGAACCCGACAGCAAACTGCGCGCGGCGGCCAAGCGTGCCTCGGCCAGCGACACATCGGTGCGGGTCACTTCACCCACCTCAAACCGGTCTCGCGCAGCGCGCAGTTCTTCCGAAATCAGGCGGACGTTGTTTTCACGCAACCCTACAAATTGGGTCTGCCGCCGCACTTCCATATAGGCCTGAACGATGCGCAACAGCACGTCCTGTTCAATCGCCAAGAGCCCCTGCCGGGTGCCCAACACCAGCTCTTTTTGCGCATCAATAGCAAATTGCGTCCGCCCGCCGTCATAGAGCGTAAACTCTGCGGTGATTTGCACGTCCGCCGTCAGGGTATTGCCGGTTTGCCCACGTGGGTTTTGGGCCGTGGCCGTAGCCGACCAGCTGATTACGGGCAGCAGGGATGACACGGCCTGTGCAACATCTTCGTCAGCGGCACGCAGCAAGGCACGGTTTTGCGCCAGCAAGCCGCTGTTTTCATAGCCATCAGCCAGCGCGTCAGCGAGGCTCTCGGCCTGAGATACCATAGGCCAAATCAATCCTGAAATGATGGTCCCGACCATCACCGCCTTTTGCATACGTCCCATGTCATCACCCCGCAGTGCCCCGTCGTTTAGCGCAGGGCGAATTTTGTTTAGAAGGCGAATTCAACCTTCTTTTCAAAGCCGTTCAGAACCGGCGCACCTGCATTAAACGCAAAACGCCATGCCACCCGTCCGTCGATCTTGTGCCCAACACGGGCAACGCCGAGCGCGCCCTCGGCAAAAATACACGCGATCCGCCCGCCGTCTTTCAATTGGTCAAGCAGCGTATCCGGCACTTGCTCAACTGCACCCTGCAACATGATCACATCATAGGGCGCGCTTTTGGCGGACCCATCGACGAGATCGCCCTGCAACACCGCAGCATTGTCAACGCCTTGCTCCGACAGCAGGCTCTGGGCCTCAGTCGCACGATCCGCATCATCTTCAATGCCGACCACGAAATCCGCCATATGGGCCAAAACAGCAGTCGAATAGCCCAATCCGCAGCCCAAATCGAGGGCCACATCACTGGGCTCAATCGCCAGAATATCGAGCAACTTGGCAAAGCTGCGCGGATCAAGCAGGACGCGATCCCCTCCAAGGCTGATATTCTCGCCCATATAAGCCGCCGCACGCAGCGCATCCGGCACATAAACCTCACGCGGCACATCCAGCATCGCATCAATGATCGGAAATTTTGTCACATCCGACGGGCGCACCTGCGTGTCGACCATCATCGTACGGCGATCAGAATAATTGGCCACGGAACTCTCTCTGTCTGATATCGTAAATTCTGCATGCCACAGACCCGCCCCAGCGGCAACGGTCCATTGCGCGCGATTTAAGACATCCGCGCCGCTTGCGCCCTGTTTGCGGCTAGTATAGAGCGGCGATCGTGAGGCGAGTTGGCGGAGTGGTTACGCAGCGGATTGCAAATCCGTGTACACCGGTTCGTTTCCGGTACTCGCCTCCAATAAAATCAATGACTTGCGTCATCCCTTCTCTCCTTCACTGCCATTTTTGAAACAAGTGTTGAAACTTTCACGTTTCGGTCTTGCTTCGTTCCATTTGGTTTCTTGCCTCTTGAGCGCGCTTCGCGAGCTCTCTTTGCCGGATCGGCCCACCGTACTTTTTCAGCATCTCAACGCCTGAGTGCCCGGTGACAGCCTTGACCATCTCGTCATCACATCCAGCCAAATAAAGCTCGATCGTCGCGTTTTTCCTGAGCCCGTGCGTTTTGTAGTAGCTCGCCTTCTCATGCTTC
>CALHAP010000213.1 GCA_937931795.1 uncultured Paracoccaceae bacterium
ATGACCCCGCCCAAGCCTGTTGTTTTGTGTATCCTCGACGGCTGGGGTCTGAGCGAGACACGCGACGGCAATGCCCCTTTGCTGGCTAAGACCCCCAACATTGATGCCCTGATGGCGCATGGCCCTGCCGCGCGACTGACAACCCATGGCCCTGATGTGGGCCTGCCCACGGGGCAGATGGGTAATTCCGAAGTTGGCCATACCAATATCGGTGCGGGCCGTGTTGTCGCGATGGACCTAGGGCAGATTGATTTGGCGATCGAGGATGGATCGTTCTTTGAAAATGAGCGGATTTCGGCCTTTGCAGAGACTGTTTTGGCCGCAAATGGTACGGCGCATCTGATGGGTGTGATCTCGGATGGGGGTGTGCATGGTCATATTGACCATGTCGTCGCGAGCGCGCTGGCGATGACGCAGCGCGGTGTGCCTGTTGTCATCCATGCGATCACCGATGGGCGCGATGTGGACCCGACATCGGCGGACCGGTTTATCGCGGCACTGGTGGATCGGCTGCCCGAGGGCGCACGCATCGGTACGGTCATCGGGCGCTATTTTGCGATGGACCGAGATAACCGTTGGGACCGGGTGCAGACCGCCTATGACGCTATGGTGCGCGGGCATGGTGGTACCGCTGGGACTGCTGGAGCGGCGGTGCAAAACGCTACTGATGCAGGCAAGACTGATGAATTTATCCCTGCCACCGTGATCGGCGATTACACGGGCATGGCTGCGGGTGACGGTGTGTGGTGCCTGAATTTTCGCGCCGACCGCGCCCGCGAGATACTGGCGGCGATTTGCGCCCCTGAATTTGACGGATTTGATCGTGGAACGCGCGGCGATTTGTCCGCAGCACTTGGGATGGTCGAATATTCGCAAGGCCATAACGCCTATTTAGACACTGTTTTTCCCAAGCGCGTGTTGGTGAATACCTTGGGCGAATGGGTCGCCAAACAGGGTAAACGGCAGTTCCGGCTGGCTGAGACCGAGAAGTATCCGCATGTGACGTTTTTCCTCAATGGCGGCAAAGAAGACCCTGAGGTTGGCGAAGACCGCAGTATGCCCAAATCCCCCAATGTCGCGACCTATGATCTGCAACCCGAGATGTCCTGCAGTGAAGTGACCGACAGTTTCGTGGCGGCGATTGGCGCGGGCTACGATCTGATCGTGTGCAATTATGCCAACCCCGATATGGTCGGGCACACGGGCGATCTGGATGCGGCGATTGCCGCCTGTGAAGCCGTGGATGCTGGGATTGGCCGCGTTGTCGAGGCGCTGGCGCGCGCAGGTGGCGCCATGGTGATCACCGCAGATCACGGCAATTGCGAGATGATGATCGACCCCGAAACGGGCGGTCCGCACACAGCGCATACGACCAATTTGGTGCCTGTGGCCCTTGTGGGTGGTGCGCAGGATGCGACCTTGCGGGATGGCAGGTTGGCCGATCTTGCGCCGACATTGCTGGAGCTGATGGGCTTGGATCAACCGGATGATATGACGGGCGTGAGCCTGCTCTCATGAGGTACTGGCTGCCCCTCGCGTTGTGGCTGATTGCAGGCTCTGTGCAGGCCCAAAACGATCTAGTGGCGCGTGCAGAGGCGGCTGTCACGCGTTTGCAAACAGCGCAGGCGGGATTGGACGTGGCAGAGGGTCGTGAAGACCGTGTCGCGGCCCTAACGCAGGCCGTTCAGGCCTATGAGGTGGCTCTGACAACGGTGCGGGCGGGTTTGCAAGATGTGGTGCTGCGGCGGCGTGCTTTGGAGGCGCAACTGGCTCCGCAGACGGCGCAAACCTCGCAATTGATGGGCGTGCTGATCGAGATGCGTCGCACGCCGGTGCCCGCCTTGCAGGTTCACCCGGCGGGGCCGCTTGGGACCGCGCGGGCGGCTATGTTTCTCGATGAGGTGCGCCGGGGCGCGCAGGCCGACATTGATGATCTGGCAGATGAGATGGCGTTGCTGCGGCAGCTAAGCCGTGTGCAAGAAGACACGCTAGAGGTGCTGGAACAAGGGCATGCGCAGGTGACCGAGGCCCGTTTGGCGCTGACCACGGCGATATCGGAACGGACCGATCTGCCGCGCCGATTTCGCGAAGACCCGGTGCAGACCGCCGTGTTGATGGCTGCGACCGATACGCTGGACCTGTTTGCTAACAACATTGCCGATATGGTGGCCTCTGAGCTTGGCGGGGCTGTGCCGAATGCGCGCGATGCGAAAGGCACAATGCCGCTGCCCGTGGTGGGCGAGGTGACGGTGGGATACCGTGCGGATGCTGTGGACAGCGCCCCGCGACCGGGCTGGATCATCAGCGCGCCCGCCGGTTCCTTGGTCACCACGCCGGTGGCTGCAACGCTGCGGTTTCAGGGTGAATTGCTCGATTTTGGGAGTGTTGTAATCTTGGAACCTGCACCGGATGTTTTGTTCATCCTGACCGGCCTGTCAGAGGCCTATGGTGCTGCGGGGCAAATCCTGCCCGCAGGCGCTGTGGTCGGGGTGATGCCCGGTGACAGCCCTAGTATTGACGACATTGTGAGCCAGATTGTGTCCGGTGACGTTGGGACGCAGACGCGGCCCCTTTATCTTGAGGTCAGAGAAGGGCAGTCTGCCGTTGATCCGCGCGACTGGTTTGCCGCGGTTAAGAATTGAATCGCCTTTTTGGGCGGATATGTAGGGACGAGGAAACGCACATGAAAAAGCTGATGATGTCTGCCGCAGGGGGCACGGCGCTCGGGCTGTTGGTGACGACACAGGTGGCCGGTCCACTGATCGCGCAAGAAGCCAGCCAAAACAGCAGCGTCTATGAGCAGCTCGATCTGTTTGGCGATATCTTTGACCGCATTCGCGACGAATATGTCGAAGAGGTGGACGAAGCCGCGCTAATCGAGGCCGCCATCAACGGGATGCTGACCTCGCTCGACCCCCATTCCAGCTACCTGTCCCCCGAAGACGCCGCCGATATGCGCACCCAGACGCGCGGCAGCTTTGGTGGTCTTGGCATTGAGGTCACGCAAGAAGAGGGCTGGGTCAAAGTCGTCTCGCCCATGGATGGCACCCCCGCCGATGCGGCCGGTATGGAGTCGGGCGATTATATCACGGCCGTCGATGGCCAGAGCCTGCTGGGCCTGACCCTAGACGAGGCCGTCACATTGATGCGGGGGCCGGTTGGGTCTGAGATCATCATCACTGTGGCCCGCGAAGGGATCGACGAGCCGTTTGACGTCTCGATCATCCGCGACACCATCAGCCTGACCGCCGTGCGCGCCCGGACTGAAGGCGAAACAGTTGTTCTGCGGATCAGCACGTTCAGCGACCAAACCTTCCCCAACCTGCAAAGCGGGCTGGCCGAGCAAATCGCGGAAGCGGGCGGCATCGACAACGTCAACGGCATCGTGCTGGACCTGCGCAACAATCCGGGCGGACTGCTGAACCAATCGGTGCTGGTATCCGATGCCTTCCTTGATGCGGGCGAAATCGTCTCGACCCGCGAACGCGAGGCGGGCGCTGGTGATCGCTACAACGCGACACCGGGTGATCTGGCGGGTGGTTTGCCGATTGTTGTGTTGATTAATGGCGGTTCTGCCTCTGCATCCGAGATCGTCGCAGGCGCGTTGCAAGACCACCGCCGCGCGATTGTCATCGGCACCCAGAGCTTTGGCAAAGGATCGGTGCAGACCGTGATGCCGATGCGCGATGACACAGCGATCCGCCTAACGACCGCGCGCTATTACACGCCGTCTGGTCGCTCGATCCAAGCCTTGGGCATTTCGCCTGACATCATCGTCGAACAGCCGCTGATCCGCCCGGATGAGTTGGGTGAAGAGGGTGACACAGACGAGCCGCGTCGCCGCACCACCGAGGCCGATCTGCGCGGTGCCTTGGGCAATGACAGTCTGACGGATGAACAGCGCGCCGTGATCGAAGAAGATCAAGCCCGCGCCGAAGCCGCCGCCGCCCTGCGCGAAGACGACTATCAGCTGGCTTATGCGATCGACATTCTCAAGGGTCTGTCGGCGCTGGGTCCGCAGGAATAGACACTGCTTCAGGGGCTGCGGGTTGATCCTGTGGCTCCTTTTTCCGAATGAAAGGGCCGTCATGACACCTGAGCAAATCGCCGCCCTGCCGTACCGTCCTTGCGTCGGGATCATGCTGGTCAATGGCGCTGGCCGCGTGTTTGTCGGCACGCGCGTGGACCGCGATACGGATGCTTGGCAGATGCCGCAGGGTGGCATTGATCCGGGCGAAGATGTGCCGACAGCGGCCCTGCGCGAGCTGGTCGAAGAGACGGGCGTGACGCCGGATCTGGTGACCATCGAGCGGATCACAGATACCCCGATCCCCTATGATTTGCCGCACGAGATTGTCCCAAAAATCTGGAAAGGCCGCTACCGGGGGCAGGCCCAGCATTGGGTTTTGATGCGGTTTCATGGCGTCGATGCAGATGTGAATATCGAAACCGAACATCCCGAATTTTCGACTTGGCGATGGTCGGCGCCCAAGAATCTGGTTCCCAATATCGTCCCATTTAAGCGCGATGTTTACATGCGTGTGATGGAGCATTTTGGAGAATTGATATGAAATGGCTGGCTTTTGCTCTGGCGATTTTGCCCCAGACGGCATCAGCCTTGTCCTGCTTGCGCCCGGATGTTGCGCGTAGCTTCACCCAAGCCGCGGAGGCGGAGGCGGTCTATTCGGTTGTGCTTGGTACCTTTCGCGGAGGGGCAGATGTTGAACCGCCCGCAACCCTGACCGTGCAATTTGATGGGCGGGCATTGAGCGACACGGGGTTTGATCTGCCGTTCGCAGCGCCGGTGTCTGTTGAGATCACTTGCCTCAGCGCGTGGTGCGGATATGCCCCGGCTGACGATGTGACGACCTTGGCGTTTCTGCGCTGGGACGGCGAAGGCGGTTATGTGCTGAGCGAAAGTGCCTGCCCGCAGTGGTCTTTTGGCGACCCCAACCACGCCGACGTCGCGCGTGTCGTGGCCTGCATGCAGGGTCAGTCCTGCGAAGAAACCCCCTGACGCAGCACCTCTAACAACGCCAGCGATGGGTAGCCGTCAGGCACCAGCCCGCTGCCCCGTTGATAGCGCCGCGCGGCGTTGATCGTGTTGGGCCCGATGATCCCGTCTGCGCCAAGTGTCGAATGGCCCGCAGCGGTCAACAGCTCTTGCAACTCCAGCCGTTCGTCGAAGGTCAGCGCACGATCATCTCGCGGCCAGTCTGCCTGTATAGAGCCTGATCCGCGCAATCTGTCGGCCAAATGCCCCACCGCGATCACATAGGCATCGGCGCGGTTGTAGTACTCCAACGCGCGGAAGTTTGAGAAGATCATGAACGCAGGCCCTCGGTGTCCGGCGGGTAGCAGAATGGAGCCACCCTTAAAGCTATCGGGGATCGCAGACCCATCGGCTGTTTGCACCCCAAGGGTGGCCCATGCCGATGGAACCCGCGTGCCCGTGCGTCGGGCTTGGTCGTAGTCGAATCCTTCGGGCAAGGTCACTTCGACGCCCCAGGCCTGTCCTGTCTGCCAGCCCGCATCCGCCAAAAACGCAGCCGTTGAGGCCAGCGCGTCTGTTGGGTCGTCGCCCCAAATATCGCGCCTGCCGTCGCCGTCGAAATCCACCGCCAGTTTCTGAAACGTCGTGGGCATGAACTGCGTATGCCCCATCGCGCCCGCCCATGATCCGCGCAAGTCGGTCGGCGCCGCATCGCCGTCTTGGATGATGGTTAGCGCCGCGATCAGCTGCGCTTCAAAGAACGCGGCCCGCCGTCCCTCATGGGCCAATGTCGCAAGGCCCGAGAGCGTGTCCACGTCGCCGCGCACCGCGCCATAGGACGACTCGAGCCCCCAGATCGCTGCGATGATGTGGCTATCTACGCCGTAGGCCGCTTCAATCGCGTCGAAGGTGGTGCTGTGGGTCTCCAACGCGCGCTGCCCTGCAGTGATGCGTGGATCCGAGACAGCAGTGTCTAAATAGGCCCAGATCGTCTTGGAAAACTCGTTCTGGTTGCGATCCCGTTCAATGACATCGGGGAGAAATGCGATGCCGGAAAGGCTCTGCTCAAGGGTTTGGAGCGTGATCCCTTCAGCTTCTGCGCGTGCCTCGAACGCGGTGAGCCATAGGTTGAGGGTCTCTTGGGTCATCGTGTCGTCCTGCGCGATTGCGGTGGTGGTCATCAGCGTAAGCGCGAGTGCGGCGCGCAAGATCATCGCAAACGGTCCAGCAAAGCACGGCTCGGTATGCCAGTGACGGGCAGGCCGTTGGCGGCCTCATAGGCGCGGATGGCCTGCGTGGTATTGTTGCCGATCACGCCGTCGACCCCTTGGGTGTCGTATCCGGCCCTTGTTAGATCCTGTTGCAGCGCGATCCGGTCGTCCAGCGTCAGCCCGTTCGCATCCGCGCCAAAGCTGCGCACCAGCGGCCCGCCACCTGCCAAACGGTCAGACAGATGCCCCACACCGATGCCGTAGCTCTGGCTGTTGTTATAACGCAGGATGGCGCGGTAATTCCGGTAGGTGACAAAGGCCGGAGTGCCCGGACCGCTCGGCTGGATCACCTCGCCCGAGGGGACCCCAGCGCCCTGCATATCGCGGAGTTGGCCGTCGACACGTTGGACTTCTTGACCCCATATCTCGCCGCGTCGCCAGCCTGCGCCGCGCAGATAGGCGGCGGCAGAGGCGAGACCATCGGTGGGGTCGTCGCTCCAGATATCGCGCCGCCCGTCGCCGTTGAAATCGACGGCATAGGCCTCGAAGGAGGTGGGGATAAACTGCGTATGCCCCATCGCCCCGGCCCATGACCCGAGCATCTGGCTAGGTGTAACATCGCCGTTTTGCAGGATGCGCAAGGCCGACAGCAACTGCCCCCGGTAGAAATCGCCGCGCCTGCCGTCATAAGCCAGCGTCGACAGTGCTGCGATCGTGGGCACGTTGCCGCGCCTGCGCCCGTAATTGCTTTCCATGCCCCAGATCGCGGTGAAGACGGGGGCGGGGACGCCGTAACGCGCCTCAATCGCCTGCATTAGTGTCTGTAGTTGGGCCAACTGCCGCCGTCCCTCGGTCACGCGGTCGGGGGCTGTGGCGATGGCGAGGTAGTCCTCGAACGTGCGGCGCGTCTCGATCTGTGTGCGGTCCCGCTCAACCACGCCCGGCACATAGCCCGCGCCCGCGAAAGCCGCGTCAAAGGTTTGGGCTGTGATGCCGCCCGCCAGCGCACGAGCGCGGAATGCGGCGACCCAAGCGTCATAGCCCGTGTTGGGCGCGGTGGGCAGGCTGGTCTGCGCAGTGGCTGGTGTGCCGGCGGGGCCGCAGGCGGTGAGGCCGGTGGCGAGCATTCCAAGTGTGACGGTGCGACGAGTGAGGGGCATAAGCAGTCTCCTTGGACATCAGGGTAACCGCTGTGAGAACCCCGTCACAAGCGCTATCCGCGTCGGCGTTTCACTTGGCGCTTGCCCTTCTTCTTGCCACGCGGCGGACCGCCCCGTTTGCGGCTATGACCGCGCGCGGGGGCCACATCTGATCCATCAAGCGAGACAATTTCGGCCACCATGCCGCCGGTCGCGGGCGTCACCTCGGACAGCTTGACGGTGGCCGCGGTGCCCATGGTGATCTGCATGCCGCTGTCGCGCCCGGTTAGGGTCTGTGCATCGCGGTCATAGACGAAATATTCATCGCCCAGATTGCGCATCGGCACGAGGACGTCCGCCCCTGTGCCGTCGAGTTTGATGAAGATGCCGAACTTGGCGATGCCTGCCACCGATCCGTCGAACGTGCTGCCCACGCGGTCGGCGAGAAACGCCGCCAGATACCTGTCCGTTGTGTCGCGTTCGGCCTGCATAGAGCGTCTTTCAGTGTCTGAAATCAGCTTTCCGGTGTCGTCCAGATGCTCGATATCCCACGGGCTGAGGCCATCGTCGCCCCAGTCGTGCGCCGTGATCAGCGCGCGGTGGACGATCAGGTCAGAGTAGCGGCGAATGGGTGAGGTGAAATGCGCGTAGTCGCGCAGCGCGAGGCCAAAGTGCCCGAGGTTTTTCGGCGTGTAATAGGCCTGTGTCATGGCGCGCAGCGTGGACAGGTTGATCGTCTCGGCGTGCTCGGTGCCTGCGGCTTGTGACAGCAGGTTGTTGAGGTGGCGCGTGTGCAGCATCTGACCTTTGGCCAGCACCATGCCCGACCCTTGAGCGACCTCGCGCAGCGCGTCGAGCTTGTCGGGGTTTGGCTCTTCGTGGACGCGGTAGAGCTGCGGGGTGTCTTTTGCTTTGAGCGTTTCGGCGGCGGCGACGTTGGCCAACACCATGCATTCCTCGATCAGTTTATGCGCGTCGAGGCGGTCTTTGAAGGCGACGGAGGTGACCTTGCCCTCGTCGGACAAGACGATCTGTCGCTCGGGCAGGTCGATCTCCAGCGGTGCGCGTTTCTCGCGGGCGCGCTTGAGGGCGGCGTATGCGTCGAACAACGGGCGTAAAATAGGGTCTAATAAGGCCTGAGTATGGTCATTTGGCCGTCCGTCGATGGCTGATTGCGCGTCTTCGTAGCTCAACGCTGCGGGCGAGCGGATCAGGCCGCGCACGAAGTGATGCCGCAGCTTGGTGCCCTCTGCGTCGATGGTCATGCGCACGGCGATCACAGCGCGGTCGACGTTTTCGTGCAAGGAACACAGGTCGCCGGATAGTGTGTCGGGCAGCATTGGGACCACGCGGTCGGGGAAATAGGTGGAATTGCCGCGCGCGCGGGCCTCGCGGTCCAGTTCGGAGCCGGGGGTGACATAGGCCGACACATCCGCAATCGCGACCCAGATGTGAAAGCCGCCGGGGTTGGCAGGGTCATCATCGCGGACCGCCAGCACCGCGTCGTCGCGGTCGCGGGCGTCGGAGGGGTCGATGGTGATGATCGGCAGATCGCGCAGGTCTTCGCGGCCCTTCACTGTTGCGGGTTTGGCGGCGTCTGCCTCTGACATGACGGCGTCGGGAAAACGGTCGGGAATTCCGTGTTCGTGGATGGCGATCAGCGAAATGGCGCGGGGCTGCGTGGGGTCGCCCAAACGTGCGACGATCTTAGCCGATGGCAGGCCCATGCGGGCGCGCGGTCCGGTGTTTTCCGCCTCGACCAACTCGCCGTCTTTTGCGCCTTCGGTTGCCCCCGCAGACACTGAAAACTCTTTGTTAGACCCTTTGTCGATGGGCAGAATGCGCCCACC
>CALHAP010000214.1 GCA_937931795.1 uncultured Paracoccaceae bacterium
TAAACTTCCACCTCGTCCCGATCCGTCCCGTTTCCAGTCCGTCCCGCCCGTCTGGCGCCCCCTCAGAGCGTCTCAGCTCGTCCGGTAAGGGGGGTTCTACGGATACCAAACATCACCCGCAACCCCCTTTCGCAAGAAAAGGTAGAATTTAGGCAGATTTCCGAAAAACCCCTTATTCTCAAGGGGGTGAAGTCATGTACTTCCTGTGCAGTGGCCCTCTAGCTGGCACTAAATGCTGGCAAAACACCAGATTTGGGATGAATCACTGGCACACCCACAAGGCAACTTCGGGACATACTCATCTTCGACTCGCAGCATTGGGCCGGATTACGCCTTCACTGTCGTTTAGAGATTTAATGGCTGGCGCTTTGCCTACTTGGGCGATGACGACTTCGGGCAGAACGCCGGAACAGTTGGGTATCTATGGTCTGCTCTGCGAGGCAAGGTGACGTCCCTGTTGCAATACCTAATTCCACACTTGATCGTGGTGCTTGTTATTTTTCGTCGTAGATTTGACGAGCCTGTGTGAGAGTGCGCGACAACGCAGCGCGCAATTGGTTTCGGGATCGGTAAGATGAAAAGTAAGTTGTTGGCTTTGGGTATTGCAGGGACATTGCTCGCAGCGTTGTGTTGTTTCACGCCGTTGTTGCCGATTGTCCTAACTGCATTGGGTCTGACAGGTTTGCTAGGCGTACTCTACAACGATGCGATCTTGGTGCCTGTTTTGGCTGGATTTCTAATTCTTACGGCGTACGCCATATGGCGATTGAAGAAACTAAAGTAACTCTAAGATCGACGCTAACCTGCCCAAAATGCAGATACGTCGAAATCGACACAATGCCAGCCGACGCGTGCCAATGGTTTTATGAATGCATGTCATAGGCAAGTCCTGCTGCGCATAGTGGAAGAACGGCAAGGCGATAACTATGGATCCAATCCGACCTCCCCTCCCCGCACCCACAAAAAAAACCCCGCACATCCACGTAGTGGGATGGCGGGGCAAAGGTAGTGCCGGGTCAGGCGAACGACCCCGGCACTGGCGGTAACTGGTATCTCCGGTGGGGTTAGCTTTCGCGCATCTCCGCACGGATTTGCTGACGCAAGAGATCAATAGAGACCGACTTGCCGTCGCGTTTGAAATTCCAATAGGTCCAGCCATTACAGCTGGGGGCCCCTTCGTAGGACGCGCCCACTTGGTGGATGCTGCCTTTCACATCGTCACCGATCAGCGTGCCGTCGACGCGCACGCGGGCGGTTTTGCCACGCGGCGAGATCAGCGTCTCGCCGGGGCGCAGCATGCCGCGCTCGACCAGCACACCAAAGGCCACACGCGGCTCGGCACGTTTCGATGTGGTCGTCTCCAGCGCCTCTTTGTCCAGACGGCGGGTGTTAGCGAGACGTTTCTGCGCAACCTTGCGGTACTCGGCCTCGCGTTCGATCCCGATGAAATCCCGGCCCAGCATCTTGGCGACAGCGCCCGTGGTGCCAGTGCCAAAGAACGGGTCGAGCACCACATCGCCGGGGTTCGTCGTGCCCACCATCACGCGGTGCAGCAGGCTGAGGGGTTTTTGTGTCGGGTGCGCTTTGTCGCCGTCGGCGTTTTTGATCCGCTCGTGACCCGTGCAAATCGGCAGCACCCAATCGCTGCGCATCTGGATGCCTTCGTTTAGGGCCTTCAGCGCTTCATAGTTAAAGGTGTATTTGCTGCCCTCGGATTTACTCGCCCAGATCAGCGTCTCGTGGGCGTTGGTCAGGCGTTTGCCTTTGAAGTTCGGCATCGGGTTCGACTTGCGCCAGACCACATCATTGAGGATCCAGAACCCCTGGTTCTGTAACTCGGCGCCCATACGGAACACGTTGTGATAGCTGCCAATCACCCAAATGGCCCCGTTGGGCTTGAGGATACGCCGGGCTTGGGTCAGCCAATCGCGGGTGAACTTGTCGTAGGCGGCAAAGCTGGAGAACTGGTCCCACTCGTCATCTACCGCATCAACTTTGGAATTATCGGGACGCAGCAACTCGCCTTTGAGCTGTAGGTTATAAGGCGGGTCCGCAAAGATCAAGTCGATACAATCATCCGGCAGCGCCCGCATCTGTTCGATGCAATCGCCGTCCAAAATACTGTTCAACGGAAGCGCCTCGGCGCTTGTTGCGGTTGTCATATTCACATTTGCCTCACGTCCGGCGGGTGTCCCGCTCTGTTGACATCAGCATCTAATATACGGGAATCGCTGTCAAAATGTATAAATGGCCAAAAACGGCGATTTTCAGTCTTGATACAACATCTTGTGGACCGGCCCGAACGTGCGTCTATGGTGAGGAGTGGGGCCGTGTTTTTGCAACGCTATTGTGTGACTTTTTGTGGGGTAGCCTGCGTTGGTCTCCCAGCCAAATTCGGGATGCTGTTGCGCCAAATCCACCATGATCACATCGCGCTCTGTTTTGGCGATGATTGAGGCGGCCGCAATGGTCAAAGATCGGGCGTCTCCCTTCACAATCGGGGTGCTAGGAATGTTCAATCCGCGCGGGATCATATTGCCGTCGATCAGCACATGATCGGGGGATCGGCTCAGGTTCGCAATCGCGCGCACCATGGCCAGATGACTGGCGCGTAGGATGTTGACCTCTTCAATCTCGCGCACGCTGGCCACGCCAACACCCACATCCGCCCGCGCGCGCAGCTCGGCGGCCAGAATGATCCGCCGCGCTTTGCCCACCGCTTTACTGTCGTTCAGGCCGTCGGGGATATCATCAGGGCTCAGGATCACAGCGGCGGCGACCACAGGCCCGGCCAATGGCCCACGCCCCGCCTCGTCCGTGCCCGCGATATGCGGGATGCCTGCGTTCAGCAGGGTCTGCTCGAAAGCAAAATCAGGAACCGTCTTCACCATGCCCCACCTGACGCAAATCAGGCCCGTTTCGCAAGTCGAGAAAAAAGGGGGCCATGGATGCCAACCCATCCATAGCCCCCTTTGCAGGTGGGCACGACAACCGGGGCAGGCGCCGTGCCTGAGACAGACCGGGTCGTTTACCGCCCGGCCAACCGATAACCCGCGTCACGCAAACAGCGCGGGTCAAAGCCATTTTCGATACCGCGCCGGGTGCGTACCGACACCTCACAGCCGCGCGGCAGTTGCCAATACGCCCGGTAGCTCCGCTGCAAACAAGCGTCATCAAAGACACGCACGGCACCGCGTCGGGTTTCAAATCGCTGTAAACAAGCGGCTGGCAAACCCCGTCGGGCGTTCCGTGTGCCGATCTGATTGCCCTGCGACAGCGGTGTGATCTCGCGTGGGCGCTGGCCCGTGTTGGTCCGGGCGCGGATCTCGCCGTCAGAATTGTTCAGCGCGAGGCCAAGAATGCCCAGCACGATGGCCCCTATGAACACATCATCTGCATCATCTGCCATCACAGGCGCTGTGGCGGCGGTGAACGCGACAGCGCCGGCCATCAGGGTCTTTGTCACCTTGTTCAACATCACATGGTCCTTTCGTCATGAGGTTGACAACAGCGTGCCCTGCCCCTGCCCTGCCAAACAATATCGGGACGGTGTTATCGCTTAGCAGATGCGGCAAACCCCTTGCGCTATTGAATATCCGGGCGACTGCATGCACAGTCGGCCCATGAAACATATGACCCTTTCCCTGTTGGTTTTGGCCGCCATGACCACCGCGGCGCAGGCCGCGTGCTATGCCGATTACAAGGCCAAACAGGATGACCCGCTGCGCCTGCACTACGGTGTGGTCGAAGTTCCGGGCGACTGCTCGGTCGCAAGCGCCAGCAGCTATTTGCGCGACAGATTGGCCGCAGACGGCTGGGAGTTGCTCGAAGTGATGGCCACCTTTGATGACGCAGGACTTGAGGAAAGGAGAGCCAGTGCAGGCGACTACTACCTCCGCTATTGAAGCGCGCCAAACGGGCAACCGGGTGGTTTTAGGCGGGATCGCCGCTATCGTGCTGATCCTTGCCGTGGCTGCCGTTCTTTTGTTCGTCAATCTGCCCGACGCCAACGCGTTCAACATGCGCGTCGAGCGGGTGTTTGTGGAAAACGACCTGACAACACAGTCCGAGATCAAACTGCTGGAAATCCTCGCGCAATCGGGCACGGCGTTTTCCGAGACGCTGGACAGCTACCGCTTCGTGATCTTTGTGCTGCTGATCTTTGCGACCGCATTGTTGATCGCTGCCGTGGCGTTTCTGGTGATGCTAGTCGTGCTGAACCGCCGCATGGGCCAGATCGAACGCAAAGGGATCGAGGTCAATTCCCTGCTGATCAGCCGCGACCAGAACACGGTCTACCTCAACAACTTTGAATTCAAACTGACCGATGCCGCGATTGAGACGCTGTCGGTGCTGGCCGAGGCTCGGATGGACGACGAAGTCCTATCGGGCGCCGAGATCGAAGGTGTCGTCTCAGGCCGCAACGCAGTTGACTGTGACGAAGCGGCAGGGGCCACGCGGATCAAGCGGTTGCGCGACACACTGGGCAATCAGATGATCAGCGAGCTGCTGGTGAAAAACATCGCACGGCGCGGCTATATGCTGGCGATTGATAAGAACGTGATCCAGATGGTCTAGAAACTGGCGACGAGGTTGATGAACACGCCCTCGTCGTCTTGGACCAAATCGGTCAGATCATCCGAGAACCGGCCAAAGTTATATCCGACCCCGAGGCTGACATTCTCGTTCATCTGGCGGTAACCGGCGGCCAAAACACCCAAATCCTGCGTGTCGGCCTGCACCAGATTGAAACTGCGCACCTCGATCAGCGCATCCCAATTGTTCACCAAATGATACCGCGCATTGGCCACTGCCAACCACGCGTCATTCTCGGCAAAAGCGTCCGTGGCGGTCGCCGCCGTGCGCGATGATCGGTAGCCCAGCTTGCCGCCCAGCGTCCAGTTTTGGCTCGCGGCATAGCTTAGATCAATGCTGGCCACATGGCTGCGCTGCAACGGCCCGCGCGCGTCCATGCCATCCAATCGCTGCCCGTATTCATCCATCAAATAGCGATAGCGCGCCAACATATTCAGGCGGCCAAATTCGGCAGGCCGGTACGCATAGCCCAAGATGACATCGGAATAATCGCCGTCCAGCAGCGCGCTGTCATCGCTGTCGGTTCGCGCCAGATCGGCAGAAAAGATCAACCGCTGATCGGCGTCAATCCGGTAGCCCATATCGGCGGTCACGATCAGCGTATCGGTCTCGACATCCGCGCCTGACCGCAGCCCAGCGTCGCGGCGCAATTCGATCCGACCCGCCGCCTCAATGTCCTCGGTCGCGTATTCCAGCCCGAGTGAGATCGCACTGCGATCAAAGTCACTGTCGCCGCCATCCCGGATACGGCCAAATTCAATAGCGATATTGGTCGTGAACGCGTCAGTTGGCGCAAAAGTCAGGCCGTACGCGCTGGTCAGGCTGCGATAAGTGCCGAACATATCATAGGTATTCTCGCCAAAGGCCGTGACCGTATCCGTGACCTGATCGCGGCCCCCAATGACGATCTGCCCTTGATCGCGCCCCCGCAGATCGACGCCAGAAATGTCGCGTGTCGGGTCTAGCTCGTAGCCAAAGTAGCGCGTGTTGCCTGCGTCATCGGCGTAGCTGGCCAACACTTTTGCCCCTGCCCCATCGCTGCCGTCTGACGCTTCGCCGGATAGGGTCCACCCGCCGTCAAGCGACACGGATCCACCCAAGCCTACGCGGTCGTTGTCATCCAGCCCGCGTGCGTCCAACGTGGTCTGCACATAGCCGTAGACGCTCGTGTTCTCGGACAGCGCATAGTCCAACCGTAACGCTACATCGGTGCGACCGCCATCGTCGTCATCATTGCGCACATCGTAGGCTTCAACGCCTGCGGTCAGGGTCAGTTGCTCGCTAATTTGCGATGTCAGCGCGATGGCGGTGGTGCGTTCAAATTCGCCAACAGCCGTATCATAGTCGTCATGCGACAGGGTCACAGACAGGTTGTTCGACAGCGCGATATCAGCCGCCAAGCCCCAGAACACCTCTTCGCCAGTGTCGGCTGTGACATTCGCATCAAGGCTGGAAAACCCTTCGCTGCGGTCTTCAAAATAGAAGGCGAGCGTGCCATCGGCCCCAG
Organism: uncultured Paracoccaceae bacterium; assembly: GCA_937931795.1. Classification (GTDB taxonomy): domain Bacteria; phylum Pseudomonadota; class Alphaproteobacteria; order Rhodobacterales; family Rhodobacteraceae; genus JALZWD01. The sequence goes on from CALHAP010000214.1 coordinate 6,104, forward strand.
TGATCCCAAGATCGGCAAGCGTGGCTTGCGCGTCCAGTTTTACGGCTTCGCCACTACCAGTCGCGATGGCTTCGCCATCAAAAATCAACCCACCATCAGATGAAAAGACAGAGGCAAATCCAGGCCCTTCCGAGCGCGCGTAATCGAGCCTGACAAAGCTCTCGTCGCTGATCTGCCATGTCACATCGGCTCCGAACAACTGTTGATCGTCGCTGCCCGTTTGATCAATTTGGCCTACCACGCCCACGCGAAGTTGATCACTGACCCAGCCTTCAAGGCGCGCGCCGTAGGAATAGCCGTCCACATCGCCGATGGTGGGGGTATATTCATAGTTGGCAACCAGAACCTGATCGATGCCTTCACCCGCAGCACCCGTCACGACGCCTGCGTCCCCGCCGCTCTGCAACGGGCGGGCCAGCGTTACGACGCCTTGGATATAGTTGATCTGGTAATCTGTGCCTGCGGTCAATGCTTGGGTCGACAGCACGCGTCCGGTCGAGGCATCGCGGGTTTGCAGACTGATGGTTTCGGTAGCGCGCGCGATATCTTGGCGGCCCAGAAAATAGACCGACCCGCCCGTACCGCGCAGCACATCGCGCTGCGGCAGTTGGTCGGGTTGGGCGGCATAGGCGTAGGCTTGGGTGCGCGGATCACCACTAGGCGTCTGATCTTGCGCGGCCCAAAGGCCCGAAAAACCATAGAGCGTGCGGTCGTTGCGCACATAGCCATCGTTGCTCAGACTGGCTGAAAAGTCGCCCCATTGCAGGTAGTTACCGTCGCGTTCAGCCCGCACAAACAGATTGCCCGAACTCGGCGCGCGGTCCTCGCGGGTGCTATCATCGCCATAGGTCGGATAGAGGTCCGCCGGGTCGATGCGCGCAAACAGATCCCGCGGATCGCGGTCGTCAAAGCGGCGGAAAATATCCGAAATTTCGCCGTTTCCACTGTCAGCCGAGGCGGTGATATCCCAGCCATTGGCACTGCGGCCTTCGACAAAGAACGACAAACGGCCATCGTCAAATGGCTCCCAATCGCCGTCATCCACACGGCGCAATCCGTAGGTCAGATCAACCTGGGCCACGTAAAACCAATCAGACGCGGGGATCGACACATCACGTTGCAGCGCCACGTTCTGCCCACCGCCGGTTACGGCCACATCGACGGCATAGTTTCCAGCAGGCAAGATGCGCTGTAGGGCAAACCCACCGTCACGATCTGTGGCCACGCGTTCGCCTAGGGCCGTTACACGCGCGCCATTTGATACATTCTGGCCCGTCACTGTGACTGACCCGCCGTAGACCGGGATGCGCTGGCGCGCCAGCCGCGACGTGCCCTCTTCCACGCCTTCGGGGCTGCCTGACGCGGTCAAGGGCACGGGTGCTGTTTCATCGAACCGGCCACGCGCATCATAGACCCGGTGAACAATCGCCAATGCGCGGCCTTCGGGGGCTGCGAATGTTGCGGTTTGGTTTGGTGTGATCGGCACGCTGAGCACTCTGCGGTCGGTTGCCAGATCAATCACCTGAACCTCACCGCGCGTGACATAGGCGGGATAGTTCAGTTCCGATTGCACCGTGATGCTGTCACCGGGCCGGATGGCGCGCGCATTTCCTACGACCTCAATCGTCAGGCGGGGCGTCGTGTTCAAACCGTCGTAGCTGATCTGCACGTCGGCCTGCTGCAGCGCGCGATCTGTGGCGCGGACCGGGTCAGGCACGCCAGTGACGTCACCTGCGATCGTGGCCCCGTTGATGGCTATTGAAAAGCCATCCTGCGCCCGCGAGACGCTGGCATAAGTGGTCAGGGCGGTTGCCCCGAGGAGCGTGGCCAAGCGGATGGAGGGTGTGAAAACCATTACTGTATCTCCGCAATTGTGCGTTCGATGATAAGATCGCGACCCGATCCAGTGCCACGCCAGCGGTCGCGGATCAGCGCCTCTAGCTGATCAAGACGCGCGCGGCCTGCGCCCGTGCCTTCGACCCCTGCAAAATAGGTCAGACGCAAGACCGTCGGCGCGTCGCTCATACGGGCCACCAATTGGTCGACACCTTGGACCAGAGCAGTGCTTGGGGCGCTGTTTGGGAAGGCTGTCGCCGTCAGCGACACATCCACGACATCAGCCAAGGCCGCGCCAAAGTTCATTTGCCCCAAGATACCGGGCGTCAGGCGCAGCACGCGCGGGTTTTCCGATGTCACATGATAGCCCGTGGGCAGACTGGTCTCGTCGAGTTTGAGCACAAAGTTTGACCCGATGTCGGCAGGCAGGGCCGCACAGGGCACACTGAACCGCCCGTATTCATCCGTGGTGATAACAGTGCCGTCGGTGGTGGCGACCCGAACGCCGGGCAGGCCTGCTTCGGCGCGTGGCGCGTCGGCGGGGGGGGCGTCAAATTTGCCCGCATCATAGCTCTGATCGGTGACGCCTGCGTCGCGGAATACCTCGGCCCCGTCTTGGTAGCCGTTGAGATTGCGGTCATCAAAGACACGGCCAATCACGTCACCGCAGTCAAACACAGCCTCAGGGCGCACTTGCAGGACCGCTTCTGCGATGCGCGATATGCGGGTGCCGTCCGCCGTTTCCACCCAGGCCGCGTTGGTCAAAGCGCCAAAGCGTTCGGTCACACGGGCCTGTAGGGTGATCGTCAGCTGCCCATTGCCCGCAATCGTCAGACCCTGCCACGCCAAGTCTCGGCCCGTGCGCACAGGCGCAGGCAGCTCATCGCCACCAACCCGAGAACTGCCCTCGATATAGGCCAATCCGGCGGGCATTTGATCGACGATCCGCAACCCGCGTTCCACGATCAATCCGTTGTTGGCCACTTGGACCGTGTAGGTCACAATATCGCCCACACGCGCGGTGCTGGGAGAGACGGATTTGGCAACGGTCAGATTAGGCTCGAACAAAGGCTCGATGGTCACCGTATCGCTCAGCTCGCCCGCGATGCCGCTGGCCTGCACGCGCACCACGTTGTCATTGTCGGTGCCAGCCTCAGATACATCAAGACGCACAGTAAATGTCACCTGCCCCGTTTCACCGGGGGAAATAGCAGTCTCAGATTGCAGGGTTTGAGTATCAGCGCGGCCATCAAACCCGGCATTGACGCCGCCTGTGACAAAGCCCTGCGCCGTCAGTTGACTTACAGAAACCAGCGTCGCGGGTGCGGCAAATGCGGCGAGGTCATCGACCATCGACATGTCGCGCAATGTCACATTGCCAGTATTTTCCACCGCGAGTGTGAAGGTGATGTCAAAGATACCATTGCCCAACCGGGTCGGATCGCTGGCTGTTTTCACAACACTCATCGACGGCGCGGGCACGATTGTAACACGCGTCGGGTCTGATGCTCCGGCACCATCAGCGGGATCACCACTGTCGGATATATCGGACGTAGGCTCGCCCAACACAGACTGCGCCTGCACGGTGACCGAATTGCTCAAACCACCCGCATCGACATCCGCTTGGGTCAGGACATAACGCACTTCGTAGCTGCGCTCTTCCGTCGGGCGCAGGGCCTCTGTCTCGGGGCGCCCATTGATCAGCAATGGGGCTGATACGCCTGCGCTGACGTCATCGCCTGCCGCATTGCTCATCGTGTCTGTGAACGCAAAATCCCGCAGGGAAATATCGCCGCTGTTTCGCACAACGATATCAAACACCACCTCGTCACCCGCGCGCGTCCCAGCGCTGCGCAGTGTTTTGATCGCGGTGACGCGGGGTTCAGCGGCCAAACCCACGAGGGTGACATCATCGGTTGTGTTGCCGTCCGTGTCATCGCCATCGTCGCTGGCATCGACCACCGGGGCACCGTTCGGGGCCTGTGCACCGATAGTCGCAGTGTTTCGCACACCGCCTGCGTCCACGTCGTCCTGGGTCAGGGTATAGCGGGCCGTGTAGTCCCATGTTTCCGTCAGCCCAAGCCTGCCATCCCCATTGCTATCGCCTGACACAAAGGTAAAGGGCGCGTTCAGCGCGACGGGGACAGTGTCCAGCCGCGTCATCGTATCGGTGATCTGCGCAATCGTGAGGGTGACGTTGCCTGTGTTGATAACGCTCAGTGTAAATTCAATATCAGAGCCCGCAAGCCCGTCACCCATCAGACGCGCCATCTTGGTCGCCTCCAACCGGGGTTCGGCGGCGGTGCCACTGACGCTGAGGGTATCACTGGCTGTCACGCGTGTTCCGTTGGGATCAGTGCCCTCGACCGAGGCGCTGTTCAGGATCGACCCTGCATCAACATCGGCCTGCGTCACGGTATAGCTGAACACACAAGCCTGCGTATTCACCTCACCCACAGCCAAACGGGGGATCGTGCACACATATGTCGGATCAATCAGCGCATCGGTCAGGGTCACATCAGTCAGCGTGACATTGCCCGTATTGGCGACTGCAAACCGGTATTCGATCGTGCTATCTGCGGCCCCGAAAGGCTCTACACTGGCTGATTTCGTCAATTCGAGACCGGGGGCTGGGTTGGGCATCTGTGTCACCAATCGCGCGTCCTGCGATATCTGGGCACTGGCGGGCGAAAGTGCGGTGACGTTGGCCGTGTTCACCACCTCGCCTGCATCAACATCGTCTTGGCTGATGGTATAGGCCCCCGAACATGTCAGCGTGTCGCCCGGTGACAGGCTCTGTGCTGTGCAGACAAATCCGGGCAACAGCGGGTCTGTCAAGCTGATCTGGCGCAGTGTCTGATTGCCGGTGTTTTGGGCTTCCAGAGTGTAAGTCATCTCTTGGCCCACAGCTGTCACAGGCAAGGTCGCGACTGATTTGGAAAGCGAGATCGCGGGGTTTGGTGCGACGAGGGCCGTCACCATCACAGGGTCAGAGACGACGATGCGATCTGCCCCAAAAACAGTCTCTGCATTGGCGGTATTGGTCACAAATCCATCGTCGAGATCGGCCTGCGTGACCACATAGTCCGCTTCACAGATCACCGTCTCACCCGGCACCAAATCGGGGTTGTCGGCGTCGGGGGAGAAACAAATCAGCGGATCCGCCAGCTTGTCATCTTGTACGGTCACTTGCCGCCCGAACGACACTTGCCCCGAATTGCGCACCTCATATTGATAGGTGAGCACATCGCCCACTTCGTCAAACTCCAGCACGGGCGCGGGGGAGGCATCTGGGTTGGTCACGGCGGTCAGGGTCTTGGTAATTTCCAAGGACGGCTCGCCATCCGCGGGAACGGTCTCGCTGACCAAGGGGGATATTGTGGTCCCATCCGTCGCGGAGGCCAAATTGGTGACCGATGTGAGGATGACGTCATCCGCCGTCACCAAATGCTCACCTGTGCACACCAATTGCCCCATGGGCGCTAAGCCCGCAGCGGGCAGTGCCGGGCAGGTGACCGTCGCGATCAGATTATCGCTGACGCTGACCGGCTGCGTGATCGTGACATTGCCTGTGTTGGTGACGGTAAAGGTGTAGGACACAACGGCGTCGACCACGTAGTTTTCTGAGGCTACGCCCGGAAATTCAGTGCCTGCAACTGTGATTGAAATGGCCTCTTTCACAGTCTCTAACGCGGGCAATTGATCGGCAAGAACGGTCACGCGGCTGGGGTCTGACGTCGTGGTTCCATCGGTGGCGGTGGCCGTGTTCGTGATCTCGCCTGCGTCTAGATCGCCT
>CALHAP010000215.1 GCA_937931795.1 uncultured Paracoccaceae bacterium
TGGTGACCAGATGGCTGTGCACGTCCCACTGAGTCTCGAAGCGCAGTTGGAAGCCCGCGTGCTGATGATGTCGACCAACAACGTGTTGTCGCCTGCCAATGGTGCGCCGATTATCGTGCCGTCGCAGGACATGATCCTCGGCCTCTACTACACGACCATCGAGCGTGAGGGAATGAAGGGCGAGGGGGCGATCTTCGAGTCAATCGAAGAGGTCGATCACGCGCTGAACGCGGGCGAGGTGCATCTGCACTCCAAGATCGTGGCGCGTATGCCGCAGATCGACGACGAAGGTAACGAGGTCATGGTGCGCTTTGACACCACGCCCGGTCGCTTGCGTTTGGGGTCGCTTTTGCCGCTCAACGCCAAGGCACCGTTCAGCCTCGTCAACCGTTTGCTGCGCAAGAAAGAAGTGCAGCAGGTCATCGACACGGTCTACCGTTACTGTGGTCAGAAGGAATCCGTTATCTTCTGTGACCAGATCATGACGATGGGCTTCCGTGAAGCGTTCAAGGCGGGTATTTCGTTCGGCAAGGACGATATGGTGATCCCCGACGCCAAGTGGGTCGAGGTTGACGAGACACGCGATCAGGTGAAGGACTTTGAACAGCAGTACATGGACGGCCTGATCACTCAGGGCGAGAAGTACAACAAAGTCGTCGATGCATGGTCAAAGTGTAACGACAAAGTCACCGCTGCCATGATGAACACCATTTCGGCCAACAAGGTCGAAGACGGCGTCGAAATGGAGCCGAACTCGGTCTACATGATGGCCCACTCCGGTGCGCGTGGCTCGGTCACTCAGATGAAACAGCTGGGCGGTATGCGTGGTCTGATGGCCAAGCCGAACGGCGAGATCATCGAGACACCGATCATCTCGAACTTTAAAGAAGGCCTGACCGTGTTGGAGTACTTCAACTCCACCCACGGTGCTCGTAAGGGTCTATCGGACACCGCGTTGAAAACGGCGAACTCAGGCTATCTGACCCGTCGTCTCGTGGACGTGGCCCAAGACTGCATCATCCGCAGCCACGATTGTGGCACAGAGCGCGCGATCACTGCCGAGGCGGCCGTCAATGACGGTGAAGTCGTCTCGTCGCTGGCCGAGCGTGTGCTGGGTCGTGTCTCTGCCGATGACGTGATGAAGCCGGGGACAGATGAAGTGATCTGTGCCGCAGGCGAGCTGATCGACGAGCGCAAGGCCGACATCATTGAGGTCGCAGGCGTCGCCAAGATGCGCATCCGCAGCCCGCTGACATGTGAGGCCGAAGACGGCGTCTGTGCGGCGTGTTACGGGCGTGATCTGGCGCGCGGTACGATGGTCAACCAAGGTGAGGCCGTCGGCATCATCGCCGCGCAATCTATCGGTGAGCCGGGCACACAGTTGACGATGCGGACGTTCCACATCGGCGGCGTTGCCCAAGGTGGTCAGCAGTCCTTCCTCGAAGCCTCGCAGTCGGGCAAGATCGAGTTCCGCAACGCGCAATTGCTTGAAAACCAAGGCGGTGACTTCATCGCAATGGGTCGTAACATGGTCCTCGCGATCATGGACGAGAACGGCGAAGAGCGCGCGCAGCACAAGATCGGCTACGGCACCAAGGTCTTTGTCAAAGAGGGCGCCTCGGTCGAGCGCGGTGACAAGCTGTTTGAATGGGATCCATTCACGCTGCCGATCATCGCCGAAAAGGCTGGTAAGGTAAAATACGTCGACCTGATCAACGGTATCGCCATCCGTGAGGACACTGACGATGCGACGGGCATGACCCAGCGTATCGTGTCCGACTGGCGGTCTGCGCCCAAAGGCAACGAGCTCAAGCCCGAGATCATCCTGCTGGATGCCAAAGGCGAGGCCGTGCTCAACGATGCGGGCAACCCTGTGACCTACCCGATGTCCGTGGATGCGATCCTGTCGGTCGAAGACCAGCAAGACATCGCAGCCGGTGACGTGATCGCGCGTATCCCGCGCGAGGGTGCCAAGACCAAGGACATCACCGGTGGTCTGCCGCGTGTGGCCGAACTGTTCGAAGCCCGCCGTCCCAAGGACCACGCAATCATCGCCGAAATTGATGGCTACGTGCGCTTTGGCAAGGACTACAAGAACAAGCGCCGCATCGCGATTGAAGCCGGTGACGAGTCCGAGATCCGCGTCGAGTACATGGTGCCAAAGGGCAAGCACATTCCTGTTCAGGAAGGCGACTTTGTCCAAAAGGGCGACTACATCATGGACGGCAACCCCGCGCCGCATGACATCTTGCAGATCATGGGTGTCGAGGCCTTGGCTGACTACATGATCGACGAAGTGCAGGACGTGTATCGCTTGCAGGGCGTGAAGATCAACGACAAGCACATCGAGGTCATCGTGCGCCAGATGCTGCAAAAGTGGGAGATCACCGACAGTGGTGAGACAACGCTTTTGAAAGGCGAGCATGTGGACAAGGCCGAATTTGACGAAGCCAACGCAAAGGCCGTGTCAAAAGGTGGCCGCGAAGCCACCGGTGGCCCGATCTTGCTCGGCATCACCAAGGCGTCGTTGCAGACCCGTTCGTTCATCTCTGCGGCCTCGTTCCAAGAGACCACACGTGTTCTCACCGAGGCGTCCGTTCAAGGCAAACGCGATCGCCTGATCGGCCTCAAAGAGAACGTCATCGTGGGTCGCTTGATCCCTGCGGGCACGGGCGGGGCGACCAGCCGCGTGCGCCGTGTGGCGTCCGAGCGTGACAACGTGGTTATCGAAGCCCGTCGCGAAGAGGCCGAACAGGCCGCAGCCATCGCAGCCCCAGCCGAGATTGTCGGCGAAGACTACGAGATGGGTGGCGACATCATCGGCGGTGACGAGTTCGACAACGTGATCATCGACACACCCGAGAGCCGCGACGAGTAGCGCGTCTTACAGGTTGAAATGAGAAAAGGCCCTAGCGTTCGCTGGGGCCATTTTTTCGTTGTGGAGGATGTTGATGCTGCGCCAAGTTTGCCTTGCGGGTCACAGAATTTTAAACTGACTGCGGATGGCTGCGTCTTGGTCAGACGTTAGATACTCTGGATTGTGATCCGCGAGGATGCTGCGCGCGCGGTCTCTTGCCACGGTCCACGCGTCTTTTGCTCCGTTTGCGGCCCACGTCCGTGGTTCATCACGATCTGCGAGCGACGGATAGAAATAGTCCCGCTCCATCGCCGCAATCGTGTGGTCCCCGCCGAGGAAGTGACCGGACCCCAACACGGCTTCGATGATCGCCTCATAGCCGAGATTGTCGTCGTTGACCTCGATCCCCCGCAGGACACGGTAGGTGTGTGAATGCATCTCGTCGTCCAAGATGAACGCTTCAAAGCTGGCCCCAAGCAGAGACGCGGTCATGCCCGAGCTTTCATATATCAAATTTCCACCGGCCAGAGCGGCAGAAAGCGAGCTTATGCCTTTTTCAGCGCCATATTGCGCGTCGATGGCTTTGGCGTCTGACATGGAACAGGCGACGCCGGACGGCAGCCCCAACCAATTGGACAGTTGCGCGGAGGCCGCATTGAGCACAGCGCTCTCGCCGCCCCCACCCGAGAAACCGCCGGTGCGCAGATCAACGACCAAGGGCCAGTTGGAAAAAATCATTGGAAACCCCGGCTTGATCGCGTGAACCATGACAAGGCTCGCCAGTGTTTCGGCCAAGGACTGCGCGAGAAACCCCGCCATCGTCGCGGGGGCTGTCGCTCCGGCTTGGGCGGCCGTGATGCACGACATTGGGATGTTGTGTTTGATACATTCATAGACCACATCCACCGCGTCTTCGCCAAATCGCATCGGCGAAATGACCGGGCTGATGTGTGTTTTCATGAAGGGTCTGCGGGAGAACGCGCCGTCGCCGCCCGCCGCGATATCCAGCATTTTGATGATCGGATCGACGTATTGCGCCAAGGTAAACGACGTAGCCGTCGGCTTGGTCGTGTTACGCAGCAAGGCGTAGGCCGTGTTGACGTCCAGATCGAAATTGTCGGGGACGTCGGTCGCCACACAGCACCGCGTGTACCAGCTGACATTGGCCAACGTATCTTGCAGCCGCGTGAAATCATGGAGGTCCGCCAGCGTTGATGGACGGTACAGCCCATCGTCGAGGTCTAGCGTTTGGACCGCAGCCCCGCCGGTGCCGAAGTAGACCTTGTTGCCGCCGACTTCGATCGAGCGGTTGTCGTCGCGACCGTGCAAGATGAACGTCTTGGCCGCCGCCGCAATCGCATCCTCGACCAGCGAGGCGGGGAAGGTCACGCGCCCCTTGCCGTCGTCGCTGGCCCCCGCTGCAAGCAGATCGCGGCGAAGCCGCTCAGGTACTTCGCCCATCCCAAGGTCAGCCAAGAGCCGGAGCGCAGTTTTGAAAATACTCTGCAAGTCGCCCTCGGTGAGCGGCCTGTAGTGCCCCCCGATCTGACCGGGCGGACAGGGATCGACCACCGGCTTTGCGGCCCGTTTCACGAGGCGCTCTGCGCGACCACCTCTGCGCCGTGTGCCTGCGTCATCTGCCATATTGATGTGACCCCTGATGTGCATTTTTTCGTTATGCACAATGGGTAAGGGACCGTTCATGAGATTGGCAATCGAATTGTTTTTGTTTGTCACAGGGAAATTTGCCGACCTCGGATGGTGACGCACATTTTGCTGCCAAAAACCACCTTCCGCTCTGGCCCTCGCAAGATACCCCGCTTACTGCTTCGCCCATGATGGCACTCAATGACAACATGCGCGGTGCGCTTTTGATGGTGGGGTCGATGACCGCGTTTACGGTCAATGACGTCTTTATCAAGCTGCTGGGGGGCGACATGCCCTTGTTCCAAATCCTGTTGTTGCGCGGGATTGGTGTCGTGTTTTTTCTTGGGTTGTTGACCGTGTGGATGGGCCAGTTGCATGCGCGGTTTGCGCGGCGTGATTGGGGGCTGATCCTGCTGCGTGCAGCGGCAGAGGCCGCCTCGGTGTGGTGTTTTATGACCGCACTTTTTTCCATGGATCTCGCGAACCTTTCTGCCATTTTGCAAGCCCTGCCGCTCACGGTGACACTGGCGGGGATGCTGGTGTTTCGCGAACGTGTGGGCTGGCGGCGCATGGTGGCGATTGTCATCGGATTTTGCGGCGTGCTGTTGATCATCCGCCCCGGTCCTGATGGTTTCACCGATGGCGCGCTCTTTGGCAGTCTCGCGGTTGTGGGCGTCACCGTGCGCGATCTGGCGGCCCGCCGATTGTCCGCTGACGTCCCTTCACTGATGGTGTCGTTCGTCGCGGCGGTTGCTGTGTTGCTCTTTGCGGGTGTCGGTGCTGCCACATCGCCGTGGGTGCCTGTCACCACGCTGCATTGGGCCTATCTGGCCGGGGCGATGGTGTTCATCATTGCGGGCTACATCCTGTCAGTCGCGACCATGCGGGTGGGCGACATAGGTTTTGTCGCCCCGTTCCGTTACACGTCGCTGGTCGTGGCATTGATCCTCGGCGCCCTCGTGTTCGGCACTTTCCCCGATGGCCTGACCCTGCTGGGGGCCGCCATCGTTGTAGGCATGGGGATGTTTACCTTGTTGCGCGAATGGCAGTTGCGCAGGCGGGCCTAGTCGACAACGCCGGTGAACGATCCACCACCGTCGAGCACGACGTCAAAGCTCTGGCCAGCGACGCCAAACCCATCGCCAAACCCCGTAACAGATCCGGTGACAGCATCGCCGACAAACGCATCGTCAACAACGTCCCCATCTAGATCAAGCGCGAGGTTTGAGCGTTCCAGCCCGCCACGTCCGTCAGATCGCGCGACAATGCCCTCCGCATCCGCAATGATCGTCCCGCCGGTTTGCAAACCATCCACGTCTAGGCTGCCGCGCAACCGCTCGACGGGCACACCACCCCGCAGCACGTTGATATTGGTCACATCGCCATCCACGTCGCTGGGCTGATCAAAGTCCACCGTTAGGCCCAGATCACCCACCAAGCCGTACCCGTCTTGGCCATTGATAGATGCGTTTGAACCGATCTGGCCGGTGTAGCGGACGCGCCCCGTGGGCAGGTCGCGCATTTGCGTGGTTGGTGCGCGGTCAAGTCGCGCCACGTCGGCATCAAAGTCGCGGACATCGCCCGCATCCAATGTCGGTCGTAGAGCCAGATCGCGGGGGCTAGACCCATCGGTGTCGAGCGTCAGGCTGGCAGTGCCCGAACAGGCAGACAGAACGGAGCAAATGAGGGCGAGAGCAAGAGGGCGCATGGGCGTGATCCTGTGGTTGGGGGAAGGCATTTGCAGCATGTGTGGCACAACGGGTCTGTGATAAGCGATAAAGGCGGACTGATAGTGGATAACATCGCGGGCGCGACGCGCTGGGGCAGGGGGTCATGTTGACACCTTTGGCGACTCCGCCTATACGCCGCTCATCCGCCATAAAGCCGTTGGGCTTTTATTGGTGTTTACACATTTGAGTGGTCAAGAACCGGGATACTGCTTCCTTGTTCCTCTGTAGACCCACCGCATCGTTCTTCAGGTTGAGGGAACGTTGCGGACTTTTCGTTTTGGACGTACGGGCTGTTGCCTTTGCCTCCGATGTCAACTGGCCTCGCGCGCCTTGCGCTTGGTCACCTAAGTCACAAGCGGCCCCGGTGGGGCAGCGTCACGCATGCAGGAAAACGGGGAACCATAGCCCAATGCCAACGATCCAACAGCTGATCCGCAAGCCGCGGAAGCCCAAAGTCAACAAGTCCAAATCTCTGCACCTCGAAGGGTGCCCTCAGAAGCGCGGCGTTTGCACACGCGTTTACACAACCACACCGAAAAAGCCGAACTCGGCGATGCGTAAGGTGGCCAAGGTCCGTTTGTCGAACGGCTTTGAGGTCATCAGCTACATCCCCGGTGAGAGCCACAACCTGCAAGAGCACTCGGTTGTTCTGATCCGCGGCGGTCGTGTGAAAGACCTTCCCGGCGTGCGCTACCACATCCTGCGCGGTGTTCTCGATACACAAGGCGTTAAAGACCGTAAGCAGCGTCGTTCCAAGTACGGCGCCAAGCGTCCAAAGTAATTCACCCCCGCACGCCGAGCCATACGCTTGGGGGTGCGCTGTGCCTGATGCCTTCGACCTTTGGTTGGGGCAGGCCCATAGCTAAGAAAAGAGAGAGACGCCCATGTCACGTCGTCACGCCGCCGAAAAACGTGAAGTCCTACCTGATGCCAAGTTTGGTGATCGGGTTCTGACAAAATTCATGAACAACCTGATGGTCGATGGTAAGAAATCCGTCGCCGAGAAAATCGTCTACAACGCGTTTGATCGCGTCGAAGGCAAAATCAAGCGCGCGCCCTTGGAAGTGTTCCACGAGAGCCTTGATAACATCAAACCCAACCTTGAAGTCCGCTCGCGTCGCGTCGGTGGTGCCACCTATCAGGTGCCCGTCGAAGTCCGCCCCGAGCGTCGCGAAGCGCTGGCCATCCGTTGGCTGATCGCTGCTGCGAAAAAGCGCAACGAGAACACCATGGAAGAGCGTTTGGCCGGTGAGCTGATCGACGCTGTTCAGGGTCGTGGTTCCGCTGTGAAAAAGCGCGAAGACACTCACAAGATGGCCGACGCAAACAAAGCGTTCAGCCACTACCGCTGGTAAATCAGGAGCACCATACAGATGGCACGCGACTACCCCCTCGAATTGTACCGCAACTTTGGTATTATCGCCCACATCGACGCGGGCAAAACAACATGCTCCGAGCGTATCCTGTACTACACGGGCAAAGAGCATAACATTGGCGAAGTCCATGATGGCGCCGCCACCATGGACTGGATGGAGCAAGAGCAAGAGCGTGGCATCACGATCACCTCTGCTGCGACAACCACGTTCTGGGAGCGGACAGAAAACGGCGTTGAGCCCGATTCCAAGAAGCACCGGATGAACATCATCGACACGCCCGGCCACGTGGACTTCACAATCGAAGTCGAGCGTTCGCTCGCCGTGCTCGACGGTGCTGTGTGTGTTCTGGACGCCAACGCTGGTGTTGAGCCGCAGACCGAGACCGTTTGGCGTCAGGCCGACCGCTACAAAGTCCCGCGCATGGTTTTCGTCAACAAGATGGACAAAATCGGCGCAGACTTCTTCAAGTGCGTCAAGATGATCGAAGACCGCACGGGTGCCCGCGCGATCCCAATCTCGTTCCCAATTGGTGCCGAAACCGAGCTGGAAGGCTTGGTCGATCTGGTCACTATGGAAGAATGGCTCTGGGAAGGTGAAGACCTCGGCGCGTCTTGGGTCAAAGCCCCCATTCGCGACAGCTTGAAAGATCAGGCTGCTGAATGGCGTGAAAAGCTGCTTGAAGCGGCTGTTGAGCAAGACGACGATGTGATGGAAGCCTACCTTGAGGGCAACGAGCCAGACGTGAAAACGCTGCGCGACCTGATCCGCAAGGCATGTTTGTCAATCTCGTTCGTCCCTGTTCTGGGCGGTTCCGCGTTCAAGAACAAAGGCGTCCAGCCGCTGTTGAACGCTGTTGTCGACTACCTGCCGAGCCCGCTCGACGTGGTGGACTACATGGGCTTTAAACCCGGCGATGACGACGAGGTTCGTGACATTGCGCGTCGCGCCGATGACAACATGGCCTTCTCCGGTCTTGCGTTCAAAATCATGAACGACCCGTTTGTTGGCTCTTTGACGTTCACCCGCATCTACTCAGGCACGCTCAGCAAAGGCGACAACATGCTCAACTCCACCAAAGGTGGTAAAGAGCGTGTGGGCCGGATGATGATGATGCACTCGAATGATCGTGAAGAAATCACGGAAGCATTCGCGGGCGATATCATTGCGCTTGGTGGTCTGAAAAACACCACTACCGGTGACACGATCTGTGATCCGCAAGATCCCGTTGTTCTGGAAACGATGACATTCCCCGATCCCGTTATCGAGATTGCCGTTGAGCCCAAAACAAAAGCCGACCAAGAAAAAATGGGTCTGGCCTTGCAGCGTCTGTCTGCCGAGGATCCATCCTTCCGTGTGGAAACTGACATCGAAAGCGGTCAGACCATCATGAAGGGCATGGGCGAATTGCACCTCGACATCCTCGTCGATCGCATGAAGCGCGAGTTCAAGGTCGAAGCGAACATCGGTGCCCCACAGGTTGCCTACCGCGAGACCATTGGTCACGCTGTCGAGCACTCTTACACCCACAAAAAGCAGTCGGGTGGTTCTGGTCAGTTTGGCGAGGTGAAGTTGAACATCATGCCGACAGAGCCGGGCGAAGGCTATTCCTTCGACAGCAAGATCGTCGGCGGTGCGGTGCCCAAGGAATACATTCCCGGCGTCGAAAAAGGCATCAAGTCGGTTATGGACTCCGGTCCGCTCGCGGGCTTCCCGGTCATCGACTTTAAGGTCGAACTGCTGGACGGTAAGTTCCACGATGTTGACTCGTCGATCCTCGCGTTCGAAATCGCGGCCCGTATGTGTATGCGTGAAGGCATGCGTCTTGCTGGTGCGAAACTGCTTGAACCGATCATGAAGGTCGAAGTGATCACGCCCGAAGAACACACCGGTGGTATCATCGGTGACCTGACATCCCGTCGGGGTCAGGTTCAGGGGCAGGACACACGCGGCAACGCCATTGCAATCGACGCGATGGTGCCATTGGCCAATATGTTCGGCTACATCAACACGCTGCGCTCTATGTCGTCTGGCCGCGCGCAGTTCTCGATGCAGTTCGATCACTACGAGGCTGTACCGGGTAACATTTCTGAAGAAATTCAGAAAAAGTACGCGTAAGAACTGGGGCTGACGTGACGGTATCGTTGTTTTCGAGCAACCTGACCTACGTCAGCGTCCCAAAATGTGCATGCACCTCGTTGAAGGCTTACTTCTACGAGGTGCAACACGCCCAAGCTTTCGATGACCAGACTAGCGCGCGCTCAATCCACCAGATCTACCGCTCGCGGTCATTTTCCAAACTTCCGCATGACACGATTGCCAATCACCAAAAACTGACGGTGGTGCGCGATCCGGTGCGGCGCTTTGTATCGGGCTACTATGGGAAAGTGGTGCGCGAAAAATGCCTGACGGGGATGGGGGCCAAGGCGGCTCTGCGGGTGATGCGCCTGCCGGTTGATCCGACAATTGACCTGTTTATGGACAACCTTGCGCGCTATCGTTTGGCGTCGCCTGTGGTGCGCAAGCACTTTCAGCCTCTGTCGTATTTTTTAGGAACAGACCCCGGTTGGTTCTCGCAAATTTACGATATGTCTGACCTACCGGCGTTTACTCAGCGGGTGGCCGAGCAGACGGGGGTTCCGATCAGTTTGAGACACCTGAACCACAATCAGGACCGTCCCAAAGCACAAAGCTTGTCACCTGAGACGGCGGCGCGCATCCGATCACTGTATGACGAAGATTTCGCACTCTATGGGCCGTTTTTCAAATCAGCAGCCTAGGTGCAGACATAGAATATCAAATAAACACACAAAATAGGAGCCACATCATGGCGAAGGAAAAGTTTGAACGTAATAAGCCGCACGTTAACATCGGCACGATTGGCCATGTTGACCACGGCAAGACGACGCTGACGGCGGCGATCACGAAGTATTTTGGTGATTTCCAAGCTTACGACCAGATCGACGGCGCGCCCGAAGAGAAGGCCCGTGGCATC
>CALHAP010000216.1 GCA_937931795.1 uncultured Paracoccaceae bacterium
GGCGCGACGGGATCACCGGCGCCCGCAAACGGGGAGACATCGGGTTTGTCGCGGTGCGTGGGGGCGATATCGTGGGCGAACATGACGTGATGTTTGCGGCCCCTGGCGAGCGGATCGTGCTGCGCCATATGGCGACGGACCGGGCGATCTTTGCGCGTGGCGCGCTGAAAGCGGCCCTTTGGGGGCAGGGTAAAATGCCCGGTGAGTACGACATGATTGATGTGCTCGGGCTGCGCGATATGTGATTTGCGCTGCCCTAATTGAACCAAATAGATCTGCTAGGCGTAAGACATAGGTAATCTGTAAAAGAGGTCAGCTATGGTCCTGCGTCGTCTTACCGCCGCCACAACCGTGTTTCTTGCGTTCACTGGCGCGGCTCAAGCCTTTGAGCGCGTCACCAGTGTCGACAGCTTCAATGCATTGATGAGCGGCAAAGAGCTGCGCTTGGGAATTTACGGGCTCGCGCTGAGTGTGACGCCGGACGGTCAGATACGGGGCCGCGCTGTTGGGTCTGATGTGACGGGCAGCTGGTCTTGGCAGAACGGATATTTCTGTCGCGAAATGGACTGGGGCGGCACAGAAATCCCCTACAATTGCCAGTTGGTCGAAGCGGGTGATGGCAAGATGCGCTTCACCACCGACCAAGGTGCCGGAGACGACGCGACATTTAATCTGCGCTAACTCAGCCGCCTGATCGGGTCAAAAATCGACCGCGATCCCTTTTTTCTCCCAATCACCGAAGCGCACGGGTTCTGGGCCGGTTGGGCCGCCGTGCTCGGCTGGCAGCTCTAGGGCATCTTGCGCTTTGCGCCTGTCTTCGGCCTCTTTCAGCGCGCGTTGAGCGGCAGGGGGCAATGTGTTGTCGCTGGTCATGGGGCTGTGATCCTTGTGGGTCGCATATATGTCATATACCCCGCGCCTGACGCTGGGCAAGGGAACGGCATATGGCACGACGATCTGACACAGCCGGTTTGGCCCCGCGCAAAGCGACATTGGCCCTGCTGCATGGCGTGATATTTGACGGGCAGTTGATGCCAGAACTGATCGCTGCCGGGGCCTTGGCCGATCTCGCACCCGAAGATCGCGCCCGCGCACAGCGTCTGACATTGGACGTATTGCGCAACCTCGACCGCATTGATCGCTTGCTGAAACCCCGTTTGCAAAAGATCCCGCCACTGGCCGTGCGCAATGCGCTACGCTTGGGCGTCATGGAATTGGCTGATGGCGGCAGCGCGCATGGTGTTGTGAATGCGATGGTCGAGCTAGTCTCTGCCCGCAAGCGAACCAGTGCCTACAAAGGCCTGACAAATGCGATTTTGCGCCGAGTGGCAGAGTCCATCGCAGATGATTGGGCCAAGCAGGCAGACCCGAAGCTGCCCAATTGGTTGCGCCAGCCAATGGTCGCTGCATGGGGCCGTGCGGATGTGGCAAAAATAGAGTCTGTTCAGGCCCAAACGCCTCCTCTCGATCTTACACCCAAACAGGATACGGCTGAACTGGCGCAATCTCTCGGCGGGATCGTTTTGCCCACAGGATCGGTCCGATTGGCGGATGCCGGGCAGGTCACGGCGTTGGCGGGTTACGACGACGGAACGTGGTGGGTGCAGGACGCAGCCGCAGCCCTGCCTGTGCGCTTGCTGGGCGATGTCGCTGGGCTATCGGTGTTAGATCTCTGCGCAGCACCGGGTGGAAAGACTCTGCAATTGGCCGCAGGCGGCGCAACGGTCACAGCCGTAGACGTCAGCGAGACGCGGGCCGTGCGATTGCGTGAAAACCTTGCGCGGACGCAGTTGCGCGCAGATGTGCAAGTCTCGGATGCGTTCTTGGTTTCGGGGCAATGGGACGCGATTGTGCTTGATGCGCCGTGTTCTGCGACGGGCACTATGCGCCGCCATCCCGATCTGCCATGGGCGAAAGACGGCAGTGAATTTGGGGTCTTGATCGACCAACAGGCCCGTATGTTGGACCATGCGCTGACATTGCTCAAACCCGGTGGGCGGTTGGTATTTTGCACCTGTAGCCTGCTGCCCGATGAGGGCGAAGTGCAGGTCGAAGAGGCGCTGGAACGGCACCCCGATCTGCGCGTCGACACACCCGAAATCCCCGGCGTTGATCCCGCTTGGCGCACCAGTGAAGGTGGCATCAGATTGCGGCCTGATTATTGGTCTGATCAGGGTGGTATGGATGGGTTTTATATGGCGGTGATCCACAAGGGATAGTGCGTGACTTGGCCAATAGAGGCAGGTATGGTGCGCGCGACTGTTAACACGTAGGCTATGGGCCGAGGGCATTGCACAGGTGAGCACCCCAACTTCATTCAAAGACCGCTGGGCCCGTCGTCAAGACAGCGCCGCCGCGCGCAAGGCTGGTAAGTCTAAGGCGCGCACGCGCTTTGTCACTACTCCGGAACCCCACACCATTGGGCATTTCGCGCGTGGCAAACAGCTGATGTCGGGCAAGTTTCCCTTTTCAGGTCAATTGGTTGAGGCTCCGGGCCGGTCCATCTGGGATGTGGCCGAGGACACCCCTGTCATGCAGGCGGATATCCATGGCAGCGATTGGCTCGATGATCTGGCCGCCGTTGGTGATGCGCGGGCGCGCGATGTGGCGCAGATCTGGGTGTGGGATTGGATCGAACGGCACGATGACGGCAGTGGACCGGGCTGGACCCCTGATCTGACAGGTCGCCGGCTGATGCGCTGGATCAATCACTCGGATTTTTTACTGCGCAAACGCGATGAGACCGAAACGGGCTTGTTCTACCGTGCCCTTGCACGGCAGGCGCAGTTTTTGGCCAAACGCTGGCCAGCGGCCCCCACGGGACGCCCCCGCTTTGAGGCGCTGACGGGGATGGTTCACGCCAGCCTGATCCTTGACGGGATGCAGGTCCACGCGGATGCCAGCGTCGCGGCCCTCGCCGCCGATTGTGACGCGTTGATCGACAGCCAAGGCGCCTTGCCGACCCGCAACCCCGAAGAGCTGATGGAGGTTTGCACCCTGTTGCTTTGGGCCAAATCAGCGCTGATCGCCTCTGACCGCGCCGTGCCGGGGCCGATCAACTGGGCCATCGAGCGCGCCGTGCCTGTTTTGCGCGCCTTGCGCCATTCTGACGGTGGTTTGGCGCGGTTCCACGGGGGTGGGCGCGGGATCGACGGGCGGCTGGATCAGGTGCTGGTGGGTTCTGGCGTGCGCGATGTGCGCAACACCGGATTGGCGATGGGCTATGCGCGGGTCATGGGTGCGCGGACGTCGGTGATTATCGACGGTGCGGCCCCGCCGCAGGGCGATGCGGCGCGCGATGCCCATGCGTCGACGCTGGCGTTTGAGATGACGTCTGGGCGCAGGCCGCTGATCGTCAATTGCGGGGCGGGCGGTAATTTCGGCACGGATTGGCGCCATGCGGGGCGTGCAACGGCCAGTCATTCGACCGTTGCAATTGATGGGGCGTCGTCGTCCCGGCTCGATGCGGCCGGATTGCTCACCGATGGGCCGGGCGAAGTGATCTGCGATATCAAAACGCTTGAAGACGGCACGCGGTTGGAAATGGCGCATGACGGCTGGAAGCCAACGCATGGACTGACCCATGCGCGCACGCTCGATATCACCTCGGACGGACGCAGTGTCGTGGGCGAAGACGTGCTGACCGCGCTCGACCGGCGGGACGAGGTGCTGTTTAACAAAATTTCCAAACAACAGCAGGTCGAAGGACTGGCCTTTTCCCTGCGGTTTCATCTGCACCCGGAAGTTGACGCGCAGATTGACGCCGGTGATGGCGCGGTCACGATGCGCCTCAAAAGCGGTGAGACATGGATTTTTCATCACGATGGAGGCTCGCTGCTGAACCTGTCGCCGTCGATCTATCTCGAAAGTGGACGTTTGCGCCCGCGTGCTACCCAACAAGTGGTTCTCACCGCCCGCGCAATGTCCTATGCGACCCGCGTGCGGTGGTCGTTGTCAAAAGCGCAAGACACCCCCGACAGTATGCGCGATCTCGGGTCGCTTGGTGCAGAAGAAGTGGAAAGAGGATTTGGCCGTGACTGACTTGGTGGGGATCAAACGGGCGTTGTTATCAGTGTCTGATAAGGCCGGATTGGTAGAATTGGCGCAGGCATTGGCCGCCCGTGGTGTTGAGTTGTTGTCGACCGGTGGCTCTGCCGCGCTGTTGCGCGAGGCGGGCCTAGAGGTGCGCGATGTAGCGGATCTGACGGGCTTTCCCGAGATGATGGATGGTCGTGTGAAGACCCTGCATCCCAAGGTCCACGGTGGGCTGTTGGCTCTGCGCGATGACGCAGGCCACAAGGCGGCGATGGACACGCATGACATCGTGCCGATTGATCTGGTCGTCGTTAATCTTTACCCGTTCGAGGCCACGGTCGCCCGTGGTGCAGACTACGTCGAGACCATTGAAAACATCGACATCGGTGGTCCCGCGATGATCCGGTCGGCTGCGAAAAACCATGGCTTTGTGAATGTCGTCGTTGATGTCGAGGATTATGACGCCCTGCTGGCCGAGCTAGAGGCCAACGACGGCAAGACCAGCTATGCCTTCCGCCAGCGTCTCGCCCAGACGGCTTATGGACGCACCGCCGCTTATGATGCCGCTGTCAGCAACTGGATGGCCAAAGCGGTCGAGATTGCAGCCCCCCGCCGCCGTGTCGTGGCTGGTACGCTGGCACAGACCCTGCGTTACGGCGAAAACCCGCATCAAGAAGCCGCGTTCTACACCGATGGCAATACCCGACCCGGCATCGCGACCGCGACCCAACATCAGGGCAAAGAACTGTCGTGGAACAACATCAACGACACGGATGCAGCGTGGGAATTGGTGTCTGAATTCGACCCTAAAAAAGGCCCAGCCTGTGTAATCGTCAAACATGCCAACCCCTGCGGTGTGGCGCGCGGTGATACGATGGCGCAGGCCTATGCGCGCGCCTTTGACTGCGACCGGACCAGCGCGTTTGGTGGGATCATAGCGTTGAACCAACCGCTCGACGCCCCGACCGCTGAGGCGATCACCGGTATCTTCACCGAGGTGGTTATAGCCCCCGGCGCCAGCGACGAGGCACGCGCGATCTTTGCCGCCAAGAAAAACCTGCGGCTGTTGACCACCGACGCCCTACCCGGTGTCACTGATGCCGCGCTGAGCGTGCGTCAGGTGGCGGGTGGGATGCTGGTGCAGGATCGCGATGTTGGGCAGCTGAGCGTCCTGCGGGTCGTGACCAAGGTGCATCCGACCGAGGCGCAGATGGCCGATCTGCGGTTCGCGTGGACCGTAGCGAAACACGTCAAATCAAACGCGATCGTCTATGTGAACGATGGCGCGACCGTGGGCGTCGGCGCCGGTCAGATGAGCCGCGTTGACAGCACACGGATCGCCGCGCGCAAAGCCCAAGACATGGCCGCAGAGATGGGGTTGGAGACACCGCTGACGGCAGGGTCGGTCGTGGCCTCTGACGCGTTTTTTCCCTTTGCCGACGGCGTTCTGACGGCCGCTGAGGCGGGCGCTGGGGCGCTGATCCAGCCCGGTGGATCTATGCGTGACGACGAGGTGATCGCCGCCGCTGACGAGGCCGGACTGGCGATGGTCTTCACCGGCATGCGGCACTTTAGACACTAAAGGGGCTCGGGCATGAAGATCACGTTTTGGACTGCGTTTTGGGTGTTTCTGGTCGATCAGATCAGCAAATACGTGGTCGTGCATTGGCTTGGTCTGATCCATCGCGGCACGCTGGATGTGTTTCCACCGTTTCTACAGTTTCGCATGGCGTGGAATGAGGGGGTGAATTTCGGCCTGTTCGCCAGCTATGACATGCGCTGGTTCCTGATCGGCATCGCCATCGTGATCTCTGTCGCTGTAATCTACTGGCTGCGACGTGATGGCGGCAGCGTTTGGGCCCATCTTTCAGCGGGGTTGCTCGTCGGTGGCGCGTTGGGGAATGTCGTGGACCGGGTGATCTACGGCGCTGTGGCGGACTTTTTGAATATGTCTTGCTGCGGTATCGAAAACCCCTATGCGTTCAATGTGGCCGATATCGCAATCTTTATGGGCGCCGTGGGACTGGTGTTGTTCACCAATGACGGCAAAGCAAACAAGAGCGCGTGACGCCGCCCCATGGCTGCGCTACGCTGATTTTTGAGAGTGGCAGAAAGAGTGTTCAAAATGCGCAAATCGGTTCTGGCAGTGGTGTCCATGGCGATCCTCGGGGCCTGTGCGTCCGGCCCTGATGGCTTGCGCCGATTGACGAATGGCGATGGCCCGGATGAGTTTTCCGTGCAACCCGCGCAACCGCTTGTCGTGCCTGACGCTGCCGGTTTGCCCTCCCCCGGTGGCGGCAATCGCGCCATCACAGACCCGCGCGATCAGGCGATTGTGGCACTTGGCGGCACGCCCGTGGGCACGGGCACCGGTGCTGTTCCGGCGCAGGACGCGGCCCTTGTCAGCTTTGCCGCGCGCAACGGTGTGGCACCCGATATTCGGGCCACGACCTCTGCCGAAGACGCGCAATTTCGTCGTCGGGCCGAGCGGTTGAGCTGGTTTAACATCCTCGGACGGGATCGCTATTTCCCGGCCTATGCGCGGCAATCACTGGATGCGCAGGCGGAATATGATCGCTTCCAAGCGGCAGGTGTTGGTGTGCCTTCCGCGCCACCGCGCTGATCTGCGGCATCACAAGACGGTCAGCGCGCTTGCGGTCCGGGGTGTGGCCCCTACCTATACCAAGATATAAATTTCTAAGAGGAGCGCTGGATGATTTTGCGCAAACTGATGGGCTGTCTGGCCGTTGTGGGGGGCATGAGCGTCCCCGCATTGGCAGAAGAGGTGACAACATTTGATCTCGACAACGGGATGCAAGTGGTTGTGATCGAAGACCACCGCGCCCCGGTTGTCACCCATATGGTTTGGTACAAAGTAGGCTCTGCGGACGAACCTGTGGGCGTCTCTGGCGTTGCGCATTTCCTTGAACATCTGCTGTTCAAGGCGACCGATGATCTTGAAAGCGGCGAGTTTTCCGCGACCGTCGCCGCCAATGGTGGCAGTGACAATGCCTTCACCAGCTACGACTACACCGCCTATTTTCAACGTGTCGCCGCCGACCGTTTGCCCTTGATGATGCAGATGGAATCGGACCGGATGAACAACATTCGTCTCACACCCGACGACATCGTCACCGAGCGCGATGTGGTGATCGAAGAGCGCAATTCGCGCACCGAGAACAACGCCAACGCGCTGGCCCGCGAGCAAATCCGCGCCGCACAATACCTCAACCACCGTTACGGCGTGCCGATCATCGGCTGGATGCACGAGATCGAAGAGCTAGAACTGGAAGACACGCTGGCGTTCTACGACCTCTATTATTCGCCCAACAACGCGATCCTCGTCGTCGCGGGCGATGTCTATCCCGATGAGGTCCGGGCCTTGGCGCAGGAATACTACGGCGTGATCCCTGCCGAAGACAATCTGCCCGAACGCATCCGCCCCGAAGAACCCCCGCAGCGTGCTGAGCGTCGTATGGTCTACGCCGATCCACGCGTCGCACAGCTTTATATGACCCGCAGCTATCTGGCCCCAGAGCGGGACAGTGGCGCGCAGGAAACTGCCGCCGCCCTCGTTTATCTGGCCGAGGTGTTGGGTGGGTCGTCGTTCACATCCGTTTTGGGCAACAAACTGACCTTTGACCAAGACATCGCGCTCTACACGGGCGCGGGTTATGGCGCACAATCATTGGATGACACCACTTTTGGCCTCACGGTCGTGCCCGCCGAAGGCGTCAGCTTGCAAGAGGCCGAAGATGCCATGGATCAAGCGATTGCCGAGTTTATGGAAGAGGGCGTTGACGAAGGCCAATTGACCCGGATCCGCGCACAGCTAAACGCGGGCGAGATTTACGCGCTTGATGACAGCGCAGGCACCGCCCGTCGCTATGGCGCGGCCCTAACCCAAGGGTTGACGATTGAGGACGTGCAGGCCTGGCCCGACGTGCTGCAAGCAGTGACGGCCGAGGATATCATGGCCGCAGCCGTGCTTGTGTTTGACCGAAAAAACGCCGTGACCGCTTGGGTCGTGCGCGATGCAGATGAGGTGGTCCAATGATCCGCAGTGTTGCAATAGCCGCCCTCGCCCTATGGGGCAGCATGGCGCAGGCCGAGATCGAGATCCAAGAGGTGACATCGCCCGGCGGTATCGAAGCATGGCTGGTCGAGGAACGCTCGATCCCCTTCGTGTCGCTTGAAATTCGTATCGTCGGTGGGGCCTCGCTCGATCGTTCCGGCAAACGTGGCGCGATCAATCTGATGACTGGATTGCTGGAAGAAGGGTCCGGCGATCTGGATGCCCGCGCGTTTCAGACGATGCGCGAAGGCATGGCCGCCTCCTTTGGCTACAACGTCTATGACGACACATTTGTGCTGTCGTTCCAAGCGCTGACCGAAAACCGCGACGAGGCCTTGGCCCTGTTTCGCCAGTCGATCATCGACCCGACATTTGACGAAGACGCCGTCGAGCGCGTCCGCGCCCAAGTGATCGCAGGCATTCAAAGCAGCGCGCAACGTCCCAATGACATCGCCAGTGCGGCGTTCTTTGCCGCTGCTTTCCCCGACCATCCCTATGGCGCGGATATGGACGGCACGTTGGAAAGCGTCGGCGCTCTGACCCGCGAAGATTTGATCAACGCGCATGCCGATGTTTTGACCCGTGACCGTGTCTATGTCGGGGCCGTTGGAGATATCTCTGCGGAAGAATTGGGCACCTTGATCGACGATCTGCTAGGCGATTTGCCGACCGGTGCGCCAGAGCTGCCCGCCGAGATCGACTTTGGTCTTGAGGGCGGGGTCACCGTCATCGACTTCGCTACCCCCCAAGCGGTGGCCTTGTTCGGGCATTCGGGGATCGAGCGCGACGACGAGGATTTCTTTGCCGCCTACATCCTGAACTACATCCTCGGCGGTGGCGGTTTCGAGAGCCGTTTGATGCAGGAGGTGCGTGAAAAGCGGGGGCTGACCTACGGCATCGGCACCTATCTGGTCCCCAAGGATCACGCGGAATTGGTACTGGGATCGGTCGCATCCGAAAACGGAGCGATAGCCGAGGCCATCGAGGTGATCCGCGCCGAATGGGACGGCATCGCGACCCAAGGGATCACCCAAGAAGAGCTGGATGCCGCCAAGACATATATCACCGGTGAATACCCGCTGCGGTTTGACGGCAACGGCCCGATTGCCGAGATTTTGGTGGGGATGCAGGTCCAAGGCTTGCCGACAGAATACGTCAGCAACCGCAACGACTACATCAACGCTGTCACCCTTGATGAAATCAACCGCGTCGCTTCCGAACTCTACACGGCGGATGATCTGCATTTTGTGGTGGTCGGACAACCCGAGGGGTTGGACACGACCGAGTAATGCGCGGGCGGGGGTCACCCCGCCGCAATCCGCCGCCGATTGGCGTTACGCGTCTGGGCGCATGATCGCCACAACGCGCTGTTGGTCCTCAGAGGCGGCCACAGCATCGTTTTCGTCGAACTCGAAATTGTCCAGCTTGGCCGCGCGTTTACCAGCGCGTTCGGCGGCAGTGTTGATCCCGTCGAGATCAGCGCGGGCTTGGCCGAAATGCGTGTTCAGCTTGTCCACGCGGGTCACCACCATCTCGACGTCGCGGTGCAGCAGACGGATCGCGGTGCGGATCGCCCCCGCCTGTTCGCGCATCCGCGCGTCTTTCAGGATTGCACGCATCGTGTGCAGCGTCGCCATGCAGGTCGTGGGCGAGACGATCCAGACGCGGGCGTTGAAACTGTCTTGCACAACATCGCCAAACGAAGCGTGCAGCTCGGCATAGACCGCCTCGGACGGCAGGAACATCAGCGCGCCATCGGCGGTCTCGCCATCAAGGATGTATTTCTCGGAAATCGCTTTGATATGGGTGCGCAGGCTGGTCTTGAACTGCCGCGCCGCCAGCGTTTTGTCGTGCTCGGTCTCGGCGGCATAGAGCGCCTCATAGGCCTCCAGCGGGAATTTCGCGTCGATCACGATAGGCCCGGGGGGATTGGGCAGGTGGATCAGGCAATCGGCGCGTTTGCCGTTCGAAAGTGTGACTTGCATGTTGTAGCTGTCGGGCGGCAGCGCGTTTGAGACGATGTCGCGCAGCTGGATCTCGCCAAAGGCACCGCGTGTTTGTTTGTTGGCGAGGATGTCTTGCAGGCTGAGAACATCGCCCGACAGCTTGGTAATATTGTCCTGCGCTTTGTCGATGGTTTGCAGGCGCTGCTGCAACTCGCCGAGGCTCTTGGCGGTGGATTTGGCGCTATGGCTGAGATTGCCCTGCACGGTTTCGCTGACCTTGGCCAATCGGTCTTCCATCAGTTTGAGCATATGCCCTTGGCTGGCGGCCTGCGCCTCGGAGACATGGCTGAGACCGCCCGCGAGCTGTTGTTGACCGTCAGACAGGCTCTGCACACGCGGGGCCATGTTGGCCATCTCACGCGCGAGCGATTCCGCGAGATGCGACGAGCGGCCCGCGCGGCTGACGGCGAGAAACAGCATGATAAACAGCAGTATTACCAGCGCGCCCGCGACCATCGCCGCGATTACCACCGGATCGTCAAAGGCGATCACATATCCATTAATCTCAATCATGTACGTCCAAACAATCGCTCAATGTCCTGCAATTTCAACTCCACATAGGTCGGCCGTCCGTGGTTGCATTGGCCCGAATGCGGGGTAGCTTCCATGTCGCGCAGCAGGGCGTTCATTTCCTCGGCACGCATCTGGCGGCCTGATCGGATCGAGCCATGGCAGGCGACACGGCTGAGGATCGCGTCGAGGCGGGCTTTGACCGTGGCACTCGTGCCCTGATCTGCCAGCTCGTCGCAGATGTCGTGCAGCAGGCTCTGGGCATCGACCTCGCCTAAAATCGCAGGCGTTTCGCGCACCGCGACAGCCCCGCCGCCAAAGGCTTCGATGGTTAGCCCCAATGCGCGCAGGTCGTCCGCAATGGCGAGCAAGGCTGTGGCGTCGTTCTCGGGCAGTTCCACGATATCGGGGACGAGCAGGGCCTGTGCCGCCACTCCATTCTCGGCCATCTGCGTCTTTAACCGTTCATAGACTAGCCGTTCATGGGCCGCGTGTTGATCGACGATGACCATACCGTTGGTGGTCTGCGCGATGATGTAGTTCTCATGCACCTGCGCGCGCGCGGCCCCCAGCGGCAGGTGTGCTGTCTCGACGGGCGCGTGTTCGAACCTCGCCGATGGGGTTTCGGCAAAGCCTTCGAAATCAAGTGCCTGTGCTTGATACGTAGCGCTGCGCGCGCCCTGCGACGGGCGGTCCATCTGGTAGACGCGCGGCTCGGTCGGTTGCGGGCGCATGGCCCCCAGCGTGGCATCCGCCACAGTCGTCGAGGCGCGGTGTCCGGCGTTCGCCAGCGCATGTCGCAACCCGCTGACGATGAGGCCGCGCACGGTGCCGGGGTCGCGAAACCGCACTTCGGACTTGGCGGGGTGGACGTTCACATCGACCAGCTTTGGATCGCAATCGACGAACAGAGCGGCAGCAGGGTGCCTGTCGCGGCTGAGGAAATCCATGTAGGCGCCGCGCAGCGCGCCGGTCAGCAGCTTGTCCTTTACCGGACGGCCATTGACGAACAGGTATTGCGCGACGGCGGCCCCGCGCGAGTACGTCGGTAGGGCTGCATAGCCCGTCAGGTGGAACCCTTCGCGTTCGGCGTCAATCGGGATCGCGTTCTCGGCAAAATCGCGGCCCATCACACTGCGCAAACGCCCCAGCAGCGCGTCGAACATATCGCCGGTCTCGGCGTCGGCGCGGAACACTTGCCGGTCGTTGCCACCGCTGGTGTCGCGCAGGGTAAAGCTGACAAAGGGTTCGGCCATGGCGAGGCGTTTGATCACATCGCCCACCGCTTGGGCCTCGGCGCGGTCGGTGCGTAGGAATTTCAGGCGGGCGGGCGTGGCATAGAACAGATCGCGCAGCTCAACGGTGGTGCCGGGGCCGGAGGCTGCGGGGCGGACGGGCTGGACCGTGCCGCCCTCGACCGCGATCATATGAGCAGCATTTCCCGTCGTGCGGCTGGTGATGGTCAAGCGGCCCACGGCCCCGAGCGATGGCAACGCCTCGCCCCGAAAGCCGAAGGAGTGGATGTTGAGCAAGTCCGAACCGTCGATTTTCGACGTCGCATGTCGGCTGAGTGCCAGCGGCAATTCATCTGCCCCGATACCACAGCCATCATCTGCCACGCGGATCAGGGTGCGCCCGCCGTCCGCGATGGTGATGTCGATGCGGTGCGCGCCTGCGTCAATGGCGTTCTCGACCAACTCCTTGACCGCCGATGCGGGGCGCTCGACCACTTCGCCTGCTGCAATCCGGTTGATTGCGGCATCGTCGAGCTGGCGGATCACTGGGCGATCTGCGCTTATGTTGGGGTTTGTGCTGGCCATGATACAAGCCATAGCATGATGACGTGCGATTCTGCGAGCGGGATATGCGGGGGGTAGGGCGTCGCCTCGCAATAAAAAAGCCCCGCAAAGATGCGAGGCTTTTTGTCGAGGGAATCGTGAGGTCGTGTTAAATTCGCAAAACGCGCTGTGCGATGCGGGGGATGAGGCCCATGAACCGCAACGGCGCATCTGTAGCAGCCAAACAGATGCAGTCTTCACCCTGTTTTGCGACAGGTTGGTGCACCATTTCTTCGTTCGCGACCTCGATATCACCGGCGGCAAACCGATCAGATTCGTCTTCAAACGCGCCTTGCAATACCAGCGTTAATTCGGTGCCGCGATGCCCGTGATCTGGAACGGCGACACCTGCGGGAATTTTCAGCAGGCGCACACTGGCGTCGCGTGTTGTGGGCAGCACGGCTTGGCTCACGCCGCCGCCGATCTTGCGCCATGTCACACTGTCCAGATCACCGCCCACGTAATCGCGCACGGGCTGTGGCAGCACCGATGGCGCGTTGCGCGGCGGGGCCGGCATGTCCATCTCAGGGCCGCTGTTGATCATCGCCATGGTGGCCGCAAACGCGCCTTCGCCCATGGGCACGTCGCCTTGTTGCTCCATGACAGCGCCGCCCACGGCGTCAAATTCGTGCATCCGCGCGCGGCATTCATCGCAGAGCGAAATATGCGAGGCGACCACGAGGTTGAACGCTTCGGGCAGGGTGCCTGCTGAATATCCCATCAACAGACCATCGGTGAGGTGGTGATTTATCTGTGTCATATCTATCTTCATTTCATCTCGTGGCGCAGGCGATCTAGCGCCAAACGTATCCGTGATTTGATCGTCCCAAGCGGCAGCCCTGTTTCTTTGGCAATCTCGCTGTGGGTCAAATCTCCGAAGTACGCCCTTTCAATTAACGTGCGTTGTTTGTCGGGCAACGCGGCAATTGCGCGCGCCAAAATTTCTGTTTCTTCGGTCAGCGCCATCGTATCGGCGGCGGAAGGTTCTTCGGCCGGCCCCCACGGCAGGTCTTCGGGTTCGGGACGCCGTTGCTTGCGGATCATGTCGATCTTGCGGTTTCGCGCGATGGTAAAGATCCAGGTCGATGCGCTGGCTTTGGTCGGATCAAACAGGTGGGCTTTGCGCCACAAGGTCGCCATCACCTCTTGGACGCATTCTTCGCTGAATTCGGGCGATGATCCGCCCTTCATCAAAAACGCTTTCACACGTGGTGCGAAATGCGCAAAAATCCGCGCGAATGCGTCGGTGTCCTGCGTATCGCGAATGGCCCTCATTTCAGCGAGCCATTCAGTGCGTTTTGGCAAATCGTTCACAATAACCCTCAGATGGCCCTCAGCGCTGCGCACTGCATCAGTTATGCTCGTTACAGCCTGCGCATGATGAGCGCCCTGCGACAAAAGAGATGTTTGACCTAACATACAAAGTGTACGCGGCTATGCAGCAGTCGGATCAAAGCAAACTGACTTTCTTTGCATCCGCCGTTGGCCCGCCCGCGTAACACTGTCATCTATATGGCGAAACGAACGGATTGGACCCGATTTCATGAAAGACCTCAACACGGCGGGTGATATAACCGCGCGCCCTGCGCAGACGCGCAAGAAGATTGCCGTGATCGGGGCTGGGATTTCCGGGATGGGGGCCGCGCATATGCTGGCAGACGCCCATTCTGTGGTCTTGTTCGAGGCCGAAGACCGTCTTGGCGGTCATGCCCGGACGCGCATGGGCGGGAAAAACCGTGATCAGGCGGTTGATACTGGGTTTATCGTGTTCAACTACGCCAACTACCCCCACATGGCCGCGCTGTTTAAAGAGCTGGACGTGCCGGTGGTGAAATCGAACATGAGCTTTGGTGCGTCGTTTGATGATGGTGCTTTTGAATATGCGCTGACCAGTCTGGGGGCCGTCTTTGCCCAGCCCAAGAATGCGCTGAACCCAAAGTACCTGCGGATGCTGCGTGATGTGTTTCGCTTTAACAAACATGCGGTCGCCGCCAGCAAAGATGAAAGCCTGACCATCGGTGGACTGCTGGAAAAGCTGGGGATGGGTGAGTATTTTCGCGAACGCTACCTGTTGCCGCTGTCGGGGGCGATTTGGTCGACGCCCACAGATAAAATTCTCGATTTTCCTGCCCATGCAATGATCAGCTTTTTCGAGAACCACGCGCTGTTGGGCGTCTATGGCCAGCATCAGTGGTACACGGTCAAAGGTGGGTCGATTGAATATGTCACCCGACTGGGGGCGGCGCTGGATAAAAAGGGTGTGGAAACCCGGCTTGGCACGCCCGTTGATGCGGTGCAGCGCAGCCCGGATGGCGTGCAGATCAAGGCGCAGGGCGGCGACTGGGAAGACTTTGACGAGGTGATCTTTGCCACCCATTCCGATGTGACCCTCGCCATCCTGTCAGATGCCGATGCGGACGAAGCGCAGGCCTTGGGGGCTGTGAAATATCAAGCCAACAAGATTGTGCTGCATTCAGATGCCGCGATCATGCCAAAACGGCGCAAGGTCTGGGCGTCGTGGATTTATGCGCAAGGGGCCGAGGCTGCGCGCGACCATATTGACCTGACCTATTGGATGAATTCGCTGCAACCGTGGCTGACGGGGGATCCGTTGTTTGTCACGCTCAACACGCAGCGCGCAATTGATCCGGCACTGATCTGGGACGAGGTGACATTGCATCATCCGGTCTATGACCAAGGTGCGCTTGCCGCCCAAAAGACCATCGCTGCCATGAACGGGCGTCGCCGCACGTGGTTTTGTGGCGCGTGGATGAAGAATGGCTTTCATGAAGACGGCCTGTCGAGCGCCGTTGACGTGGTGCGTGGTATCACAGCCGTCCCTGCCGCGTGAGCGCTGTCGATCATATCGCCGCCGAGACCTATCACGGCAGACGCGGCGATGTGAAAAACGCCTTTCGCTATTCCATCGACTATATCTTGGTGGATGCCGAGGCTGAGATCGCGGGCCCATCCCTGTTTTCCCGCAATGGTCGCGGTGTGTTCTCGCTGGCCGATACAGACCACGGTGGCGCGCCCAAGGTCGGGACAGGGGCCGCGTGGGTGCGTGGCGTCTTGGCAGATCATAACATCGACCTCACCGGCCGCATTGATCTGTTGGCGCAGCCCAAGGTGTGGGGGCATGTGTTCAACCCCGTCAGCTTTTGGCTTTGTCATGATGCGGGGGGCGTGCTGCGTGTCGTTATCGCCGAGGTCAGCAATACGTTTGGCGACCGTCATTCCTATTTGTGCCGCCACGCTGACCTGCGCGAGATCACGCGGGACGAGACGATTGAGGCGGACAAGATTTTCCATGTCTCGCCGTTCCAGCCTGTCGAAGGGGCCTACACCTTCCGGTTTGATATCACGGTGGATCAGATCGGCATTTGGATCGACTATAAGCAGGGCAACGGCGGCTTGATTGCCACATTGCGCGGCCCGCGCGCGCCGCTGACCAATCGCCGCATTCTTATGGCCGCCCTGCGCCGCCCCTTCGGATCACGCCGCGTGCTCACGCTCATTCATTGGCAAGCGATCAAGCTGTGGTGGAAAGGCGCTCAATTTCGTTCGCGCCCCGAGCCACCGTCAGACGAGATCAGCCAATGACGCAGTTCTGGCGTGACCGTTTGCCTGCGTGGTCCCTGATGGGTGCTGTCATCTCGGCGGCGGGGCTGCCGATCTATATCTATGCGCCTAAGTTTTATGCCGACAATTACGGGGTCAGCTTGACGTTGCTGGGCACCATCTTGTTCGGTCTGCGTCTGATTGATGTGGTGCAAGACCCGGCCTTGGGCTGGGTATCCGAGCGTTTGCGCAGGCGCGGGTTGGCTGTGGCTATCGGCGGGTTGATCCTTGCGCTGTCGATGCTCGGGCTGTTTGCCGTGGCCCCACCATTCGCGCCCGCGCTCTGGTTCGCGATCACGGTGACGGGGCTGTTTTCGGCGTTTTCGTTTCTGACGATCAACTTTTACGGTCAAGGCGTGCGCAAAGGTGCTGCGCTGCGGGGCGGTCACACGCGGCTGGCGGCGTGGCGCGAAACCGGGGCCTTGCTCGGGGTCTGCGTGGCGGCTGTGGCACCGACGGTTCTGATAGGCGTGGTCGCGGCCCCCTTTGCGGTCTTTGCGGTGGGGTTTGCTGTGGCGGTGGCGCTGGCCGTTGTGGCGATGTCACGCGAATGGTCGGCGAGATTAGAGAACGATGCGCCGACGCCGATTGGCACCATCCTGCGCGATCCTTTGGCGCGCAAGCTGCTGCTCCTCGCATTGGTGAACGCGACACCACTGGCCGTCTCATCCACATTATTTTTGTTCTACGTCGAAGGCCGCCTAGAAGCACCCGGATGGGAGGGGCCGCTGCTGGTGTTGTTTTTTCTGGCCGCCGCCCTGTCGTCACCGGTGTGGAGCGCGTTGGCAGCACGCTATGGGCCCAAGCCTGTTTTGCTGGCCGCAATGCTGGCCGCGGTTGCGTCATTCGGTCTCACCTTGATGTTAGGGGCGGGCGATCACATCCAATTTGCCATCATCTGCGTATTAAGTGGAGCGACGATCGGGGCGGACCTGACGTTGCTGCCTGCGATGTTTGCCAAACGGATGGCACGGGTCGCACCCAATGGCGGGCAGGGCTTTGGCCTCTGGTCGTTGATGAACAAGGCGACCTTGGCCTTTGCCGCCGTTTTGCTTTTGCCCCTGCTCGAAGGGGCGGGGTTCGATGCCCAAACCGGGATCTATCCCGCGCAGGCGCAAACCATGCTGACGGTGCTCTATGCGGGGGTGCCTTTGGCGCTGAAACTGGTCGCGATTGCCCTACTGGCCGCAACCAAACTGGAGGACTGAGAGATGACGACTTTTATTGCCGCCCTCGGCTTAGCGGTTCTCATGATGGTTGGCGCGACCCTGTTGCGCGCGAGATATGCATCCTTTTGGGCGCAAAGCGCTGCTGATTATGCCGGTGGACCCCAGTTCGACATCCGCGAACGCCTGAATGGCCCGATTGAATGCGAAGGCGTGATTTATGGCCCCACGGGCCGCGTCACGTCCCGGTTTGTCGCGAATTTCAATGCCAGCTGGAACGGCAATGTCGGCACGATGACCGAGCATTTCAAATACGACAGCGGCAACACCCAAGACCGCGTTTGGACTCTGACGCTTGGCAATGATGGTCGGATCAAAGCGGATGCACCTGATCTGGTGGGCACTGGTGCGGGCCAGCAACATGGGTCGGCTGTG
>CALHAP010000217.1 GCA_937931795.1 uncultured Paracoccaceae bacterium
GAACACCGACGGCACACGCGCCTTCAGGACCGAGCCGTCGAAATCCATCTTAAAATCCACGATGCTCTCGGACCCCATAAACCGCGCCCGCTGCACGACCCCGCGCGCGGGCGTGCCCATTTGCGGTGTTGGGTTCGGGCCTGAGCCACCCCTGTCAAAGTCGATCTTTAGGTGCTGGGGCCGAATAACAATATCAACCTGCGTGCCATCCGGCACACCGGGGGCGAGGAACTGGCCAAATGGCGTTTCGGTCAACGCACCTTTCACAGCACCGCGGATCACATTGATATCACTGAAAAACGCCGCCGCTTCTTTGTCGACGGGCGTATTGTAGATGTTGTAGGGCGCGCCGCGTTGCACGATCTTGCCGCCGCGCATCAGCGCGATCTCATCAGCCATGCGCATCGCCTCATCAGGCTCGTGGGTGACCAGCAGGACGGCGGCGCCCTCGTCCTTGAGCACCGTCAACGTCTCGTCGCGGATGTCGTCGCGCAAGCGGTCGTCGAGACCCGAGAACGGCTCGTCCATCAGCATAATCTTGGGACGCGGGGCCAGCGCACGGGCGAGTGCCACCCGCTGTTGTTCACCGCCCGACAGCTCATGCGGATAGCGGTCGATGTGGCGCGCCATGCCGACCTTATCCAGCAGTTCTTCGACGCGGGCACGGTTCGCACCCTTTCGGCCTTTTAACCCAAACGCCACGTTGCCAGCCACATCCAAATGCGGGAACAGCGCGAAGTCTTGGAACATCAAGCCAATGCTTCGCCCTTCTGGTGGTACGCGAAAGATGGTGTCACAAACCAGCTTGCCGTCCACATGGATAGTGCCGCTGTCTTGCATATCGACGCCCGCGATCATCCGCAGCGTCGTGGATTTGCCGCACCCAGACGGCCCCAGCAGGCATGTCACCTGCCCCGGCATGACCGTCATCGAGACGTCATCAACGACAGACCGCCCTTCGAACGCCCGCTTGAGATTGCGCACTTCAAGACGTGGTTCTTGTGACAAAAGGCGGCCCCCGGCGGTAATCCCGATGGAAACTATCGGGTTTGAGGTGGCGATACCAAGGATGGGGGTGTTTGCCAAGTCACGCGGCGTCGCGCCCGATGGCGCTGCGTTTGCGCGCGGCATGGGCGCTGATCAATCCAATGATGCGGTCCACCAAAACCACCACCATCGCGGTCAGCCAGACGGGCATATCGTAGTCCGCCACAAGGCCAAAAATGAAATAGACGAGCCACACAAACACCAGCTCAAGACACACGATTCTTACCTGCGTTCTCCCAATGGACGCTCCTTTCTCCTAAATTTGATGATGTGTTATCAATAGCACAAAACACGCCCCAATGCGAGGCGTGTTTTGGTGTTATCGACTGATTTCGTGGGTTTTTCGGCCTAGATCGTGGCGTTGATCGCCCCGCCGTCGAGCACGATGTTTTGGCCTACGATAAAGCCCGCATGCTGCGAACACAGGAACGCGCAGGTCGCCCCAAACTCACCCGCAGTGCCGTAGCGACGCGCGGGGATCGTGGCCTTGCGCTGTGCTGTCGCCTCATCAGGCGTGATGCCCTGCGCTTTGGACACGCCAGCATCGAGGCTGACAGCACGGTCCGTGGCGTGGATACCCGGCAGGATGTTGTTCATAGTGACACCCGCATGCGCCACCTGACGCGCCGTGCCCGCGACAAAGCCGGTCAGGCCAGCGCGCGCCGAATTGGACAGACCCAGCTGCGGGATCGGGGCCTTGACCGAGCCAGAGGTGATATTGACGATTCTACCCCACTCACGCTCCATCATGCCGGGCAGGACCGCTTGGATCAATTGGATCGGGGTCAGCATATTGCCGTCGATGGCCGCGATGAAATCGTCGCGGTTCCAATCGGACCATAGTCCGGGGGGCGGCCCGCCTGCGTTGTTGACGAGGATATCAACGTCGCCCGCAGCCGCCAGCACAGCCTCGCGCCCCTCAGCCGTGGTGATGTCGGCCGCCACGGTTTTCACATCGACGCCGTAAGCGCTGCGCAACGCCTCTGCCGTCGCCTCCAACGCCTCGGCCCCGCGCGCGTTGAGCACGAGGTTCACGCCTGCCTCTGCCAACGCCTCGGCACATCCGCGCCCCAACCCCTTGGACGACGCGCAGATGATCGCCGTTTTGCCTTTGATGCCTAAGTCCATAGTGTTCGCTCCCTGATCAATTTGCACCAGACATAGACCGCACACACCACGACGGCAATCACACGCCCCGTTGCCTCGCCGCAGCACTTCGCCTATGCCGCACTCATGACAAATCGCCCCGCCTTGCCGCCCGAAATCGCCCGTCGCCGCACCTTTGCGATCATCTCGCACCCGGATGCGGGCAAGACGACCTTGACCGAGAAGTTTCTGCTGTTTGGCGGTGCTATTCAGATGGCGGGTCAGGTGCGTGCCAAGGGTGAGGCGCGGCGCACGCGGTCGGACTTTATGCAGATGGAAAAGGATCGCGGCATTTCCGTCAGCGCATCTGCCATGTCGTTCGATTTTCAGGGGCCTGAGGTCAACTACCGTTTCAACCTCGTCGACACGCCTGGCCACTCGGATTTCTCCGAGGACACCTACCGCACGCTCACCGCCGTAGACGCCGCCGTGATGGTCATTGATGGGGCCAAGGGCGTCGAGAGCCAGACGCGCAAGCTGTTCGAGGTCTGCCGCATGCGCGACCTGCCGATCCTGACGTTTTGTAACAAGATGGACCGCGAGAGCCGCGATACGTTTGAGATCATTGACGAAATCCAAGAAAACCTCGCCATTGACGTCACCCCCGCCTCTTGGCCCATCGGGGTCGGGCGCGACTTTATGGGGTGTTATGACCTGCTCAACGACCGGCTTGAACTCATGGATCGCGCCGACCGAAACAAGGTCGCGGAAAGCATCGAGATCAACGGGTTAGACGACCCACAGATCGCCGATCACATCCCCGCTGATCTGTTGGACAAGCTGCGCGAAGAGGTCGAGATGGCCCGCGCCTTGCTGCCTGAGCTGAACACCCAAAGCGTGCTCGAAGGGCATATGACACCGATATGGTTCGGCTCGGCGATCAACTCGTTTGGCGTGCAAGAACTGATGCGCGGCATTGCCGACTTCGGGCCAGAACCGCAGATACAATCGGCATCGCCGCGCAACATCGCACCTGAAGAACCCAAAGTCGCAGGCTTTGTGTTCAAAGTGCAGGCCAACATGGACCCAAAGCACCGCGACCGCGTGGCCTTTGTCCGCCTTGCGTCCGGCCATTTCCAGCGGGGCATGAAACTGACGCATGTACGATCGAAGAAGATCATGGCCGTCAGCAATCCCGTCATGTTCCTCGCTGCCGACCGCGAATTGGCCGAGGAAGGCTGGGCAGGCGACATCATCGGCATCCCCAACCACGGCCAATTGCGCATCGGCGATACGCTAACCGAAGGCGAAGCGCTGCGCGTCTCGGGCATCCCGTCCTTCGCGCCGGAATTGCTGCAATCGGTGCGCGCGGGCGACCCAATGAAGGCCAAACATTTGGAAAAAGCCCTGATGCAATTCGCCGAAGAGGGGGCTGCAAAAGTGTTCAAACCCAATATCGGATCGGGCTTTATCGTGGGCGTTGTTGGGCAATTGCAATTCGAAGTGCTCGCCAGCCGGATTGAAATGGAATACGGCCTGCCCGTGACATTCTCGCAATCGCAATTCACCTCTGCGCGGTGGTTGTCGGGGGAAAAAGCGGACGTCGATAAATTCGTCAACGTCAACAAACAACACATCGCCGCCGACAATGACGGTGATCTGGTATATTTGACGCGCCTGCAATGGGACATCGACCGCGTGGAGCGCGACCATCCAGAGATCAAACTGACCGCAACCAAGGAAATGATGGTCTAAGGTCGCAGTTCGCCTCGAAAATCCGTCCAATCGGGCTCAAAACCAGCCTCTTCTTGACGTTTCGCAACAATTGTCCTACCCGAGCGTTGTCCAACGTACCGGCAATACGGCCGGACGGGCCGCGCGATCTTTGCGGCCATCAGCCGCCAAACGCGAAAGGGCCTGACTTGACCGATACGACACCCGAAGAACCCACCATCACCTTTGCCGACCTCAAGCTCGACAAAAAGGTGCTGAAAGCCATCGACGAGACCGGCTACACCTCCCCCACACCCATCCAAGCGGGTGCAATTCCGCCCGCCCTCGAAGGCCGCGATGTGTTGGGGATTGCCCAGACCGGCACCGGCAAAACCGCCAGTTTTGTTCTGCCGATGGTCACGCTGTTGGGCCGAGGTCGCGCACGCGCACGCATGCCGCGCAGCTTGGTTCTCTGCCCCACACGGGAACTCGCAGCGCAGGTTGCCGAGAACTTCGACAATTACGCCAAATACACCAAGCTGACCAAAGCGCTGTTGATCGGCGGCGTCAGCTTCAAAGAACAAGACACGCTGATCGACAAAGGCGTCGATGTGCTGATCGCGACACCGGGCCGCCTGCTCGACCATTTTGAACGCGGTAAATTGATCCTATCGGACGTCAAAGTCATGGTCGTGGACGAGGCCGACCGGATGCTCGACATGGGGTTCATCCCCGACATTGAGCGGATCTTTGGCATGACGCCATTTACCCGTCAGACCCTGTTTTTCTCGGCCACGATGGCCCCCGAGATCGAGCGGATCACCAATACGTTCCTGTCGAACCCCGCCAAGGTCGAAGTCGCCCGCGCCGCCACCACGAACGACAACATCAAACAAGGTGTGGTCATGTTCAAAGGCTCGCGCCGCGAGAAAGCCGACGGCGAAAAACGCGATCTGCTGCGCGCCTTGATCGAAGGCGAAGGGCCGGAATGTACGAACGCAATCATCTTTTGCAATCGCAAATCTGATGTTGATATCGTCGCCAAGTCGCTGAAAAAACACGGGTATAACGCGGAACCCATTCACGGCGATCTGGACCAGTCGCACCGGATGCGCACGCTCGATGGGTTCCGTGATGGGTCGGTCAAATTCCTCGTAGCGTCAGACGTCGCCGCGCGTGGCCTTGATGTGCCTGCCGTGAGCCACGTGTTCAATTTCGATGTGCCCAGCCACGCCGAGGACTATGTGCACCGCATCGGGCGCACAGGCCGCGCCGGGCGCAAGGGTACGACGATCATGATCTGTAACCCGCGCGACGAAAAGAACTTCGCCGCCGTGGAAAAGCTGGTTCAATCCGAAATTCCGCGTCTCGACAACCCAATCTTAAACCGCCCTGCCCCCACGGGTGAGGTCGAAGACGATGGGCGCAATGTCGAGGACAAACCAAAACGCAGCCGTGCGCCACGCAGTCGAAAGCCGCGTGAAGACAAGGTCGAAGTCCCCGTTGAAGCAAAGCCCGCGTCCGAGACTGCCCAGCCAGAGCAACCCAAGGCCCGCGAGCAAAAACCGCGCCAAGAGCGCAAGCCGCGGGGTGAACCAAAGCAAAACGATGGGGGTCGCCGCGACAACAATCGCAACCAACGCCATCGTGACAATGGTCCCAAGGTTATCGGCATGGGCGACGATGCGCCCAGCTTTATCACCAAGAGCTTTGCAGAGCGCGGCAACGGCTAAATTGAGTAATCAGGCCACGCTTGTGCGCGGCCTGACTGCCAGACATTATGACTTACGGCGTGCTGCGACGCCCAAGCCAGCCAAACCAGCAAGCAACATCAAGGACGATGCCGGGAGCGGTACGGCAGAAACTGGCGGTGTGGTCGTCGGCGG
>CALHAP010000218.1 GCA_937931795.1 uncultured Paracoccaceae bacterium
GACCGCGTAACCACGCTCAACAACCTGAGCCACAGCGTCCTGTTTAAACTCATCCGTAAACCGCATTCCCTTGTTCATATCCGTCTCTCCTTGGTTCCAAAATTACCAAGCAAAGCGTCTACAAATCTAGGGGCACCTCAAGGCTGCTATAGAGGGCGGCGCGCTGTGCATTGTAAGTTGATCAGATTCCCAGATTTCATGGATGTGGCGCTCAGCCGTTTTGAAGCTGGTTGGTCGCTTGAACAGATCGAATGCGATTGGAGCGTCACCCAATGCGTGTCAGTCATGAGGCAATCTATCGGTACGCGTATTCCAAAGATGGGCGCGCCGAGAAGTTCTAACAGCACCTCCCTCGGCACCGCAGGAACCGGCGGCTGCGGGGCATGCGTAAGCACCATGGCCGTCATTTCCTTGATGAATTGGCGATTCACACATCGCCCCGTGGTCATCGCCAACCGCGACCAGTTTGGCCACCGGGAGTGCGACTTGGTGGTGTTCCGCAAGGAGTTTGGCAAGGCCAACGTAACGTCCTTGGTCGAGCGTGTCAGCCGATTTGCTGTTGTTCTCAAGAACCCTGACCGTCAGTCCAAACCTGTCATGGAGGCCCTGATCGAAAGCCTGTCTCCCCTGCCCGCAAATGCCCGCCGGTCCATAACCTTTGATCGCGGTACCGAGTTCCGGGCCTGGCAGCATCTCAAGGACGGTCTCGGCGTCGATCCATGGTTCTGTGATCTGCGGTCGCCGTGGCAAAAGGGGACGGTAGAGAGCACCAACAATCGCCTGCGCAGATACTTGCCCCGAAAGGCCGACCCAACGGCGTTCACAAATCGATATTCAAGGTCGATTTGCGACCCCCTAAACGCAACGCCGCGCAAGTGTCTGGGGTATCAAACATCCGCCGAAGTGTTCCGCGCGAAACTGATGGAACGAGAGCTTTGAAAAGGATAATCTAAAAAAGCAAAAACTGCACTTCAACGTGCGTGCGCAGTGGCTATGGCACTCAAATTTCCCCCCATATCTTGCCTCTGACACTCCAACGCGTCACAAGGCCTACATGGTTCAAAAACCGGATATTTTATGCATTGGCTCTGTGCTTTGGGACGTCATTGGACGGACGCCGACGCCGATGCGTGTGGGGTCTGACGTTCCGGGGCGTATCACGCGTATTCCCGGTGGCGTGGCGATGAACATTGCCATGACGCTTGCGCGGTTTGGGCTGCGTCCTGCGTTGTTGTCAGCGCTCGGGCGTGATGCAGAGGGCGATCAGCTGATCGCGCAGGCGGCCCGTCTGGGGTTGGACAGCAGCTATATTTACCGCTCTGACGATCTGCCGACGGATGTCTATATGGCGATTGAGGGGCCCGATGGATTGGTGGCCGCCCTCGCCGATGCGCATTCGCTCGAAGCGGCTGGCGCGCGGATTTTGGCGCCACTCGAAGATGGTCGATTGGGGAGCCTTGATGCACCATGGCGCGGGATCATCGCTCTGGACGGAAATCTCACGCGCGAACAATTACAAAATATCGCGACCTCGCCCAGTTTCGCCAAAGCTGATCTGCGCGTGGCCCCAGCGAGCCCCGGCAAAGCTGAACGGTTGCTCGCCTTTATCAACCACCCATCGGCCACGCTCTATGTGAACCTCGAAGAAGCGGGATTGCTGTGCATGACCACCTTTAACACCAGCGCGGATGCGGCGGCTGGGATGGTTTCTCGCGGTGTGGCACGCGCGGTGGTGACGGATGGCGCGAAACCGGCATCCGTGGCTACTGGCACCGATATCATCACGCAAACGCCGCCCACGGTTCTTGCCACGCGCATCACGGGTGCGGGTGATACCTTTATGGCGGCGCATATTGCGTCTGACATTCAAGGCCTTACACCCGACATGGCCCTGAGCCGCGCGCTAAATGCCGCTGCGACCTACGTTTCTGGAGAGACCCCAACATGACCACCCTGCCCCTGATTTATGCGCCCGATGTTGTCGCAGCCAAGGATGCTGGCCAGCCAATTGTTGCGCTGGAAAGCACGATCATAACGCACGGGATGCCCTATCCGCAGAATGTTGAGACGGCGCGTTTGGTTGAGGCAGAGGTGCGCGCGCATGGGGCTGTGCCTGCAACAATCGCTGTCTTGGACGGGAACCTGCACATCGGTCTGACAGAAGATCAACTCACCGATCTTGCGCAGCGCAGTTATGTGGCCAAACTGTCGCGCGCCGATATTGCGGCCTGTATTGCCACGTGCGGCACCGGGGCGACAACGGTCGCGGCGACGATGATCGCGGCGCATCTGGCAGGTATTTCTGTTTTCGCCACTGGCGGGATTGGTGGCGTGCACCGCGGCGCTGAGCTGAGCTTTGATATCTCCGCGGATTTACACGAGTTGGCGCAAACCCCGGTAACGGTCGTAGCCGCCGGGGCCAAGGCGATCCTCGATTTGGAAAAGACCTATGAAGTGTTAGAGACGTTGGGTGTTCCGGTGATTGCCTATGGCCAAGATGCTTTGCCAGCGTTTTGGTCTGCATCATCGGATCATGCCGCGCCGTTGCGGATGGATGATAGCAGTCAGATTGCGTGCGCCCACATGATGCGCGCAGCGATGGGGTTGCGCGGTGGCCAATTTATAGCAAATCCGATCCCGACCGAGAGCGAAATCCCCGCAGGTGAACTCGCCCCCCATATTGACCAAGCGCTGCAAGAGGCTGACGCGCAGGGTATTTCCGCCAAACAGGTCACACCGTTTTTGCTCGGCCGCATATTTGAGCTGACAGAAGGCCGCAGTCTGACCGCCAATATCGCACTTGTGCTTAACAACGCGCGTTTGGCCGCACAGATCGCAGGGAATTTGAGCGCGTTTAAGGATTAAGACCTTCTAACGCCCTTGCCCGTTGCGTATGCACAGGTGCGGCCCTAGGTGTAAGGGGCCGTTTATAGGACAATTGACCGTTGCAGATCAAAGAAGACCATACCGTTGTGCCACGCCGTCGCGGGTTTTTAGGCGCGCTGCGCAATAACTTTCTGGCGGGCATCGTGGTCATCGCCCCCATTGGGCTGACCGTTTGGCTGATCTGGACAGTCGTAGGCTGGTTCGACAGCTGGGTGTTGCCCTTTGTGCCCGCGCGTTTGGACCCCGAGGCCTATATCGGTATCAACCTGCGTGGCGTCGGGGTTATCTTTTTCCTTTTCTTTACACTGTTCGTTGGTTGGATCGCCAAGGGGCTTGTTGGGCGGTCGTTCATCAGGTTTGGCGAGAGCCTCGTTGGCCGCATGCCTGTGGTTCGCTCAATCTACAACGCGGTCAAACAGATCGCAGAGACGGTGTTCGCGCAGTCGGATACATCTTTTGATAAGGCCTGCATGGTCGAATATCCGCGCAAAGGCATCTATGCGATTGCCTTTATCTCAACCTCAGCCAAGGGCGAGGTGGACCGCAAACTGCCCTATGACGAAGAAATCGTGACCGTCTTTTTGCCCACAACACCAAACCCGACCTCTGGATTTTTGCTGTTTTTGCCACGCCAAGACGTGATCGAGCTGGATATGTCTGTCGAGGATGCGGCAAAACTGGTCATCTCAGCGGGCCTTGTCTACCCCGCCGAACAGGCTCCCTCTGACGAACCAGAGCTGCCGCTCGCGGCAAACGACGGCTAGATCGCGAACATCTCGCGCATATCAACCGTATTTCGTTTGCCGATATCGTCTGCATGGGCGCTCAAAAATCCATCCATGGCCTCGCTTCCGGCTTGCTTTAGCCGCGCGAGGACAACCGGCGTCGGAATGGTTTTGGTCGCGACGTTCAGCTCGTTCATCAGCGCGTCATCCGACACCATGTGAACCAATACGTTTTTCATCGACCCCTTTGGCAGCTTGCCGTTCGCGAGCAAGCGTTGAACAAAATTGATCGCCCGCAATTCGCGCAGCAGAGATGAATTAAAGCTGATTTCATTGACCCGGTTTTGGATCGCTTGGCTGTCGGTTGGCACTTCTTCGCGGTGCAGCGGGTTAATATTGATGACCAAAATATCATCCGGCAGATGCGCCTCAAACAACGGAAACAGCGCGGGATTGCCCGTGTAGCCGCCATCCCAATAAGCCTCGCCGTCGATCTCAACCGCTTGGAACAGCGTTGGCAAACAGGCGGACGCGAGGATCA
>CALHAP010000219.1 GCA_937931795.1 uncultured Paracoccaceae bacterium
GAAATCGACGCGCGCGAGTTTTTGTGCGGCCAGCGCTGGCTCCATGGGGGCTGCGTTACGGATGCCGATAGCCACCTCGCGGTGCGGCATGTCGAGCACGCTGCTGGAGGTCGCAAACCGTAGACGCACATCGGGTGGCGAGCCGCAGATATCAGCGAAATGCTCCATCAACAGAACCGTCGTCCAATGCCCGGCGGACAGCTTGACGATCGGGTGCTGGTCATTCGTGGCGGGGGCTGTGATCTCGGTCAGCTGCGCTTCGACGGTCGTGAGATCACTCAGAAACACCTGCGCATCGGCGGTCAGCTCGTAGCCCCGGTCGTGCCGGATGAACAGTTCTCGCCCGAGCGCGCGCTCCAG
Organism: uncultured Paracoccaceae bacterium; assembly: GCA_937931795.1. GTDB lineage: Bacteria > Pseudomonadota > Alphaproteobacteria > Rhodobacterales > Rhodobacteraceae > JALZWD01. The sequence continues at coordinate 361 of CALHAP010000219.1, forward strand.
CATTTGCATCCGGCGGCCCAATGTTGCGGGGCTCTTGCCCGTGACACGCGCGGCAGGCGACAGCCCCCCTTCGCGGGCGACGGCGAGGAATAGGGCGAGGTCTGACCATTCAAGCATCTTTTCATCCACGAAAAGATCTCTTCATTCTGTTTCATTTTGTCCGCCTGAGCGTCGGGGTAAATCTGAGAGGTGTCAAGACAATCAGACCCTTCAGGAGGCAGCCGAGATGACAGATCGACCGACCACATTGCACCGAGAGATGTCCTTTCCTGATGCGCGTCCGACAAGGGCGTTGCGCGATGAGAATGCGTTTATGGCCGATCACGGCGGGGCAGGTTCGCAGATGATCTATGGGCTCGTCAGCGGTATCGCTGCGGCTATGTTCTGGCGTCCACGCCTCACGGGAGCCAACAAAAAACCCCGGGCACCGTGGATGCCCGAGGTCAAACTTAAACTGCGCGGATTGCTTACCCTTTGGTGAAGTCGGGGTAGGCTTCCATGCCCAGCTCGGCTGTGTCGAGGCCGGTGATTTCGGCTTCTTCGTCGACCCGGATACCCATGACGGCTTTGAGGATCAGCCACAGAATGGCGCTGGTGACGACCACGAAGGCTCCGACGATGATAATCGGCATCAACTGACCCATGAACGTCGCTTCAGGGTTGGTGATCAGAACCGCCATCGTGCCCCAGATACCTGCGAACAGGTGGACCGGGATCGCGCCAACCACGTCGTCGATCTTCAGCTTGTCGAGGAACGGTACGGCGAAGACGACGATCACACCACCCACAGCACCGATCAGCGTGGCGGACCCTAGGGTCGGCGTCAGCGGCTCGGCTGTGATCGACACGAGACCTGCGAGGGCGCCGTTGAGGATCATGGTGAGGTCGGGTTTCTTATAGAGCACCTGCGTCAGGATCAGCGCTGTGATCGCGCCACCGGCAGCAGCCGCGTTCGTGTTGGCAAAGATTCGGCTAACGTCAGCCACATCGCCAATGGTGCCCATCGCCAGTTGCGAACCACCGTTAAAGCCGAACCAACCGAGCCACAGGATGAATGTGCCGAGTGTCGCCATTTGCAAGTTCGAGCCCATCATCGGGATAACGCGGCCATCTTTGTACTTGCCGATACGTGGCCCGAGGATGATTGCGCCGACCAGAGCGGCCCAGCCACCCACCGAGTGGACAACTGTCGAGCCCGCAAAGTCGAGAAACCCGTACTGAGTGTCGAGGAACCCGCCGCCCCATTTCCAGCTGGCTTGGATCGGATAGATCACGCCGGTCAGGATCACTGTGAACACGAGAAAGGGCCAAAGCTTGATCCGCTCGGCCAATGCGCCCGAGACGATCGAGGCTGTCGCCGCACAGAACATCAACTGGAAGAAGAAGTCGGAACCTGTTGAGGCGTACGAATAATCGTCTGCTGAGGCGGCATCAATGCCGACCGCTTCCATGATTGCTGGGCCAATCGCGCCGAAGTAGCCAACGACTGACTCAATGGCTTCTCCGTCGTCGTTCGTGCCTTCTGCGAGGCTGTAGAACAACCAGTTAATTGCATCGGGATCGACGGCACCTGCGGCGAATTCACTCTCGCCAAGTGGGTACATCAGGTTATAGCCGACAAGGTAATAAGCCACCGATGCCAGCGAAAACAGCGCGATGTTTTTGGTCATCTGCATCGTCACGTTCTTGGATCGCACAAGGCCGCCTTCGAGCATGGCAAAGCCTGCGGCCATCCAGAACACCAGAAAACCGCCCATCAAGAACAACAGCGAATTGAGGATAAAGACCGTGTCAGTCGAGGCGTTTACGCCCGCCTCTTGGGCCGAGAGGGCGGTGCCCAATGTGACGCTCAGCACGGCGGCTGTCGCCAGCACGGGGAGCGGGAATTTTTTGGGTGTCATCGAAGTATCTCCTGTGGTTACGCCCGCTCAGAGCGCGTCGTCGTTGATTTCGCCGGTCCGCACGCGCATGGCGCTCTCCAGATCGAGGACGAAAACCTTGCCGTCCCCGATTTTGTCGGTCTTTGCCGTCCGGGCGATGGTATCGACCACGGGGGTGGCCATGTTGTCGGGCACCGCGATTTCGAGTTTGACCTTGGGGACAAAGTTCACCGCATATTCCGCGCCGCGGTAAATCTCGGTGTGCCCGGATTGTGATCCAAACCCTTTGATTTCGGTGACCATCATGCCGCGCACTCCCAGCGTCGTGAGGGCTTCGCGCACCTCCTCCAGCTTGAATGGCTTGATGGTTGCGATGATGTATTTCATGGGCAGCCCCCTCGTGAGATGTGAATATTGCGCCCCGCAATGCACGTGGCCTTGCGGACTAGGTGGGGCGATTTTGGGGGGTGTCTCAATGCTATGGGCTATGTGTGGGCACTGGAATTCAAGAAGTTCGCACAAATTTTGCACATATTCAGGCTTGTGATTAAAAATTAATCAAATGTTGCGTGCCGCTCTGCACAAACTTCTGCCTCTACATCCCCGATGAGCGCGCGTATGGTGCGGCAAAACAAATGATCCAGCAGGTCATGATATGAGCGGTCCTTCTCAAAAACCCCCGGCGTTGCGGGCTGACAAGCGCTACAACCGGGCGGCGACCAAGCCCAAAGCGGCGGCCAAGCCTACGGCCGCGCGCAAGGCAAAAGCCAAGCGTGGTGCCCTCGGCATTGTGGCGTTTGGCATTTTGCGGGTGATTGGTCTGTTGTTTCGCGTGGTCTGGGGCATCGGCTGGCGCTTGGCCGCCGTTGTCGCCCTAATCGTGGCAGGTGGCGTGTTGTATTATGCGACCACATTGCCCGATGTCGAAGATCTGGTGGACGGGCGTGTCGGTGGGTCGGTGACGATGCTGGACCAGTATCAGAACGTCTTTGCGCAGCGCGGCGACCAATATGGCGGCCTGATCACGGCTGGGGCGGCGTCGCCGCATCTGGTCAATGCGATTGTCGCAACCGAGGACCGTCGGTTTTACTGGCATCCCGGCATTGATCCCATCGGCATCGCCAATGCGGTGCGCTCGAACTTGGGCAGCGGTGGCGGTGGGCGCGGCGGGTCTACCCTGACCCAGCAGACGGCCAAGCTGCTGTGTAATGGCCGTGCTTTTGATGCGACGCAATGGGACAGCGAGCGCGCCTATGAAGCCGATTGCCGCCAGACGACGCTCTGGCGCAAGGCCCAAGAGGCGACCTATGCCCTCGCGATGGAGTTGGTCTATACCAAGCAAGATATCCTGACGATCTACATCAACCGGGCCTATATGGGCGGATCGTCCTATGGGGCCGAGGCGGCGGCCAATCGGTTCTTTGGTGCCTCTGCCACCACGTTGAACCCGCAACAATCGGCAATGCTTGCAGGTCTTTTGCAGGCGCCTTCACGCCTGTCACCGCTCAACAATCTGGAACGGTCGCAAGCGCGGTCGCAAACAGTGATGCGTCTGATGCACGATCAGGGCTATCTGGATGATGCGACTTATGCCGAGGTTTTGAACGCGCCCGCCACCCTGTCCGAGATCGCCAGCACCAGTCTGCCGGGCGGATATTTTGCGGATTGGGTGATGGCCACGGGCCCCGAATTTTTCACCCGCGACACGACCGAAGACGTGATCATGCGTACGACTCTCGACCCGGCGATCCAGCAGGCGGCCGAAGATGCGGTGCTCAACGTGTTCGAAAATCAGGTCCGTGCGGGCAGCGAAGCGCAGGCCGCCGTGGTGGTGATGTCCGCCGATGGGGCCGTGCGCGCTATGGTTGGGGGCACGGATGTGCGCGCGTCGGGCGTGTTCAACCGCGCCACACGGGCCGAACGCCAACCGGGGTCCGCGTTCAAACCGTTCATTTTCGCGGCGGCCCTCGATCTGGGCTACAGCCCGAACGATGTGATCATCGACCAACCCACCTGCTGGACGACCCCCGGTTCGGGTGAATGGTGCCCGGAAAACTACAGCCGCACCTTTGCAGGCCCTGTGACGCTGACGCAATCGCTGCAATCCTCGCTCAACATCCCGGCCATCGTCTTGTCCGAAACCGTAGGTCGCGACTTGGTGCGCAAGGTGGCGGATGACTTTGGTATCGTGAACGCCGAGATCAACGGACCAGCCCTCGCGCTGGGTGTGGACGAGGTCACATTGCTCGATATCACAGCAGCCTATGCTGGTATTTTAAACGGTGGTTCGTCGGTGGACCCTTACGGTTTGATCGAGTTGCGCCTGCGAGGCGATGCCGAGCCTTTGATGGATCAAAGTGGCGGCATCGGCGAACGTGTGATCAACGAAGAAGCCGCGCGTCAACTGACATGGATGATGCATCAGGTGGTGGAGCAGGGCACCGGTGAGCGTGGCCGTATTGAGGGCGTGCAATTGGCGGGAAAGACGGGCACGACAAATGGCCAGCGCGATGCGTGGTTTGTCGGGTTTTCCAGCGATTATGTCATCGGGGTCTGGATGGGCTACGATGACAACCGGCAGCTAACAGGTGTCACGGGTGGCGGGTTGCCCGCCGAGATTTGGCGGCAAACTATGGAAGGCGTGCTGGCTGGCGCGCAACGCACCCCGCTGCCGATGCAAGCCCCGGAAGATTTTGGCAACACCCTAGAGGCCAATTTCGACACGATCATCTCGGACTTTGAGTTGGATCTGTTGTTGCAGCAGGAATTTGGCTCTGTGCCGCAAAATGTGCAGCCCAACCCCGGCGTTCAACCGGCGCAGCCCGGCGGCACTACTACGGGCGATACGGTCAATTCGGTGCTCGATAATATCTTTGGGGGAAACTAGCGCCTAAAGCTCGGCAATCAGGCGGTCAATGTCACCGCCGCGTGCATCGAGCTGTGCCAAAACCTCGGCCCGTTCGCTCAGCAGCATGTTCACGCCTTCGATCACCACGTTGAAAAAGAGAGGTCGGCCCCGGCTGTCTTCGATATGAAAATCGACCCGGAAGGGGGATTGATTGCGCAGCGCGACACTGGTTTCGACCTCGACGCCGCGCGGCAGGCCGCGTGTTGTCACGACCGCGATCTCGCCGCCGATAAATTCCCGAAACCGCCGTCCGTATTTACGCGCGACGTAGGTTTTATAGGCGCGTGTCCAATTGGCCAGTTGCCGCGCACTGGCGCGTCTACGCTCTACCCCGAGCACATAGGCCGCGATCGTGTCGACGTCTGCATAGCGATCAAAGATGCTCTCAAATCGCGCCAAAATCTGGCCCTCAGACGCGCCCGATGCGATGACCGTATTCACCTCTGACACCAGCCCTTCGACCAGTTGGCGGGCCGCTCCTTCGCTGACGGCAAAGGCGGGTTTGGCTGCGAACGCCGCGCCAAGGGCGATCATATGGCGGCGCGAGAGAAGTTGGGTCATTGGAAGTCCTCGAATGGGTCCACAAAGGTATCGGTGTCTGCTTGGTCCGTCTGACCAAGCTCAAAGCGGCGGTTTTGCAGGTAGATCAGGCGCGCTTGGGCATAGCTGTCGGCGCTTTCGTACAGAATGGAATCGACCGTGTCGCCGATATCACCGCGCTCGATCACTTGCCCGCCGATGCGTGCGATGGTGCCGTAGTCGCGCTGCACGGGCAGGCCGATGCTGTCGAGCGGATCAATCAGCAGATCGACCACACGTCCCATCGCGTCCCGTTCAGTGCTTGGCCCATAGAGCGGCAGTTCCACATAGGCCCCCTCTGGCACTCCCCAAACATACAGCGTTTCGCCAAAATCGGTCTCGACTTCGTCCAGCCCGAGCACGCCCGCAGGATCAAACAACCCGGCCACGCCCACCGTTGAATTGAGCAGGAAGCGGAACGCATTGGTGCCCGCACTTGGGATATCGGCCTGCAAAATACCGTTGATCACGGCACCGGGCAGACCGACGTTGTCGCCAAAGTTCACCACCAGTTGCGTGTATGCAGGGTCGATCCCTTCGGAGATTTCGCCCGCATCGCGCACAAACAGGCTGTCTACGCCCCGGTTGAAATCGTGTATACTGCGGTTGCGTGCCTCATTGGGATCGTGAATATCAACGCCCGCAGGGGCCGTGGAGCACGCCGTCAGAACGACCAAGGCCGCAATCGCGCCGGATGTTTGGGGTCGCAGGGGCCGGGGCATGATCACGATTGTTAGCTTTCATTATCCAATTCGGCATACTTATGCCAATCATGGGTGATTTCACCACGCCATTGGCGGAAAAATGAGCGATTGTGAATTGGAGCCAGACTTTTGCCACAGTAAATGGCAAAAGAAGGCCGAGACACTAAGTAATCAGGCGTGAAGAGACCTATGACAGACGCAGATATTGCCAGACTTGGGCGCGCCGAACTGGTCGCCGCCCGTCGCGAGAGCCGCCACTTATATTGGGCGGTGGCAATATTCTCGTTCTTTGTGAATGCGCTGATGCTGACCGGCCCGCTCTATATGCTCAATGTCTATGACCGCGTTTTGGGGTCACGGTCTCTGGAAACCTTGATCGCTTTGTCCGTGTTGGTCGCATTTTTGTTCGGCATGATGGGTCTGCTGGATATTGTGCGCGGCAAGATCATGGGCCGTGTCGGCGCGCGGCTACAGGCGCGTTTGGACAAACGGGTGTTTTCTGCGGCTGTGCGCGGCACCGGGTCTGCGGCCGTACAACGCGAGGCCCAGACAGCCCAACGTGATCTGGAATCGGTGCAGAAACTGATTGCGTCGCCAGCCTTGATGGCCTTGTTTGATCTGCCGTTTGCGCCGTTGTTCTTTGCGGGCATATTCTTGTTCCACACCTCGCTGGGGCTGTTAGCGCTTGGCGGCGCTGTGGTTTTGATCATCATGGCCTTGCTGAACCAATTTGTGTCGCGTGGTCCGCTGGAAAAGATGAACCGCGCCACCCTGCGCGCCGAGCAGATGGGCAGCCAGATCAAGCAAGAGAGCGAACTGGTCATGGCGCTGGGGATGCGCGACGCCGCGTTTGAGCGTTGGCAGACCGCCCGCACCGACAGTATTGGCGCCAGTCTGGATGCGACCGAAACCAGCGGTGGGTTTAACAGTGCCATCAAAGCGGTGCGCCTGTTTTTACAATCCGCGATGCTGGGATTGGGTGCCTATCTGGTGCTGCAAAACCAACTGTCGCCGGGTGCTATGATCGCGGGTTCTATCCTATTGGGCCGTGCTTTGGCCCCGATCGAGATGATCGTGGGTCAATCCGCGTCATTTCAGCGTGCGCGCGAAGGTTGGCGGTCGTTGTCGCGTCTGCTGGGAACAATCCCCGAAAAGTCAGGTCGCACAGCTTTGCCCAGCCCTAAGGGCGTATTAGACGTCGAACAGGCTACCTTGGTGCTGCCCGGCGAACAGGCCGCGACCGTGCGCATGATGAGCTTTCACGTGGACCCCGGACAGGCGGTGGGCATCATTGGCTCGTCGGGGTCAGGTAAATCGACCTTGGCCAAAGCCCTGACCGGGTTGTTGGTGCCAGCGGCGGGTAAGGTGCGTTTGGATGGCGCTGCCTTGGACCAGTACGAGCCAGACGTGTTGGGCCGTCATATCGGATATCTGCCGCAGCGCGTGGCCCTGTTTGATGGCACGATCAAAGAAAACATCGCCCGTCTCAGCGCGGAACCCGATGATGCCGCCGTGGTGCTGGCCGCCAAACGCGCGGGCGCGAACGAGATGATCCTCAAGCTACCCGAAGGGTATGACACCCGGATCACCGCACAAAGCAGCCGCCTGTCAGGCGGGCAAATGCAACGGATCGGACTTGCGCGTGCGATGTATGGCGATCCGGTGATGCTGGTGCTCGATGAGCCGAACTCGAATCTCGACAATGACGGATCTGAGGCGCTGAACACCGCTATTCGCGCGTTCAAAGACACAGGCCGGATCGTGTTGATCATGGCCCACCGGCCTGCGGCGATCAAAGAATGCGATATGCTGCTCGTGATCGAGAACGGGATGCGCAAGGCTTACGGTCCCAAAGATCAGGTGTTGGCCGAGATGGTCCAAAACCACGAACAGATTAAACGCGCCGGCGGTGCTGGCGGAGGTGTGACATGAGCAAATCGACCAAAGTTTCCTCAATCTGGGGGCCGATGATGTTCGGCGTTTTGGGTCTGGCGGTTCTCGTTGGTGGGTTTGGCGGCTGGGCTGTGCTGGCGCAGATCACTGGCGCGGTGATCTCGACCGGTCAGATTGACGTCGAGCAGAACAATCAGGTTGTGCAGCACCCAGACGGCGGCGTTGTGTCCGCGATCTTGGTCAGCGAAGGGCAGACTGTCGTGCAGGGGGATGTGCTAATCCGGCTTGATGCGGATGAATTGCAGTCAGAACTGTCGGTCGTCGAGAGCCAGTTGCTAGAGGTTTTGGCTCGGCGTGGCAGGCTAGAGGCGGAACGCGATGGCACGGATGACATCACCTTTCCCGCCTTCCTGATGGACAGCGAAAACGAGGTGGGACGCGAATTGATGAGCGGCCAAGTGCGGCTGTTCGAAGCGCGCATCGAAACCCAGACCCAACAGGCCGAACAACTGGCCCGCCGCCGTGATCAGATCAGCAGCCAGATCGACGGGATCGTGGCCCAACAGACAGCGCTGGTGCAACAAATTGAACTGATCGAGGCCGAACTGGCCGATCAGCAATCGCTGTTGGACCGGGGTCTTGCGCAGGCGTCCCGCGTTTTGGCCTTGCAGCGCGAGTTGTCGAGCCTTGAAGGGCGGTCGGGTGAATTGGCTGCCTCAAAAGCGCAGGCCGAAGGCCGGATTACCGAGCTCGAAATCGAGATTTTACGCCTGCGCACCACCGTGCGCGAAGAGGCGATCAGCCGGTTGCGCGATCTGCAATACAATGAAATCGAATTGACCGAACGCCGTCGTACCCTCGTCGCCCAGCTAGAGCGGTTGGATATCCGCGCGCCCGTGTCTGGTGTGGTTTATAACATGCAGGTTTTTGCCGAACGCTCGGTCGTGCGCCCGGCTGATCCTGTGCTCTATCTGGTGCCGCAAGATCGCCCGCTGGTGATCACCACGCAGGTGTTGCCCCAAGATATCGACCAGATTTTTGTGGGCCAAGAGGTCGCCGTGCGCTTTTCCGCGTTTGATCAGCGCCGCACGCCCGAATTGTTTGGGGCCGTGACCCAAGTGTCTGCGGATTCGTTCCAAGACCAGAACTCGCAGGTCAGCTATTATCGCACCGAGATCGCGCTCAACACGGGCGAGTTGGAAAGATTGCCCAGCGATATGACCCTGATCCCCGGTATGCCCGTCGAGGCCTATATCGCCACTGACATCCGCAGCCCGATGGACTATCTGATCAAGCCGTTGAGCGATTATTTCAACCGCGCATTCCGCGAAGGATAGGCCCGCCCCATTGCCCCCATGTCACCCGCAAGCTAGCGTGGCGTGAACTGAGCATTTTGGGGGCGATATGGCCGGACATTTTGAGACGATATTGGCCCAGATGGGCGTGACCTTGCCCGACGCGCCAGCACCTGCGGCCAATTATGTGCCCTATGTGGTGACCGGCACCCTCGTGCATGTGTCTGGCCAAATTTCGCAGGGCCCTGATGGGTTTATGACCGGGAAACTAGGGGGGGATGCCAGTATCGACGATGGTGTCGCGGCAGCGCGGGCCTGTGCGATTGCCCTGCTGGCGCAGGTCAAGGCCGCATGTGACGGTGATCTGGACCGGCTGGTGCGCGTGGTGAAACTGGGCGGTTTCGTCAATTCCACCCCGGAATTTACCGACCAACCCAAGGTGATAAATGGCGCGTCCGATTTCATGGTCGAGGCGCTAGGCGATGTGGGGCGGCATGCGCGGGCGGCCGTATCTGCCGGGTCGCTTCCGTTTGGCGTGATGGTTGAAATTGACGGGATTTTTGAAATCAAATGACCCTTGATAATTCCTTTCTGACCAAGCCACTGGCCCATCGTGGCTTGCACGATGTCACAGATGGTCGCCCCGAAAACAGCCGCGAGGCGATCGCCGCCGCATTGCACCACGGCTATGGCATCGAGATTGATCTGCAACTGTCGTCAGACGGTGTGCCGATGGTGTTTCACGACTACGATCTAGGGCGCTTAACGCCTGAGACGGGCCCGGTTGCGGGACGCAGGGCTGATGACTTAGAGGCGATCCCGCTCATAGGTGGTCCGACTGGTATGCCCCGGCTGGCCGAGGTGTTGGATATGGTCGCGGGCCGCGTGCCTCTGCTGATCGAGATCAAGGACCAAGACGGTGCGATGGGCCCTGATGTCGGCCCGCTAGAGCGAGCCACAGCCGCATTGCTCGCGTCCTACCATGGTCCCGTTGCCGTGATGTCGTTTAACCCGCACGCGATTGCCGAGATGGCTAAATCCGCCCCCGATGTGACGCGCGGATTGGTGACCTCTGCTTACGACACGACCGCTTGGGCGCCTTTGCCTGCCGCTGTCTGTGACCATCTGCGCGGCATTCCGGATTATGACGCGGTGGGCGCGTCCTTTATCAGTCACGAGGCCGCTGATCTAACCCGCGCTCGGGTGGCCGAGTTGAAGGATAATGGTGCTGCTATCCTGTGTTGGACAATCAAATCGGCCGAGCAAGAAGCGCAGGCCCGCAAAGTCGCAGAAGGCATCACCTTTGAAGGCTATTTGGCTTGACCAGATGCGCCCTTGGCCCATCTGACAGGGCATGAGTGACACCATCGAAATCACAGCGCACACGCGGTTGACCGATATCGGGCAGGCCGACTGGGATGCCTGCGCCTGTCCCGAGGAGGGGCGCTCGATTGATCCGTTTACGACCTACCGGTTTATGGCCGCTCTGGAAGACAGCGGATCGGTGGGGCCGGGCACGGGCTGGGAACCTCGGTATTTGTCGGCCCGGATCGCGGGCGAGGTGATCGCGGTAGCCCCGCTTTTTGCCAAGGGACATTCGCAAGGTGAGTACATCTTCGATCACAATTGGGCGCATGCATGGGAGCGGGCAGGCGGGCGATATTACCCCAAACTGCAAATCGCCGTGCCACATACGCCCGCAACGGGCCGCAGGTTCCTGACCAAACCGGGGTACGAGGTCGCAGGTATTTCGGCGTTGACCCAAGGGGCGATCCAGATCGCCAGTGACAACCAGCTGTCGTCCCTGCACATTACCTTTTGCACAGACGCCGAGGCTGTGGCGGGTGAGGAAATGGGACTGTTGTCGCGTGTTGGGCAGCAGTTTCATTGGCTCAACGATGGCTATGCTGATTTCGATGGATTTCTCGCCAGCCTGTCGTCTCGCAAACGCAAAAACATCCGCAAGGAGCGCGCGCAGGCGCAGGCGTTTGGCGGTGATATCGTGGCGCTGACAGGCGATCAGATTGAGCCTGAGCACTGGGATTATTTTTGGGAGTTTTACCAAGACACTGGCGCGCGCAAATGGGGGCAGCCGTATCTCACCCGCAAGTTCTTCGACATAGCCCAAGAAACGTTGCGCGATGACATGCTGTTGGTTTTGGCGATGAAGGACGGCGTGCCTGTCGCGGGGGCGCTGAATATGATCGGACGTGATACGCTTTATGGGCGCTATTGGGGCTGCACGGAACACCACCCCTGCCTGCACTTTGAAATCTGCTACTACCAAGCCATCGACTATGCGATCGCCCACGGCATGGCGCGTGTCGAGGCGGGCGCGCAAGGCGAGCACAAGCTGGCGCGCGGCTACATGCCGACGCCTACTCGCTCGCTGCATTGGCTGGCGGACGAGGGGTTTCGCGGGGCTGTGGCGGATTATCTGAGGGCAGAACGGGCCGCGATCACGGACGATATCGAGGTTTTAACCAGCTATGGCCCCTTCAAACGGGCGAATGTGGAGGAACAGGAATGAGCAAGCCCTTAGACGCGCCCGGCCGACTGGCCATGACAGATGCAGGCTGGCAAGCGGTCGATGGCCGCGATGCGATGAAAAAGACATATGTCTTCGCCAATTTCGTCGAGGCCTTTGGCTTTATGACGCAGGCGGCTATCTGGGCTGAAAAACTGAACCACCACCCCGAATGGTCAAATGTCTACAAAACGGTCGAGGTCACGCTGACAACGCATGACACGGGCGGGCTGAGCGATTTGGACGCCGCACTAGCGGCACGGATGGATAAGATCGTAGGGGCTTGATGGAAGATTTTTTGAACACCGTGATCTGGAATGGCCGCACGGTCGCAGACCTGATCTCGCCAGAGTTTCTATTGTCGCTGACGGGGGATATTCTCGGCGCGATCCTGATATTGATCGCGGGGTTTGTGGTCGCGGGGTTCCTCAGCAGACGCGTCGCGCGTTTGGCACAGCGGCACGAGAGCCTCGATCAGACGTTGTTCAGCTTCTTGTCCAACATCATTCGCTACG
>CALHAP010000220.1 GCA_937931795.1 uncultured Paracoccaceae bacterium
GTGGACGATGACCTCTTCCTCGGGCAAATCAGCGATGAAATCGACACCTTTAGCGGCGGCTTCCTTGCTGAGGTATTCGTTCAGGTTCCGCAGCATTTTGATCAGATCAAAGGCCTCGGCCTGCTCTTTGACCAACTCGCTGTCGAGGCGAGAGGCTTTGGAAATGTCCGTAACCAAGCGGTCCAAACGGCGCACGTCATGTTCGATAACCTCGAGCATTCGTTCGCGCTGTTCGGGTTTGGTCGCAATGCGCATCGTCCCCACGGCAGATTGAAGCGAGGCCAGCGGGTTCTTGATCTCGTGGCTGACGTCGGCGGCAAATTGTTCATTGCTCTCGATCCGCTCATAGAGCGCTTCGACCATGCCGCGCAGGGCCTTGGACAGGCGGCCAATCTCATCAGGCCTATGCGTGAGATCGGGGATGCGGATTTGCGAGGGCGACAGTTTGCGCGCGTTGCGATCTTGACCCATCTCGGCGGCGGCGGCCAGATCGGCAACGGGGTTGGCGATTGTATTGGCCAATACGAGACTGAGACCGATTGAAATCGCCACACCGACCAAGAACATCTTGAGCACTTGCTCACGGCCCCGGCGCACCAGCGCATCAATTTCACCCGCTGCACTGGCCAGCGCAATCGCGCCAACAGCGCCCCCTTGGTGTTGAATGGGGGTGGCCACAGCAAAAATGGTGCGCCCCTGATTGTCAGGGGCCACGTTCACATTGGTGCCCTGTGTCAGTGCGATATCGACAAGCTGCCGCGCGCTGTTGAGGACGTCATAGGTTTCGGGCGACGTGCCGCTGGGGGTCAGCAAACGGGCCAGGCCGTCCCACATACTGTTCAGGGCGTTGGTGATCGCCGTGCCGCCGGTGTCAAATTCCAGACCGTTCACTTCGCCAGCAATTCTAGAATTCGCCGTGCCGATCAAGGTGCCGGTCGCGTCAAAGACGAAGGCCTCGACACCGCGGCGCAGATCAAGACCTGTGAGAATTTCGCCAACATCAATGCCATCACCGGTCATCAGGTTCACCGGGGCGCCGACGGGCAGGCGGGCTTCAAACACATCTGCGATCAGTTCGGCTTCGCTGACCATGCCATTGGCACGCTGAAACGCCAGATTGTCACGAGATGGCGCAAAATAGAGCATCCCCGCCACAAGCAGAATCAGGGCGATGAGATTGAAGGTGATGATTTTGCGCGCCAAGGGCGAGCGGTGGAGCGACAGCAACCCACGGCTGCTGCGGCGCTCGGTCAATTCATCGGTGACGGGTGGGTTGACCCAATCGTCACCGATCAGCACTTCGCCGTTCGGACTTGTCAGATCATCAGACGTGGCGGCCGCAGCACGGCGCACCGAATTCAGATCACGAACATCAATTTCAGGCGTAGAAGACATGGGCCCCCGCGGCAGTCTTTACTCTTCGTTGTAACGGTAGCCGATACCATAGAGCGTTTCGATTGCCGAAAACTCATCATCGGCCACGCGCATTTTCTTGCGCAAGCGTTTGATGTGGCTGTCGATGGTCCGGTCGTCAACATAGACCTGATCATCATAGGCAACGTCCATCAGTTGGTCACGGCTTTTCACGAAACCCGGACGCTGGGCGAGCGCTTGCAACAGCAAAAACTCGGTAACGGTCAGAGACACGTCTTTGCCCTTCCACTTCACGGCATGGCGTAGTGGATCCATGGTCAACTCGCCGCGCGACATAACCTTGTTTTCTTCGGTTACTTCGACGGTATCGCCCGAGATCGCCTCTTGGCGACGCAGCAGGGCACGGATACGCTCGACCAGCAGACGCTGAGAGAACGGCTTTTTGACGTAGTCGTCAGCGCCCATGCGCAGACCTAAGACTTCATCAATCTCGTCATCTTTCGATGTGAGAAAGATAACCGGCATAGATGTTTTCTGACGCAGACGCTGCAACAGGTCCATCCCGTCCATGCGTGGCATCTTAATATCGAGTACGGCGAGCTCGGGCATGCGTTTGTTAAACGCGTCCAGTGCTGTTTGGCCGTCGTTGTATGTTTCAACATCAAACCCTTCGGCTTCTAGTGTCATAGACACCGAAGTGAGGATGTTGCGATCATCATCAACCAATGCAATCTTGTTGGACATTGTTTGGAATCCCTTGCTCTTGTTCGTTTGACTCAGCCTGCCATCATTTCGGCACGATAAGCCTGTGAATGGGATACGAATCAATCCCAATTAAGGAATTGTTGCGAAACCGGTGCCTTATTTGACCCACCCCAGCCTTATGAATGGCTAAAATACCTCACCGAAGTGCCGCGGATTGTCTTGTTTGCGTTAACATCGTCGTGATTGCGCTAACGACCAAACACGAGTGTATATTAGGGGAAAATCATAGTGTTATCTAAGCTTAGGCGCTCAAAGCCCCCCATGTTTAGGAGCACAGATATGACCAATGGTATGGTTAACCCCGCAATGACACTTGAGGCCCAGGGCTATGGTGATTTGGGCGATGTTTTTTACAATTTGTCTCAAGACGAATTGGTTGACGTAGCGGTACGTCGCAAAGAGGGCCGTATCTTGCCCGGTGGTGCCTTGCTCACGACAACGGGAAAACACACAGGCCGTTCCCCCAAGGACAAGTTTGTCGTTCGCACGGCAGAAGTTGAGCCGCATATCTGGTGGGAGAACAATGCCGCCATGGAGCCGTCATCATTTGATGTGCTTTACGGCGACATGGTGGCGCATATGAAGGGCCGCGATTACTTCGTCCAAGACCTGTTTGGCGGTGCTGATCCGACCCATCGCCTTGATGTGCGTGTCGTGACCGAGCTTGCGTGGCATGGTCTGTTCATCCGTCATTTGCTGCGCCGTCCGGATGCATCCGAGCTTGAAACATTCACTCCTGAATTCACCGTCATCAACTGCCCCTCGTTCAAAGCGGACCCTGCGCGTCATGGCTGCCGGTCTGAAACCGTGATCGCGATGAACTTTGAGAAAAAGCTCATCCTGATCGCTGGCACCGAATACGCAGGCGAAAACAAGAAGTCTGTCTTTACGCTGCTCAACTACCTGTTGCCGGAAAAAGGTGTGATGCCGATGCATTGCTCGGCCAATCACGCGCCGGGCAATCCGGTTGACACCGCGATCTTCTTTGGCCTGTCGGGCACTGGTAAAACCACGCTGTCCGCCGATCCGTCCCGCGTGTTGCTGGGCGACGACGAGCACGGTTGGTCTGATCGTGGCACGTTTAACTTTGAGGGTGGGTGCTACGCCAAAACCATCGGTCTCGACCCAGACGCCGAGCCCGAGATCTACGCCACCACCAAGATGCCCGGCACGGTTATCGAGAACATGATCACAGACGCCGACGGCAATCTTGATTTCGACGACGACAGCCTGACCGCCAACATGCGCTGCGCCTATCCGCTAAACTACATCGGCAACGCATCTGAGAGCGCCCTGGGCGGCCACCCCAAAAACATCATCATGCTGACTTGCGATGCGTTCGGCGTGCTGCCCCCGATCTCGCGGATGACCCCTGCGCAGGCGATGTATCACTTTCTGTCGGGCTTCACCTCTAAGGTCGCAGGCACCGAGCGTGGCGTGACCGAGCCCGAGCCGACGTTCTCGACCTGCTTTGGCGCACCATTTATGCCGCGCCGCCCTGAGGAATACGGCAAACTGCTACAAGCCAAGATCGCAAGCCACGGGGCGACCTGCTGGTTGGTGAACACCGGCTGGACCGGTGGCGCCTACGGCACGGGCAACCGGATGCCGATCAAGGCGACCCGTGCGTTGCTGACCGCAGCCCTCGACGGGACATTGGCCGAAGGTCAGTTCCGCAAAGACCCGAACTTTGGCTTTGAGGTTCCGGTGTCTGTGGACGGCGTCGATGACCAACTGCTCGACCCGCGCGCCACATGGGCCGACAAATCCGCCTATGATGCCCAAGCGTCTAAGCTGGTGGAAATGTTTGCTGACAACTTCGCGCAATATGTGCCACACATCGACGATGATGTGAAAGCAGCCGCGATAGGGTAACATGATATATAGGATGTGCGCGGGGCTAGCCCTCGCGTTTTTCGCAACGAATACCTCGGCTCAAGACATTGGGCCGGGCATTTCTGTTTTGCAGGCGGGGCTTGTGTGTCCGCAGGACGCAGGCGATTTGGCCTCGGCAGAATGGGTAGCGCAAAGCCGGTCGGTGCCTGCGGTCGATGGTATCGCGTTTGGCGTGCGCGCGCGGGCCGCCACGGCTGATGGGTTCGACCGGGTCACCGTTACGGTAACCCATCCACCCTTTGCGGGATCAGGCGAAACGCTCCAAACCTTTCGCACCAGCATCCCGGCGCAGGGGTTGGGCAGTTTTTACTACACGTTGGACGACGCCCGCGAGATCGTCTTTGGGCAATGGCGGTTCCGGGCCGTCACGGATGCCGGCGTCGAGCTATATGCGATCACCTTTCGCACCTATCCCCCGACGCCGAGTGATGGCGTGATCGTCGAATGCGCGCGTTAATGGTGCGCCGCAGTGTCGTGGCAGTTGCGGTTTTGTCGCTCGCCACTTTGACATGGGCACAAGAGCAAATAGATTTTGTCGGCCCGGAGATCGGCAGCTTTTCGGCAGGGGTGGTGTGCTCACCGCTGTCAAACGGGTCGATGCCAGCACCTGGCACAATTTCTGGCAGCATCAATCTGATCGACGGTGATGTGCGGTTTTCGACACCATCGCGCCGCGTGCCTGCGGTTTTAGGCCTGTCTTTCGGGGTGATGGTCAGCGCCAAATTGCGCGATATCGACCCGATCATCATGCGCATCTCCCATCCACCAATGGGCGAGGGCGGCGTCGAGGTCGAGACCTAT
>CALHAP010000221.1 GCA_937931795.1 uncultured Paracoccaceae bacterium
CAATCGGCCAGCAGGTCCAACCCCTTTTGCGAGGTTAGCCGCGAGACGACCACACACAGCGGGCCAGTGCTGTCGGGCAGGCCGAACTCCTTGCGCAGTGTTTTTTTATTGGCGGCTTTGCCCTTTGGCGTCTTGAACGGCTTGATATGGCTGTCTGTTTCTGGCCCCCAGACCACGTCGTCGATCCCGTTCAGGATGCCCGACAAATCAGCGCGTCTGTTGCGCATGACGCCATCTAACCCCATGCCGAAATGTTCAGACATCAGCTCGGTTGCATAGGTGGGAGAGACCGTGGTTAGACGATCAGCGGCCGTGAGGCCCGCTTTGAGCGCGGAAATCTGCCCCCAGTATTCAAACCCTTCGCGGGTGAAGCGGCGTTTTTGCAGCCCTAATGCTGCGCGTTTGCCCGCTGGCGCGTTGCCGTGAAAGGCGATGTTGTGGATCGTGAGAATAGTGCCGACGCGGTCCCCACCGTCCATGTCGCTCACATAATCGGGCACAAAACCTGCCTGCCAATCGTGGCAATGAACCACGTCTGGTTGCCAATCGGGCAGCGCGCCCGCACCTATTTTTGCGGCGACATAGCTTAACGCGGCGAAGCGTTCGGGGTTGTCCGGCCAATCCTGCCCATCGGGGCCGAGGTAGATGGTGCCAGACCGATCATAAAGATGCGGCGCATCAAGGATCAGCATGTCTAGGTCTGCTGCACGTGCGGCAATCACCTCTGCCGTGCCGCCGAACAGATCGGGCAGGGTCAAAACCGGTGTGCCATCCGAAATTTGTCCCATCACCGCAGGATAGCCGGGCAGCAATGTGCGCATCTCGACGCCATGTTCTGCCACGGCAAAGGGCAAAGCGCCAACCACATCGGCAAGACCGCCTGTTTTCACCAAAGGCGCGCATTCCGAGGCGACAGACAAGACCCGCATCGTCACTGCGCAGCGCTCCATTTATCGACCATAGCCTGTGTGATCAGGGTGACGCCTTTGCCCGACACGCGGAAATGCTTGGCGTCCTCAGTCGGGTCTTCGCCTACGATCAATCCTTCGGGGATGATGACGCCCCTGTCGATGACCACATTGCGCAGGCGCGCTGATCTGTTGACGACCACATCAGGCAGTGCGACCGCGCGGTCGAGCACGGCGTAGGAATTGGTGTGGACGTTGGTGAACAATAGCGAGTTACGCACCTCGGTGCCCGAAATCACGCAGCCGCCAGACACCATGGACGAGATCGCCATACCGCGACGGCTCTCTTCGTCGTGGATAAACTTCGCGGGGGGGACGCTCTCGGAATAGGTCCAGATGGGCCAATTGTTGTCCCAGAGATCCAGTTCGGGGGTGAAATCGGTCAGGTCGATGTTGGCCTGCCAGAATGCATCAACCGTGCCCACGTCGCGCCAATAGGCGGGCGCATCTTTATGGCGCACGCAGCTGTCGTCGAAACGGTGCGCCATGGCTTTGCCGCCTTTGACGATACCGGGGATCAGGTCGTTGCCAAAATCATGGGTGGACTTGGGGTCGTCGCGGTCTGCTTCCAACAACGCGCGCAGGAATTTCCACGAAAAGACGTAGATGCCCATCGAGGCGAGCGATTTGCTGCTGTCTTCCGGCGTGCCGGGGGGATTGTCGGGTTTTTCCAGAAATTCAGTGATTTGCCCCTTTGCATCAGTGGCCATCACCCCGAAGGCAGTCGCCTCTTCGCGCGGGACGGTCAGGCAGCCGATAGTGACATCCGCGCCGCTGTCGACATGCTGTTGCAGCATGATTTCGTAGTCCATCTTATAGATATGGTCACCCGCGAGGATAACCACATGATCCACGTCATAGCTGTCGATGATGTCGATGTTTTGGGTGACAGCATCAGCGGTGCCGAGATACCAGTTTTCATTGCCGCCGCGTTGGGATGCAGGCAAAATGTCCAAGAATTCGTTGCGCTCCGCCCGGAAAAACGACCAGCCGCGTTGGCAATGGCGGATCAATGAATGGGCTTTGTACTGCGTTGCGACCGCCATTTTGCGGATGCCAGAGTTCATCGCGTTGGACAGCGCAAAGTCGATGATCCGTGCCTTGCCGCCAAAATGGACGGCGGGTTTAACGCGTCTGTCGGTCATTTCGCGCAGGCGTGAGCCGCGCCCGCCTGCCAGCACAAATGCCATGGATCGGTTGGTTAGTCGTCTGGCCTGTGCCATTGTCGTCCCCCCTGTGTATTTGGTCGTCTCTTAATTTGTCTGCGCCTGCCGGAATATCATCACTGACAATGGCGGCACCGTGACCCGGATCGAGGCGGGCTGTCCGTGCAAGCTGTCCTCCACAGCCGTCACCCCGCCCATGTTGCCACGATCTCCTCCTCCATAAACGCGCGCATCGCTGTTGAGTTCCTCGACCCATTCGCCCGCTGCTGGCACCCCGATGGCGTAGTCGGTCCGCTCCATTGGCGTGAAGTTACACACCACGAGGCAGGGCGCGTCGTCATCGTCCCCCTTTCGCAGCCACGACATCACGGAATGATCCGCATTGCCGCCGTCAACCCATTGAAACCCCTCAGGTTCGCAGTCTTTGACGTGTAGCGCAGGCAGGCGTCGGTAGAGGTGATTGAGATCACGGATGTAGGCTTGCAGACCCTTGTTCAAAGGTTGATGTGCCGCGTCCCAGTTCAGCTGTGCGTCGTGATCCCATTCCTCGGGCTGGCCAAATTCGCAGCCCATGAACAGCAGTTTCTTGCCTGGGAACCCCCACATATAGCCGTAGTAGGCGCGCAGATTGGCAAATTTTTCCCATTCATTGCCCGGCATTTTGGACAGCATCGAGCCTTTGCCATGGACCACTTCGTCGTGGCTGATCGGCAGGACAAAGTTCTCCGAATATTGCCACAGCAGCGGTTTGGTCA
>CALHAP010000222.1 GCA_937931795.1 uncultured Paracoccaceae bacterium
TCGCGGTCGATACGGATCAATTGGGCACCATCGTTATCCCAGACGGCCACAGCCGAAGTGATCTGCTCTTGGGTCAGGCCATCATGGTTTTCGGGCGCACGGGCAGGCATCTGCGCCCGATCAGACCAGATCCAGACACCGCAGGCCGGGTTGTCGCCGCACACCAGCTGCGCCACATCACGCAGATCTGCATCCTCCATCATATTCGGGCAATAAGCCAAATGAATGACCGCACTGCTGCCTGTGACCTCGCACTCAAATGGCAACTCAACCGTATCCCCATGCGTGTCCGCATAGGCAGATTGCGCACTTGCCCCGGCCAAACCACCAACCACCAAAAGCATCAAACGACGTTTCACATCAAACCCTTCCCATAAAATACACAGGCAATCATGCGCGGGTTTGGGGCCAAGGCCAACAAGAATGTGACGTCATATGGCGCGCACCGTATTCCATCTGGCGGCCAAGATTACTATGCAGGGGCCAACGCATGAGGGGATACGCGCCATGACAGACACTCGTCACACTTCCGTTTTGATCGTGGGCTCTGGTCCTGCGGGCTATACTGCAGGCGTCTATGCGGCGCGCGCGATGTTGAACCCTGTGCTGATCCAAGGGATCGAACCCGGCGGACAATTGACCACAACCACCGAAGTCGAGAACTGGCCGGGCGACACCGAGGTCCAAGGCCCCGATCTGATGGTCCGCATGGAAGCCCACGCCCGCGCGATGGGCTGCGAAATTGTGGGGGATATTGTGACCTCGCTCGATCTGTCACAGCGTCCCTTCACCGCGCAAACCGACAGCGGCACCACCTGGACGGCGGATGCGGTGATCTTGGCCACGGGCGCACGCGCCAAATGGTTGGGTCTGCCGTCTGAAGAGAAGTTCAAAGGCTTTGGCGTCAGTGCCTGTGCCACCTGCGACGGATTCTTTTATCGCGGCCAAGAGATCGTCGTCGTGGGCGGCGGCAACACGGCCGTGGAAGAAGCGCTGTTTTTGACCAACTTTGCCTCCAAGGTCACGCTCATCCACCGCCGCGATACGCTGCGCGCCGAGAAAATTCTGCAAGACAGATTGATGAAGAACCCCAAAATCGAAACGCTGTGGTTCCATGAGATCGAAGAAGTCACAGGCACCGAGGCCCCATTGGGCGTCGAAGGGGTGCGCGTCAAACATACGAAAACTGGCGAAGTGACTGATATTGCGTGCAAAGGCGTGTTTATCGCCATCGGCCACGCCCCTGCATCTGAATTGGTCAAAGACCAGCTAGAGACGCATATGGGCGGCTATGTGAAGGTCGAAGCGGGCACCACGCGGACAGCCGTCCCCGGCGTCTTTGCAGCTGGCGATCTAACGGACCATGTCTACAGACAAGCCGTCACCAGCGCGGGCATGGGCTGCATGGCGGCGCTGGATGCGGAACGGTTTTTGGCCGAATAGCACGCGGTTATGGGTGGCATAGCTGCTATGCATCCAATCAGCGTAGGCCGCGAACCCTTGCGGCCCGGCCCCTGCCCGCTTAGGACGCGCTGAAAACGCCCTTGGCTGAATGGACTTTGATCATGGACCAGAACCTCGCCCCGATCCCCGAGCTGTATGTCTCGTTTGACAGCGCGCAAAAGCTGAAAACCGAGGCTGCGGACCTTACGTCCCACGATCTGACGCCCCGGCAAATATGCGATCTGGAACTGTTGATGAACGGCGGGTTTAATCCGCTCAAAGGGTTTCTGTCCGAAGCGGATTACAACGGCGTCGTCGAGACTATGCGTCTGGCCGATGGCACGCTCTGGCCCATGCCCATCACGCTGGATGTCACCGCAAAGGCCGCCGAGACAATCGACATCGGCCAAGACATCGCCTTGCGCGACCAAGAGGGCGTGATCCTCGCCACCATGACTGTCACCGACAAATGGACGCCGAACAAAGCCCGTGAGGCCGAGAAGGTCTTTGGTGCCGACGACAGAGCGCACCCAGCGGTGAACTACCTGCATAACCAAGCGGGCGAGGTCTATCTCGGTGGTCCCATCACCGGGCTGCAACCCCCCGTCCATTATGATTTCCGCGCCCGCCGCGACACGCCAAACGAGCTGCGCGCCTATTTCCGCAAGCTGGGGTGGCGCAAAGTTGTGGCGTTTCAAACCCGCAACCCGCTGCACCGCGCGCACCAAGAACTGACGTTCCGCGCGGCCCGCGAAGCCCAAGCCAATCTGCTGATCCATCCTATTGTCGGCCTCACCAAACCCGGCGACATCGACCATTTTACCCGCGTGCGCTGCTACGAGGCCGTGTTGGATCAATACCCCGCTGCCACCACGACGATGAGCCTGCTGAACCTCGCGATGCGCATGGCCGGCCCCCGCGAAGCCGTCTGGCACGGGTTGATCCGCAAAAACCACGGCTGCACCCATTTCATCGTTGGCCGCGATCATGCGGGCCCCGGTGCAAACTCGGCAGGCGACGATTTCTACGGCCCCTATGATGCGCAGGATCTGTTCCGCGAACATCAGGACGAAATGGGCATCAAAATGGTGGACTTTAAGCACATGGTCTATGTCCAAGACCGCGCCCAATACGAGGCCATCGACGAGATCAAAGATAAGGACGACGTCACGATCCTGAATATCTCGGGCACCGAGCTGCGCCGCCGTTTGGCCGAAGGTTTGGAAATCCCCGAGTGGTTCTCCTTCCCCACGGTCGTCGAAGAACTGCGAAAATCGCGCCCACCCCGCGCAAGCCAAGGCTTCACGGTCTTTTTCACCGGCTTCTCTGGCTCGGGCAAATCCACCATCGCCAATGCGCTGATGGTGAAATTGATGGAAATGGGCGGGCGGCCTGTGACGTTGCTTGATGGCGATATCGTGCGCAAGAACCTATCCTCCGAACTGGGGTTCTCCAAAGAACACCGCGACCTGAACATCCGCCGCATCGGCTATGTGGCCAGCGAGATCACCAAGAACGGCGGCATCGCGATCTGCGCGCCCATCGCGCCCTATGCCACAACCCGCCGTGCCGTGCGCGAGGACGTCGAAAGCTTTGGTGCGTTCCTAGAGGTGCATGTGGCCACCAGCATAGAGGAATGCGAACGCCGCGACCGCAAGGGGCTGTATAAGCTGGCGCGCGAAGGCAAGATCAAGGAATTCACAGGTATTTCAGATCCCTACGACGTGCCCGCCGATCCCGAACTACGTGTTGAAACCGAAAACGTCGACGTCGACAATTGCGCGCATCAGGTGCTCTTGAAGCTGGAAAGCATGGGCCTGATCAAGGGGTAACCCAGCTTGCGATCTGCGCGTCAATATGGGCGCGCACCTCTGGTGTTAGCGGCAGAATGGGCCGGGGCGGCTGCGCTTCGGTCAACCCGAGGCTGTTGGCAATCGCGTAGACCACCCGAATACCACCATGTTCCGCAAACAGCGCCCAAAGCGGGGCCAGTTGATCATTGATAGCACCCGCGCCCGCGGTATCGCTCGCGTGTGCCTTGGCCATCATCCGGGCCATAGGCTCGGGCAAAGTGCCGGACAACGTGCTGAAAAACCCATCAGCGCCCGCCTGCATCACGCGCAAGGCACAGGCATCCCCACTGAAGCCCACGGCAAACCCGTCGGGCGCGACCTCTCGCAGGGCTTGGAGACGCGCTCCTTCGCGGCCCACCTCTGGCGACGGCAGCTTGACCGCTGCGACATTAGGCAGTGCTGCAATGCGCCCAAGCAGATCGGTTGAAAAATGAAACCCAGTCGTCGTCGGGTTGTCGTAAATACACATCGGCAGATCACTGGCCTGCGAAATGGCTTGGAAATGCGCAAACACTTCGATGTCGGTCAAGGGCGTGTAGCTCATCGGAGCGAGCAGCACTGCGTCTACGCCTGCGCGCGCGGCAACCTTGGCACGTGCGCAGCCGGCGTCTGTCGTGAGTGCGCCAACGCCCGCGATAACAGGTGTGCGCCCGGCAACGCAGGCCACAGCAACGTGGCACGCTTGTTCATAGTGCTCTGGTGTCAGATAGGCATAGCTGCCGGTGCTGCCCAACACGCCGATGGACGCTACATCTGGCCGGACGAGGCGCGTCAGCAGAGCTGCAAAGCCCGCCTCATCAAACGTGCCGTTTTGCTCAATCGGCGTGATTGGAAATGCGGATAACCCTTGGAACACGATGCTGACCCTCTCCTGCGATGCCACAGTGTTGGATCAGCGCCGTGATTTGGTCAATGCAATGTAACGGGCTGCATATCGTTCTGACGCGCCAGCTCAAACGCCATGCCGCGATCGGCCACAAGGGCCAATTGCGCGCCATCCGCGTCGTGGACTGCGAACAGTTTGGTCAGATCGCCCGCTTGGTCACGCACTTCTCGCGGCAGATCGGATACATCAACAGGTTTGACGTAGACCAATTTGCCGGCCACGCCGTTCAACTCAAACTTATCCATTCTACTCGCTCCTCTTGATTTTTATTGTTTGAACAACGCTATCGGGCACCGACCGGGTCAGATCGACGTGCAGCAACCCGTGCTCCATCACCGCTTCGCCCACATCGACACCGTCTGCGAGCACGAAACTGCGCTGAAACTGACGCCCGGCAATGCCGCGATGCAAAAAAATGCGCGTCTCGTCGTCCTCTGATTGGCGCCCCCGGATCACGAGGCTGGAATCCTCGACCGTGATGCTCAAATCATCTTCGGAAAAACCAGCGACAGCCAGCGTGATGCGATAGGCATTTTCAGTTTTTTGTTCAATATTGTAAGGGGGGTAGCCGTCGTTTCCCGTCTTGGCAGTACGTTCCACCAAGCGTTCCAACTGCTCAAACCCGAGCAAAAAGGGGTGCGTCCCCAAGGTCAGTTTTGTCATGCGACACGTCCTCAAATTCAAGCGACAGTCCGACGTTGGCCCCGTTATGGCTGCCAACTGAGGTTAAATATGGGGCGCATTAGGGCACCTCGCAAGGGGATGGGCCTAGTCGGGCCACAAGATATCGCGTATTTAGGGGGAAATTGAGAGACATCCTATGATGCGAATCCTAATCGGGCGCCCATGACACCGCATGACACTTCAGACCAGCTTGCGGATTTGCGGATCAAATTGATCACGCTGCAACGCGAACACCGCGACCTAGATGATGCAATCGAAGCGCTGCAAGAACGCGCCGCTGCCGACCTGCTGACGCTCAAACGTCTCAAGAAGCAAAAACTGTCTCTCAAGGACCGCATCACCCGGCTGCAAGCGATGGTCTTGCCCGACATCATTGCCTAATTCCCCCACATCAGGACGCCTTTATGACCGTACAAACGCCCCCCGTTGGGATTATTATGGGCAGTCAATCCGACTGGCCCACAATGCGTGAAGCCGCTGAAATCCTTGATGAATTGGGTATCGCCTACGAGAGTAAGATCGTCTCTGCCCATCGCACCCCGGACAGATTGTGGAGCTACGGCAAAGAGGCGGCAGAGCGTGGTTTGCAAGTAGTCATCGCAGGCGCAGGTGGGGCCGCGCATTTGCCGGGCATGATGGCGTCAAAAACCCGCCTGCCAGTGATCGGTGTGCCAGTCCAGACCAAAGCGCTGTCGGGCGTTGATAGCCTCTATTCTATCGTTCAAATGCCACGCGGCTACCCTGTTGCCACCATGGCCATCGGTGCCGCCGCGAACGCGGGGCTAATGGCTGCGGGCATTCTGGCGCTGCAAGACGCTGCCCTCGCCCAACGGCTCGACGAGTGGCGCGCGGCCCTTTCGGCATCCATTCCGCAGGAGCCACGTGATGAGTGATCCGCTCCCCGCAGGCAGCACCATCGGCATTTTGGGCGGCGGTCAATTGGGGCGTATGCTGTCTGTCGCGGCCGCGCGACTGGGGTATAAGACCTGCATTTTCGAACCCAATGGAGATTGCCCTGCCAGTCACGTGGCCAACTATCACTTTAAATGTGACTACGAAGATGTTGAAACGTTGGAGAAATTCGCGAATTCCTGTGATGTGATCACCTATGAGTTTGAGAACATTCCAACCGCCGCCCTTGATGTTATCGAACGCATCCGCCCCATTCATCCGAACCGTCGCGCGCTGGCGACGTCGCAAGACAGACAGGTTGAAAAGACGTTTCTGGCGGGTTTGGGCCTGCAAACAGCGCCTTTTGCCAGCGTCGACACGTTCGAAAATCTAACTGTAGCACTGGCGGAAATCGGTGTTCCTTCAATCCTAAAAACGCGGCGTTTCGGGTACGATGGTAAGGGCCAAACCCGCTTTACCGAAGAGACAGACGCGGCAAAAACTTGGGCAGATATGGCCGAAGCACCCTGCGTTTTGGAAGGGTTCGTTGATTTCAACCACGAGGTATCGGTGATTGGTGCGCGCGGGCAGGATGGCTCCGTCGCGTGCTTTGATCCCGGTGAAAACGTACACCGAGACGGGATTTTGCACACCACTACAGTTCCTGCGCGCCTTACGCCTTCGCAACGCAGCGACGCTATTTTACTGACGGCTCAGGTGATGACAGCGCTCGACTATGTCGGTGTGATGGGCGTCGAATTGTTCGTCACGCCGCAGGGTCTCATCGTCAATGAGTTCGCACCGCGCGTGCATAATTCGGGGCATTGGACGCAAAACGGCTGTGCTGTGGATCAGTTCGAACAACATATCCGCGCGATCACAGGCTGGCCTTTGGGCGATGGCGCGCGTCACAGCGATGTGGTGATGGAAAACCTGATTGGCGATGACATTGACCGCCTGCCAGAGATCGCCAAAACCGATGCAGCGATCCACCTCTATGGCAAAGCCGACGCAAAACCGGGGCGTAAAATGGGGCATATCAATCGGGTGAAGAGTGGCGGATAAGTCACTCTAATCAAATCCAAAAATCACACCACCCAAAGACAACCCTCGATCAAATCGCCCCTGTTCGAGAAAGGCAATTGCCTGTGCCATCACCAACGGATTGTTCATCATAAAGGTATGGCTGACGGGCAGCACGATATGATCGCTTTGCCCCTCCAGATGGGTCGAGGCGACGGAGACTTTGCCATCATCCGGCCCCTCGATCAGCGCCGAATAGACTGGGTTCAGTGACCCTGTGCCCGCGACGATCCCGACCTCGTAGATCGGCAGCGGCAGTCTGTTGGGCAGGCTTGTCGCCTCGGTCCCCAGTTGCAGGCCAGCAGGGCCGTTCACCCATTGGAACGGCTCAAAATCGCCAAAGATATCCACCAGTTCCGATCCACGATTGGGCGGCGCCAGCATCACAATGCGCCCCATATGATCGGGTCTGTTTTCACGCAACCACGCCCGCGCAAGGATGCCCCCCATCGAATGGGTCACGAAATGCACGCGCGCTTGCCCGCAAGCTGCAACGTCCTGCGGAATGTTTTGGTCCACCAACGTTTGAATATCATCACTGGTCGACGGATACCCGTTGTTGACGACGCGGTAGCCTTCCAGTTCCAGCACCTCTTCTAGGGCAGTGAAAGAGTACTCGCTACGCGCCAATCCGTGCAACATGACCACACAGTCAGCTTGCGGTTCCGATTGCGCATGGGCGGGCGTGGTGGCACCCAGCAGCGCGGCAAAAAGGCTGGCGATTAATTTGGTCATAACGCCTACATAGTCAATCTGGCGCAAAAGTCAGGTAGGCAAATCCATAACCCCACGTAGCACTCCCAGATTTGCGGTTCTATGCGCGCTTGATCAGTGAAATGCCGATGCCGCCCAGCACCAATGCCGCCGCCCCCCCGAAACGCCAGCCTATGGGTTCGGAGAGGAAGACCACCCCCCCGAGTGCTGCGATCACCGGCACGCTGAGCTGCGTGACCGCCGCGCGAGTGGCCCCCAAACGCGGCACCACCTTGTACCACAGCGCATATCCCAACCCCGAGGTTAGGCCACCTGCGATGGCTGATAGGGTTAGACCTCCAGTGGTCCAGCGCCAATCGCTGAACATCAAAAACGGCAGCAGCATTGGCAAACAAAGCACAAAGTTCGCCGCCGTGGCCGCCAAAGGCGTCGCTTCGCCCCGTCCGAGAAGCGAATAGATGCCCCAGCCAACGCCCGCCGCCACCATCAGCGCCACGCCCAAACCGTCAAGCACGATGCCGTCTGTAGGCCAGACCAACACGGCCAATCCGCAGACCGCCACCCCTGCCCCGAAGATGCGCGCGCCCGTTATCCGCTCGCCCGACAGCGCCGCGCCTGCAAACATTGTGACCTGCGTCATGCCAAAGAGTATCAAGGCCCCCGCGCCCGCATCTAGGCTGAGGTACGCCAGTGAAAACCCCGCCATATAGAGGGTCAGCGCCCCCGCGCCCGCCAACCTGCGCCCCCAAGTGCCCGCAGGCCAGCGCCCGCGTTGCACGGTGATCAGCAGCCATAGAACGACGACGCCCGCCGCCACGCGCACCAGCGCAAACAGGATCGGGTCCATGCCGTACTGCGTGACGGCCAAGCGGTTGAGCACCGAATTGGCGGCAAAAGCGGTCATGGTCAGGGCGGCGAGGAAGAAGAGATGCATAGGGGTTGCGTGGAGGGTTTTGAAGCCCTTGGCAAGTGCGGCGATGGGGCGGCCACGGGGACGTGAAGAGAGGAACCTATTGGAAAAAATAGACGCTCTCATGACAAAGGGCCCCCGAAGGAGCCCTTTGCTTTTATCTGACGTAGGGCTCTCGGCATCTTTTGCGGTGCAAAGGAGCCTGTCACCCTATCACTTATTCGGACGAGGTCCGAAAAGTGATTACATCATGCCGCCCATGCCGCCCATGTCGGGCATGCCGCCGCCAGCAGCGCCGCCACCGTCTTTGGCAGGCTTATCGGCAACCATGGCTTCGGTGGTGATCAGCAGCGATGCGACAGATGCCGCGTCTTGCAGAGCAGTTCGCACCACTTTGGCCGGGTCGATAACGCCGAACTTGAACATGTCGCCGTACTCTTCGGCTTGTGCGTTAAAGCCGAAGGCCAGGTCGCCGCTTTCGCGGATTTTGCCGGCCACAACAGCACCGTCAACACCAGCGTTCTCAGCGATCTGACGCAGAGGGGCTTCCAGAGCGCGACGGACGATGGCGATGCCAGCGTCTTGGTCAGAGTTCTGACCTGTGAGACCCTCAAGGGCTTTGCCGCCTTGGACCAAAGCAACACCACCGCCAACAACGATTCCTTCTTGCACGGCCGCACGGGTCGCGTTCAGGGCATCATCAACGCGGTCTTTGCGCTCTTTGACTTCCACTTCGGACATGCCGCCGACGCGGATCACAGCAACACCACCGGCCAGTTTGGCCACGCGCTCTTGCAGTTTCTCTTTGTCGTAGTCGGATGTTGTCTCTTCGATCTGACCACGGATCTGAGCGACGCGCGCTTCGATTTCGGCCTTATCACCGGCACCATCGACGATCGTTGTCTCGTCTTTTGTGATGGCGATACGCTTGGCAGAGCCCAGCATGTCAATGGTAACGTTCTCGAGCTTCATGCCCAGATCATCCGCGATCACCTGACCACCGGTCAGAATGGCGATGTCTTGCAACATGGCTTTACGACGATCACCGAAACCGGGGGCTTTGACAGCCGCGATTTTCAGACCACCGCGCAGTTTGTTCACCACGAGGGTCGCGAGGGCTTCGCCTTCGACGTCTTCTGCGATGATCAAGAGGGGCTTGCCGGACTGGATAACTGACTCCAACAGGGGAACCATTGGCTGAAGCGATGACAGCTTCTTCTCGTGCAGCAAGATGATCGCATCTTCCAGCTCGGTGGTCATCTTTTCAGGGTTGGTCACAAAGTAAGGTGACAGGTAGCCACGGTCGAACTGCATGCCTTCGACAACATCGGTCTCAGTTTCCAGACCTTTGTTCTCTTCGACGGTGATCACGCCTTCGTTGCCGACGCGCTGCATGGCGTCTGCGATCTGACGACCGATCTCTTCTTCGCCGTTGGCGGAGATGGTGCCGACCTGAGCCACTTCGTCGCTGTCTTTGACTTCACGCGCAGCCGATTTGATGGCGTCCACGACCTTGGCTGTCGCCAGATCAATACCGCGCTTGAGGTCCATTGGGTTCATGCCAGCGGCGACAGACTTCATGCCTTCACGCACGATGGCTTGGGCCAGAACAGTCGCGGTTGTTGTGCCGTCACCTGCTTCGTCGTTGGTGCGGCTGGCCACTTCTTTGACCATCTGCGCGCCCATGTTCTCGAACTTGTCTTCCAGTTCGATCTCTTTGGCGACAGACACACCGTCTTTGGTGATGCGCGGGGCACCGAATGATTTGTCGATGACGACGTTACGACCCTTTGGGCCGAGGGTCACTTTGACAGCGTTTGCCAATGTGTTGACGCCGCGCAGCATACGGTCGCGGGCATCTGTGTCGAACTTTACGTCCTTAGCAGCCATGATGATAGCTCCTTGAAATTGCGGTTGTTTTGATGATGGGCGGACCCATCAGAGCGGGGCGACTTAGGAGATGATCCCCATGATGTCGCTCTCTTTCATGATCAACAGGTCTTCGCCGTCGAGCTTGATCTCGGTGCCGGACCATTTGCCGAACAGAACTGTTTGGCCAGCTTTGACGCCCATTGGGATCAGCTCGCCGCTGTCCTTGCGCGCGCCTTCGCCAACAGAGACGATCTCGCCTTCAGCAGGCTTTTCTTTTGCGGAATCGGGGATGATCAGACCACCAGAGGTCTTTTCGTCACCTTCGGTGCGACGCACGACCACACGGTCATGAAGCGGAGTAAATGCCATCTTTGCAGCTCCTTGGCTCAAAGTAGTTTCCTTTGACCCGGCCTCCCTAGGCGGGCCGTTATCACTCTGTCTATGCGAGTGCCAACGTAGCGGATGTAGGGAGAGGCAAGATGGGAGTCAACGGGGCTGGTCAGATTTTTGAATGGCAAAAGGCCACCCCGCAGAGGTGGCCCTTTGTAGTTTCGCGCAACATCGCGGTGTTACTGGCGCTGCCACGTCCCACCGTTGCGACAGATGCCGAGCACGCAGCCTGAAACGCTCAGCGTATCGCCGGTGAGCACGAGGCGTGAGTTATAGGTCCGGTCCCGATCTGGCGAATAGACCTGACCTGAATAATTGCCGCCCCCGTCATTGCTGGTCTCAAAGATGATCTGACGACCATTATTGGGTGATGCCCATTCTGACCCGCTGGAATCAAACGACCGCATCAATGTGCCGCACAGATACTGGCCGCAGGTTGCGACCCGGATCAGGCCAAAATTCCCATTGTCATCGCGTGTCGTGACCCAATCGCCTTCCAGCGGATCAGCCATCGCGGCCCCCGTCGACAGCACAAACGCGGCCAGTGATAGCGCAAGTTTCTTCATAGTGTCCTCCCTGAACATGGCTAAATCCTGCGCTATGGATTTACGCCTGCGCAAGCCTGACGTTGGGTCGTGTTGCGCAATCCCGCCCGCCACGGCATAAGCCGCAAAAACCCCGGAGGCCGCAATGATCCTATACCCTGCAATTGACCTCAAAGACGGCAATGCCGTGCGTTTGGTGCAAGGCGAGATGGACCAAGCGACGGTTTTCAATGATGATCCCGCAGCCCAAGCCCGCGCCTTTGTCGAGGCGGGGTGCGAATGGTTGCATTTGGTCGATCTCAACGGTGCCTTCGCGGGCGAACCCGTGAACGCAGCCCCCGTCGAGGCAATCTTGCGCGACTGCAAAGTGCCCGCCCAGCTTGGCGGTGGCATCCGCGATATGGCGACGATTGAGGCGTGGTTGGACAAGGGCCTCGCGCGGGTGATCCTAGGGACGGTTGCGGTCGAAAACCCTAATCTGGTGCGCGAAGCTGCTGCCGCCTTCCCCGGACAGGTTGCCGTCGGCATTGACGCCCGCAACGGACGCGTGGCGACCAAAGGCTGGGCAGAGGAAACCGATGTCCTCGTCACCGACCTCGCCAAATCGTTTGAGGACGCAGGCGTGGCCGCGATCATTTACACCGACATCCTGCGCGATGGCGCGATGAAGGGGCCGAACGTGCGCGCGACCCAAGACCTCGCCACTGCCGTCAGCATCCCGGTCATCGCATCGGGCGGTGTCGCCTCGCTGGACGATTTACTGGAGATCAAAGAAACCGGAGCTATCGCAGGCGCAATTTCAGGGCGCGCGCTCTACGATGGAGCGATAGACTTGAGCGCAGCATTGGCCGCGCTCAAGTGAATTCAAAACTTTGGTTCGGGGCACGGGTTGGACTGGTCATCTGGGCGGTTGCTGCAATCGGCTTGGCATTGCTGATTTCACAGATCCCTTGCAACGTTGATCCACAATTGGGCATGTCCTGCCGAGACCACATCGTGAGCGATTTCCCACTGTTCTTCGGCTTTGGTTTTCTAATTGCAGCTTTCGCCGTTGTCCCGGCGGTGATCTACATTCTGTTTGCGCCCTTCCTATTTTGGGCGCGCAGACACCCAAGAATGGACAACGATAAAAGCGGTTGAGCACTCATCGAGTAGCGCCCAACCTAAATAGACCTAATTCCCCGCCGCAGCGTTCGTCAGATTGTCCAGCGCACCAGCGATGCGGGTGAACACCTCGGCGTCGTCGTCAACGTCCAGATCATCAAACATCTCGTCAACCTCTTCGTAGGTGATCTTGGTGGTGCCTTCATCATCAAACACCAACACATGCAGTGGCAGAACCAAACCCGCACGGATGTCTTGCTGCATCACCGGCGTGCCCAGCATCGGGTTGCCGAAAATAAGCAGCTCGGCGTCGGCCAGCTCCATATCAACAGACGCAGCCCCTGCCCCGTGATTGACCCGCGCAAAAACGGTGGCGCCCGCATTGCCGACAGCACCCTCTAGTCTGTCCATGACTTCGGCCACGCTGCCATTTGCTTCTTTGGTGATCATATCTGCCCAAGCCCCTGTTGTGGTGATTGCGAGTGCGACGGTTGCTAAAAATGTCTTCATCTTGCCCTCCATTGCCTATCTCGGTCATAACACACGAAATGTAGCCTAGTTCCCAATCACGTCTTCGAAAGGCGAAAGCCACGCCATGTTGAAAACCCGCATTATCCCCTGTCTTGATGTCGCCGATGGCCGCGTCGTCAAGGGCGTGAACTTTGTGGACCTGATCGATGCAGGTGATCCGGTGCAAGCCGCCATCGCCTATGATGCGGCAGGGGCTGATGAATTGTGTTTTCTCGACATTCACGCCACCCACGAAAACCGGGGCACAATGTTCGAAATGGTCACGCGCACGGCTGAAAGCATCTATATGCCGCTGACCGTCGGCGGCGGTGTACGCACCCACACGGACGTGCGGGCGCTGCTGCTCGCGGGCGCGGATAAGGTCAGCTTCAACTCTGCCGCCGTCGCCGACCCTAATGTTCTGACCGAAGCTGCCATGCGGTTTGGGTCGCAATGCATCGTCTGCGCGATTGATGCCAAGACGGTATCGCCCGGAAAATGGGAGATTTTCACCCACGGCGGGCGCAAACCCACAGGGATTGATGCCGTCGAATTCGCCGTGCTGGCAGCTCAAAAAGGGGCGGGTGAGATTTTGCTCACCTCCATGGACCGCGACGGGACCAAGGCCGGGTTCAACCTGCCGCTCACCCGCGCAATCTCGGATGCTGTCTCTGTTCCCGTCATCGCGTCCGGTGGCGTAGGTACATTGGACCATCTCGTAGAAGGGGTAACAGAGGGTCACGCGAGCGCCGTTTTGGCCGCGTCAATTTTCCATTTTGGAACATACACCATTGCAGAGGCAAAGGCCCACATGGCCGCGGCCGGCCTGCCCGTGAGGTTGACATGAGCATCTATGATCTGGCCGCCACCATCGAGGCCCGCATGGGCGCAGACCCTGACAGCAGTTGGACTGCAAAGCTGCTCTCCAAAGGCCCAGAAAAATGCGCGGAAAAGTTCGGCGAAGAAGCCATTGAGGCGATTATCGAGGCGGTTAAGGGCGACAAGCCAGCGCTGATCGGTGAGGCCGCAGACGTGCTTTACCACCTGCTCGTGATGTGTGCCGCACACGGGATTGAGCTATCCGACATCGAAGCCGAATTAGCCCGCAGGCAGGGTGTCTCAGGTATCGACGAAAAAGCCGCGCGTTAAGTCCGCAGCAAACCAAGGCGCGGAATTTCTATCTTGGGGCAGCGGTCCAT
This sequence comes from uncultured Paracoccaceae bacterium, assembly GCA_937931795.1. Lineage (GTDB taxonomy): Bacteria > Pseudomonadota > Alphaproteobacteria > Rhodobacterales > Rhodobacteraceae > JALZWD01. The sequence goes on from CALHAP010000222.1 coordinate 14,085, forward strand.
GACCACGCTAACACCGCGAGCCTCGGCCTGTTGCGCAGCACCTTCGTGAACGACACCAAGTTGCATCCAAACACTGCGTAGGTCCGGCCACCGCTCTAGTGCCTCGTCTACAACGGGTCCAACCGCGTCTGATCTTCGAAAAACATCAATCATATCAGCATTATCCGGCACGTCCGTCAGGCTAGCATAGACCGTTTCCCCAAGATGGTTCTGCCCCGCAAGACCGGGGTTCACGGGGATGATACGGTAACCTTGGGCCTGCAAAAACGCAGACACATAATGGCTTGGCCGCGCTGGATTGGCAGAGAAACCCACCACTGCAACAATCTGGGCTGTCGTCAAAACTTCGCGCAGATATGCATCATCATAGGTCATCAACGGCTCCTAAAAAAACGCCCGGAGATTTCATCATCCGGGCGTATTAAGGTGTGGAACGAGGGACAATTCAACGACAAACGCGCAGTTCCAACAACGCGCCTGTGAGTGTTATTTGGGAGCAGAGCTGCTTAAGAAAAGGCTGGTTCAAACACTTGTGATCCGGCGCGCGCCGACACTCTTACACGTCAGTCGATGATGTCTTCGACAACATCCCACAATTCTTCAAACGCCCAGCGGGCAAAGCCCTTCTTTTTCTTGCGCGATTTGCCTTTGTATTTCTTGGCGCTCATCGCCCGTTTGTGGCTACTGGCGGGTTCGGCGCGGTGCGTGGGTGCGGGCGCAGATGCCGCACGTTTGGGCATCATTTTCAGGTCATGCAAGGGTGCGCCACAGGTGCCGCAGGCCAACTCGTGGCGCGTATCGCCTTGCAAAACCAAGGCGGCTTTGGTGCCGCAATAATGGCAAGTTCCGACTTTGACTGCGGGCATAGCCCCTCCCGATTACGTGGCCTCTATGGATGCATATAGGGCAATTGCGGCGGCATTTGAGACGTTGAGCGAGCCAAACCCATCTTTTGGCCCGATGCGCACCAATGCGTCACAGGTTTCCTTGGTCCGATTGCGCAGCCCCGGCCCCTCGGCCCCGAGAACCAGCGCGACAGGCCGATCAAACCGCCCCGCTAGCGCCTGCTCAACGGTGCCTTCGCCCGTGGCATCAAGGCCCAGCACGATAAAACCAGCGGCTTGCAGCTCTTGCATTGTATCGGCCAGATTGCGCACACGGATATAGGGCTGGCGTTCCAGCGCGCCGCTGGCGGTTTTGGCCAGCGCCCCGGTTTCAGGTGCGGAATGGCGTTGCACCCCAACGACAGCCTTGGCCCCGAACACCTCGGCCGAGCGTAGAATCGCGCCCACGTTATGCGGATCGGTCACGCGGTCGAGCATGATAATTCGCGCAGGGCCACCCTCGCCCGCCATCACCGCATCCATCAGCGGCCCCCAATTGAGGGGTTTGACCTCTAGCGCCGCCCCTTGATGGACACTGTCGGGTTTCAGCGGGGCTGCAAATTTGCGCGGGTCGCTTATTTCTGGCTCGATCCCGGCGGCAGCGACCGCGTCTTCCAGCTTGATCAACGCGTTGCGTGTCACCACCAGCCGCAAATGTACGCGCGCGGGGTTGAGCAAAGCGTCGCGGACCGCATGTAGGCCGAACAGCCAGACGGTTTCAGCGGCAGCGGCGCGTTTGCCTTGTTCTTTTTCAATCACCCACTTTGGCTTTTTCATAGCGTCTGTCTCCCTCGCGGTTCACTGCCGCCGCGCGCTCAGCTCTCGGGGATCATGTGCCAGACAAAACTGCCGATGCCCAGAGCGATCACCGACCCGACCACAACAGCCGTCACGGTTGCCAAGATGACGTTCAGCCGAACAGAGGTCGCGATTTCCCCATTGGGCCCCACGCCCTGCATATAGCGCCCAATCGTTGAGGCATCGTCCGAGCCTTCGATCCAAGACTGCAATCGGCGGGCCGAATCCTTGCACGGATTGAGGAAGATTAACGTGAAGATCGTCGTGATCGAAATACGCCGCAGCGATTCAACGATTGTCACCGCCACACCGTCGTCTGTTTGCTGTAAAAAGACCTCTGAGCACACCAAATCACGGCTCGCCCCCGGAAGATCATCCCGTTCCGGGTATTCGATGCGCAGATAGCGTTCGGGTTCAGACTGGGTGACATCTACAGCGATACGGGCGTGGGCGGGATCATTTCGCGCGCTCAGCCTGGGATCAAGGTGAAAGTAAAACCGATCCGGGCGCGCCGCATCCCCGGTAATTCTGGTGACCACAGACCGATACGTCGCCCCGCGCGGCGTAACGCGCACGGCATCCCAGACCTGCGCAATGGGTGCGTCAATCACCACGTGCCCGCGACACGAATAGGGCCGATTGATCGCCATCCAATCTTTCGGCAGCACCCAGAACATCAAAATCAGCCACAAGACAGCGGCTTGTTCGAGCCATGGGATCGCGAACATCCGAGAGGTAGTGGCCATCACGAAGGCAATCGCAAGATCCAACCCCACCAACACCGAGGCCAGTGCAAAAACTGCGAAAGTCGTCAGGCCAATGGTTCGAAGGTATGACACCAGCCACCGCTCCTCTCCCGCGTCGCAAAGTCAGGTGCAGACTATGCGCGAAAGGTGGCATCACAATGGCAGCGGATCGCGAGATTTACCTGTTGACGGGTCTGGCCACGAGAGCTATCCGGTCTGCGTGCTGAACCGCGAGCGGTCACAGCGGGCGACGGGCTGCAAGGTGCGGCAGCGGACTGTAACTC
>CALHAP010000223.1 GCA_937931795.1 uncultured Paracoccaceae bacterium
AGATAGGCATGGGCGAGCACGAAATCCCCCAGCCGCTGCGAATTGCGCAGGCCTGCGCAATGCCCGACCATCAGCCACGCATGTGGGCGCAGCACGGCGATGTGGTCGGTCGCAGTTTTGGCATTCGACGGCCCGACCCCGATGTTGACCAGCGTGATCCCCCCGCCGTATTTGCGCTTGAGGTGATAGGTCGGCATTTGCGGCAGCTTCGGGAGGACGGGCATCTCGGCCTCGGCATCCGTGATCTCGACATTCCCCGGCCCGACGAATGCTGTGTAGCCGCTGTCAGGATCGGCCAGCATCTGGCGCGCGTAGGCTTCGAACTCTTCGACATAGAACTGGTAGTTGGTGAATAGCACGTGGTTTTGGAAGTGATCGGCGGCCGTCGCCGTGTAATGCGCCAAACGCGCCAGCGAATAGTCGATGCGCTGCGCGGTAAAGGGGGCGAGCGGTTCTGACCCATCGGGATAGCAAAACCCCTCGCCGTTCACGATGTCATCGTTAGTGGTCGCGAGGTCGGGCACGTCGAACACATCGCGCAGCACAAACTCCATCGCGCCCTCTTGCGGCACTGAGATGTCCGCGCGTCCTGAGACCGCGAAATGTACCGGCATCGGCGTGTCCGAGACACCGATGGTTACGGGTTCATCGTGGTTCTTGATCAGCAGTTTCATCTGTTGTTCGAGGTAATAGGCGAACAGATCAGGCCGGGTGATCGTGGTGCTGTAGGTGCCCGGTTCTGCCACATGGCCAAAGCTGAGGCGGCTGTCGGTCAGCGCGAATGTCGAGGTCGAAAAGCGGATTTCGGGATAATAAGCGCGCACGCGGCTGGTGGGATGACCACCTTGGGTGGCCGCCGAAAACTGTTCTGCCAGAAAATCGACCGCCTGCGTGTAGAGCGTTTGCAGATGCGCCACGGCCGCTTTGGGATCGGTAAATGTCTGGGGGGCTGTCACCTCGGGCGTCAACAAATCAGTCACGGGCAAACGCTTCATTCCATATCCTCAAACACATCGGTTAATTCAAATTTCGTCACATCCACCAGCCCCAGATCGCTGATCCGCAAGGCCGGGATCACGACAAGGGCCAGCAGAGAATGCTGCATATAGGCGTTGTTGAGCGTGCATCCACAGGCCTGCATCGCGGCGATCATCTGAGCCGCTTTGCCCGCAACCTCCGCCGCTGGCCTGTCGGACATCAGCCCCGCGATGGGCAGCTCGACCAAGGCCAGCTCTTTGCCGTCTTTCCAGACCGTCACACCGCCGCCGACCTCACCCAGCCTATTGGCCGCCAGCGCCATATCGCGGCGGTTGGTGCCCACGACGATCATGTGGTGGCTGTCGTGCGCTACGGTGCTGGCGATGGCCATTTCTCCGGTATAGCCAAAGCCGCTGACAAAGGCGTTGGTCACGCCGCCCGTGCCGAGATGCCGTTCCACGAGGGCGATCTGACAGACGTCGCCCTGCCCCTGCACCACGCCATCTTGGATGGGCAAAGTCGCGGTGAGCGCCTCGGTCGGGGCTTGGTTTTCAACAACGCCGATGACCTTGACGGTTACTTCGTCTTGGTCTGCAGGGCCGGTCACGCGGAAATCCGTCTTTGCCAGCGCTTTCCCAAGTTTCACCGTCGCACGCGCCGTATCTGGCCAATCGTAGTGCGGACAATCCACGGTGATCTTGCCCCCCTCGGCCACCGTCTGCCCCCGCGCAATCACATGCTCAATCGGCAGCCTGCTCAGGTCCGATGTCAGGATCACATCCGCGCGCCGCCCCGGCGCAATTGACCCCAGCTCGCGTTCCAGCCCAAAGTGCGTCGCGGTATTGATCGTAGCCATTTGCAGCGCCACGAGCGGGTCACAGCCGCAGGCAATCGCGTGCCGCACAACGCGGTCCATATGCCCGTCATTGACCAGTGTTTCGGCCATGCAATCGTCGGTGCAGAGGATAAAGTTGCGCGGATCGAGGCCCCGCTCAGTCACCGCCGTGATCTGGCTCTCGACGTCGTACCACGCCGACCCAAGCCGCATCATCGACCGCATCCCTTGGCGCACGCGGGCAATAGCATCGGCCTCGGCTGTGCCTTCATGGTCATCGGCGGCACCGCCTGCGGCATAGGCGTGAAACGGGATGCCTTTGTCGGGGCTGGCGTAATGTCCGCCCACGGTTTTGCCCGCGTTCATGGTCGCGGCCATCTCGGCCAGCATCTGCGCGTCACCGTTGATCACACCGGGAAAGTTCATCATCTCGCCCAACCCGATGATACCCGGCCAAGCCATCGCCTCTGCCACGTCCTCGGCACTGATCTCGAAGCCCGTCGTTTCCAAACCGGGGGCCGAAGGCGCACAGGACGGCATCTGGGTGAAGATATTGACGGGCTGCATCAGCGCTTCGTCATGCATCATCCGCACGCCCGCGAGGCCCAGCACATTGGCGATCTCGTGGGGGTCGGTGAACATCGTTGTAGTACCGTGCGGGATCACGGCGGCGGCAAACTCGGCGGGGGTCAGCATCCCGCTCTCGATGTGCATATGCGCGTCACACAAGCCGGGGATCAGATAGCGCCCGTCAGCCTCGATCACCCGTGTCTCTGGCCCAATACAATGGCTGGCGTCAGGGCCGACATAGGCGAAACGACCCTGCGCAATCGCGACCTGCCAGCCGTCCAGCACCTCGCGGGACTGTACGTTGACCAGCTTGCCTCCGCGAATAACGGTATCAGCGGGACTGCGGCCAGCGGCGACGGCGACAAGGCGGGGGGCACATTCGGCCCAAGTGGGGATGGGGGTCTGCATTTCACTGTGTATCGCCAATTGGCACAGCGCCGCAAGACACCCCAAGCGCGCACTACATATCAATCACCGGGGCCACCTCAACGCTGCCAGACCCATCTGCCACCATCGGGCAGCCTTTGGCCAACTCACAAGCAGCGGCATGATCAGCGGCCTCAACCACCGAGTAGCCAGACAGCGGGTTCGCACCGCCATCTGCCGCAATTCCCTGCGCTGATACGGTCTGCGACTGGCCAACCGCCCCACCGCCATCAAGCAAAGCGGCCCCCATCGACCCGTACCACGCGCCCCAAGCGGCCATCACCTTGGCCCCCTCTTCTGGCGTGTCGGGCATTCCGCCGCCATGATAGGCAAACACAAATTTCGGCATCGACGTCTCCTTTGCTTCCAGCATATGGCGCAATTGTAGCCTATTTCGGCGCAGTTTTGGCGAAAAATATGCAGCGGGCGGGTCCGAATTCAGATGCATACGGAAATTTCTGCGTCATACTCTGGGGTTAAACACACGGAGAGCAATATGACCGGCACCGGCGCAAACCTCGATCATTGGCAAGAGCGGGTCGATCTGGCAGCAGCCTTTCGCTGGACCGCGCGGCTGAACATGCACGAAGCGGTCGCAAACCATTTTAGTCTCGCCATCAACGAGAGCGGCACGCGGTTTTTGATGAACCCCAACCAGATGCATTTCAGCCGGATCAAGGCCAGCGATATGATCGTTGTCGATGCCGATGATCCCGAGACACTCGCGGGGTCAAACGCGCCCGATATCACCGCGTGGGGTCTGCACGGCGGCATCCACCGTCATGTGCCCCATGCGCGCTGCGCGATGCACTGCCATTCGATCTTTGCCACGGTTCTCGCCTCCCTCGCTGACAGTCGACAGCCGCCCATCGACCAAAACTGCGCAACGTTCTTCAACCGCGTGGTGATCGACGAGGGCTATGGCGGCTTGGCGCTAGAGGACGAGGGCGCGCGCTGTGCCGCGCTGTTCACCGATCCGGCCAAGAAGGTCATGGTGATGGGCAACCACGGCGTGCTGGTGATCGGCGCGACTGTAGCCGAGACGTTCAACCGATTGTACTATTTTGAACGCGCCGCCGAAACCTACATCCGAGCGCTGCAAACCGGACAGCCCCTGCGCATCCTGCCCGACGAGGTGGCAGAAAAAACTGCGCGCGAGTTGGAAGACTACCCCGAGCAGGACGCGCGACATTTGGCCGAGCTAAAGGCTATTTTGACGGCGGAGGGATCGGATTTTGACCAGTAAGACACTGCTCTCCTTCGGCCACGGCTATTCCGCCCGCGCTCTGACCGCCCTGCTGCCCGACGATTGGCGCGTGATCGGGACCACTCGTAGTGAGGAGAAAGCGGCGGGTCTAATGGCGACGGGCGTCGAGCCGCGCGTTTGGCCGGGGGCGGATATGGTGCCTGCGCTGAACGCCGCGACGCATCTGCTGATATCTGCCGCGCCGGGTGAGGATGGTGATCCGGTACTGGCGGCACTGAGGGACGAGATCACCGCACGCCGCGATCAGTTCGAATGGGTCGGCTACCTGTCCACCACAGGTGTCTACGGCGATCATCAGGGCGATTGGGTCGACGAGAGCGCGCCGCTGACGCCCGCCACCAAACGCGGGATTGCGCGGGTCGAGGCCGAGGGCGCTTGGGCAGCGCTAGACCTGCCGCTGCACATCTTTCGCCTCGCGGGCATCTACGGCCCCGGTCGCGG
>CALHAP010000224.1 GCA_937931795.1 uncultured Paracoccaceae bacterium
CGCTTCTGCGCACAGACGCAGGACTCTTTGTGCGCCAGATATCAGCCAAGGGGGGGCGTGGCGTTTTGTGTGCATTTCAAGGGCCAAAACCCCTCACATCCACCCACATTTTCGTGATATTTCAGCGCCTTTTCTGCGCGCCGAAACGCAGTATCTCTGTCTCATCCAAGGCGGACAACAACACAGGCCGCCAAGCAAACAAACTTAAAGGACTAAAAACATGACATTTAAATTCACAGCAATCGCCGCCGCAGCAATCGCAACTCTGGCCACAACAGCCTCCGCAGACAGCTTCTTTTCCTACCAGCGCAACCTCGACAGCCAGTCCACTTTGGAGCTCGGCACAGTCGTCGCCCAAGGCAACGGCGTCATCGAATTGTACGACTTCCGTGGCGGATCGACAGGCGCTCTCTTGGGCACCGAAAGTGTTAACGCCGGCGCGAACACCAACGTCCGCATCAACGTCGGCGACAGCCCAGAAGGCGACGTGCTGGCCGTGCTGACCGTTGGCGGCGAGACAGTGGCACAGCGCGAGTACATCATCGACTAACAAAGCCCCCCGGCGGGCGCCTCCCTCCCGCCATCTGTCCCAAGAAAGGCCGATCCCATAACCGGGGGTCGGTCTTTTTATTTGGTCAGTTTCGCGGTGGCAAGCGCTTGTTTTAGAAGCGTAAAACTTGCCTCAGTGCTGCCCGTTTTTCGGTAGGTGAAGAACCGCTCCAACGCGTCATGGCTGGCCACGGCGGCATCTGTGTCGGCATCATTGCCCTTCACATAGAGGCCCGCCTGGATCATCATTTCCGCCCTATCATAATGCCCAACAAGCGTCCGCGCCTGCGCGATTAGTGCATTTTCCGCCGCAGTCGCAGCCCCCGGCAAGGACCGCGATACAGAGCGCAACACATCGACAGCAGGAAAGCGGCCCCGCTCTGCGATGTCGCGGTCCAGCACAACATGCCCGTCCAGCACACCGCGCACCATATCGGCCACGGGTTCTTCCATATCCGACCCTGCGACCAGCACCGTATAAACCGCCGTGATATCGCCCATGCCCGCCGTCCCCGGCCCCGCGCGTTCGCACAATGCGGCGATCTCGGCGCTGGTGGTTGCGGGGTATCCGCGCAATGCGGTGGGCTCGCCCGCAGCAGCGGCCACTTCGCGGTGGGCTTCGGCAAAACGGGTGACACTGTCGAGCAGCAGCAGCACTTGTTTGCCCTCATCGCGGAAATGTTCGGCCACGGCGGTCGCGGACCAGGCGCATCGCCTGCGGGTTTGCGGCGCACGGTCCGATGTGGCGAGGACGACCACGGACCGCGCCATTCCATCGGGCCCCAAGACCTCTTCGACAAAATCACGCAGTTCGCGCCCGCGTTCCCCGACCAGCCCGACGACGATCACATCCGCCTCGACGTGGCGCGCAAAATCGCCGAGCAGGGTCGATTTGCCGACGCCAGATCCTGCAAACAGGCCCATTCGCTGGCCCTGCACAATCGGCAACAGCGTGTCAAAGATCGCGACGTCCGTGTGCAACCGCGCGCCCATCGCGCGGCGGCTCTGCGGTGGCGGCGGCGCTGCCCGCAACGGGCGGGGGCGGGGGCCGGGCAACAGGGGCCTGCCATCAAGCGGGTGGCCATCAGGGTCAATCACCCGCCCAATCCATGTGGCATCTGGGGCAAACGGGGGGCTGTTTGACAGGCGCGCGATGGTCCCAAGCGCTATCCCATCCGCTGTTCCATCAGGCATCAAATAGACCAGATCATGGGCGACACGGATCACTTCGGCCTGCCAGCGTTGGCCCGCGCCTATCAGGGTGATGCGATCCCCCAGTCGGGCCTGCGCACCTAGTCCTGTGACGTGTATAATCCCGCCCGTCGCCCCCACCACGCGCCCCACGCCCGATGTTAGGCGAAGGTCCTGCAAGGCACGCGTCATTTGATCCAAAATCAACTCACATACTCCAATAATTTGAGCGGGTTATTTCATCTGTCTCTAAAGAATCGCGGTTAAGCAGGGTTGAAGACGCAAATGATGGGAGAAACCCTGATGTATCAGTCTCTGGACATTTTCCAGACATCCGGCGCGATGGCGCGCCATGCGGGCGCCCGTCAGGCCTTGACGGCGGCCAACATGGCGAACGCCGACACGCCCGGCTATGTGGGCCGTAGCCTGCCATCGTTTCAGGACAGTTACCGCATGTCGCAAACGGGTGTGTTGCGCGCCACGCGACCTGCGCATTTCGGTGTTGGTCCCGATGGTTTGGTTCAACCCAGTGAAACTCGCGCGGAACCCGCCCCCAATGGCAATGCCGTCTCGGTCGAGTTGGAGATGCTGCGCAGTGTCGAGGCGCAGCGCGAGCACAGTCGGGCGCTGGCGATTTACAGGCACGGCATGACCGTGATGCGCGCCGTGATTGGCGCTTAGACCCACTTAGGACAAGATCACATGACAGAATTTTCTGACGCCATGTCCGTGGCGGCCAGTGGCATGCAAGCGCAGGCCGCACGGCTTCGTTACGTCTCGGAGAACATGGCAAACGCAGACACGCCCGGCTACCAGCGCAAGACCGTCGCCTTTGAAGAGGCCGTGGCCGCAGGGCAACGCACGGGGGCAGTTGCCACGGGGCCAGTGCGGCTCGACCGCTCGTCGCTCGATCAGATTTACGACCCTGCACACCCGATGGCCAACGAGCAGGGGTTCTTTCAAGGGTCCAATGTTTCGCTACTGGTCGAGGTCGCGGACGCTCGTGAAGCCAGCCGCAGTTATGAAGCCAATCTCAAAATGTTCGATCAGGTCCGGCAGATGTCGTCGTCCTTGATGGAGCTGTTACGTCGTTGATCCTAGGGGGATTTATGGAACTGAACACATCATTCATCGCACGCGCCTATAACGCCACCCGCGAGGCTACCGCCCCGCAACCGGGCGGGCAGGCCAGCGCTTATCTGGCGGGCGCAGGTGCTGATTTTGCCGCTACCCTGCGCCAGAGCGAGAGCGTAGCGGTGCAGGCGATGACCACGGGTGCCGATCCGCATGCGATGGTGCAGGCGCTGGCGCAAACCGAACTGGCGGTCGAGACGGCGGTGACGATCCGCAACAAGGTCGTCGAGGCCTATCAGGAAATTCTGCGGATGCCGGTATAGCGCGGTGGAGCAGGGCATATTTTTTGACACGATGCGCGAAGGGCTATGGGTCGCCACGATTGCAGCCATGCCGATCCTGACCGTGGCGCTGTTCTCGGGCCTGATCGTGGGCTTGTTCCAAGCGCTGACCTCGGTGCAGGAAATGACGCTGACCTTCGTGCCCAAGCTGATCGCGATCCTGCTCGTGTTCTGGACCACCATGTCCTTCATGACCAACAGTATTGTGTCCTTTTTTCAAGGGGTTCTGATCCCCCTCATCGCGGGAGCCTGACAATGGAAAACGCCACCTATGCGGCCATCACGCGCCAGACGGGCCTCATGGCCGAGATGCGTGCGATTGCCAATAATATCGCCAATTCCAGCACCACAGGCTTTCGCGCCGAAGAAGTGGTGTTTGCCGAACATGTCGCAAGCCTAGGGGCCGATCACCCGTCGTTGTCGATGGCCACGGCGGAGGTGCGCAACACCGTCAATTTGCAAGGGTCGCTGACCCAAACCGGCGGGCCGTTTGATCTGGCGATTGAGGGCGAGGGGTATTTTGCAGTGCAAACCCCCGAGGGCGAACGCCTGACCCGCGCGGGGCATTTCACGACCAATCAAAACGGCGATCTCGTGACCTCTGAGGGCTTTCCAGTGCTCGACGCGGGCGGTGCGCCAGTGTTCATCCCGCAGGGCGTGGGCGGCATTGGCATCGCCCCTGACGGCACCGTTTCCGCAGGCGGGCAGCCAGTGGGGCAGATCGGGATGTTCGTGCCCACCGACCCGCTGAAAGTGACCCGCGAAGACGGCGTGCGGTTCCGCTCTGATGCGGGGACCGAGCCCGCGCTGAACGGGCGTCTGATGCAGGGTTTTCTGGAAGAGAGCAACGTGAACCCCATCCTGCAAGTCAGTCGCATGATCGAGGTGCAGCGTGCCTATGAGCTGGGCCAGAGCTTTATGGAGCGCGAAGACGAGCGGATCATGCAGGCGATCCGCGAACTCCACAAAGCCCGATAAATAAACGTCAAAACCCGAGAGGCAGACCCCATGAGAGCTCTACAAATCGCCGCAGCCGGCATGAGCGCGCAACAAATGCGTGTTGAGGTCATTTCCAACAACCTCGCCAATATGAACACCACGGGCTACAACGCCCGCCGCGCCGAATTTGCCGATCTACACTACCAGCAGATGGCCCGCCCCGGCACGATCTCTGCCGCCGATGGCACCGTTTTGCCGACGGGCGTGCAGCTTGGATTGGGTGTGCGCCCGACGGCTGTGTCGCAGATGTTGCAACAGGGCACGGTAATCTCGACAGGTGGCGATCTGGATCTGTCGATAGAAGGCGAAGGATATTTCGAGATCACGCTGCCCGATGGACGCCCCGCCTATACGCGTGACGGCGGGCTAAAACGGACGGGTGATGGGTTGATCGTCACCTCTGACGGATTTCCCGTCGTGCCTGACATTACCATTCCCCGCGACGCGCGCTCAATTTCAATCAATGCCAATGGCGAGGTTTATGCGTCGTTCAACGACCGGATCGAGCCGGAAATGCTGGGCCAATTCACCATGGCCACATTCGTCAACCCACGCGGGCTAGAGGCGATCGGATCAAACCTGTTTCTGGAAACACCCGCGTCTGGCCCGTCCGTGGTGAATGCGCCGGGAGAAGACGGTTTGGGCACGCTCCGGCAAGGGTATCTAGAGGAAAGCTCGGTCGATCCGGTCAAGGAAGTTACCGATCTGATCGAGGCGCAGCGCGGTTATGAGCTGAACTCCAAGGTTATCACCACCGCCGACCAGATGCTCAGCGCGACGGTGCAAATCCGATGATCCGCGCGACAGCCCTGATGCTGGCCGCATGTCCCGCCACCGCCGATACGCTGGTCGCCGCACGCACCTTGCCGGCCATGTCGATCATCACAGAGGCCGATCTGATCCTGCGCGACGACGACATTCCTGGCGGCGTCAGTGATCCCGCGCTGATCATCGGGATGGAG
>CALHAP010000225.1 GCA_937931795.1 uncultured Paracoccaceae bacterium
AGATCAAATACGACCTTGACCCTTTGTAATTTCGCTGAGTCGCCCCCAGCTGATTTCATCCTTTATCCCCGTGGATGTTGTGTCAAAAATAAGGCAACTTGTTCCTAACTTCTGCCCCATTTCGACGGACCCTCTTTTATCCGTCGGGTTTTGCACCGTTTCGCCCTATCGCTTTCGCACAAGGTTATCCCCATGGCCCCGATCATCCTCGCCTCTGCATCGACCTCGCGCGCGGCCCTTCTTCACAACGCATGCGTGCCCTGCACATTGCAACCCGCCCGCGTTGACGAAGACGCCTTGAAAGCTGGTTTGCTGGCAGAAGGCACGTCTCACCGCGATATTGCCGACGCGCTGGCCGAGGCGAAAGCGAAAAAGGTGTCTATGAAAACCCCCGGTGCTTTGGTCATCGGCGCCGATCAAGTTCTGTCTTTTGGTGATCATCTGCTGAGCAAAACCACCTCTCCGGCTGAATGCCTCACTCAACTGCAAATGCTGCGCGGACAGGAACACCGCCTCTATTCCGCCGCTGTCATCTATCTCGATGGGCGACCCATTTGGCGTCATATCGGCGAGGCCCGCCTCACCATGCACGACCTACCCGACGACTGGCTGCGCGCTTACGTGGATCGCAATTGGGACGAGGTGCAATATTCTGTTGGTGGCTACCTGATAGAGAAAGAAGGCGTGCGGTTGTTTTCTGAAGTGCGGGGGGATGTGTTCACCATTCTTGGATTGCCCCTCGTTCCGCTCTTGTCCTATCTCACTCAAAGCGGGAGGCTTGATACATGACAGACAATCAATTTCCGATGGCTGGTGTTTTGGGCACCTCGGTCGCCCACTCCAGATCACCGACGCTGCACCGTCATTGGCTGAAACGCCACGCGGTGGCAGGTGATTATGTACCGCTTAATGTCAGCGACGCCCATCTGCGTGAGGTGCTCCAAACCCTGCCCAAGATGGGATTTGTCGGCGCCAACGTCACGATCCCGCATAAGCTGACCGCGTTGAAAATCGCAGATTTTGCCAGTGACCGCGCCACGTTGATCGGGGCGGCCAATATGCTGACCTTTCGGGCCGATGGCTCGATTTATGCAGATAATACTGACGGCTACGGGTTTATGGCGAACCTGCGAAGCGGTGCCCCTGATTTTGATCCTACCGCTGGCCCTGCCGCTGTGCTCGGGGCAGGGGGGGCGGCGCGCGCGATCCTGTCTGCACTGATAGAGGTGGGCGTCCGTGAGATATGGCTGGCCAACCGCACCCGCCCCAAAGCCGAGGCGTTGAAGGCCGAGTTCGGGTCGCGCATCCACGTCGTCGATTGGGTGCAGGCGGGCAATATGATGGAAGACGCGGCGCTGGTCGTAAACACCACAGCGCTGGGGATGACAGGACAGGCCGAATTTCGTGTGCCTCTCGATGGATTGCGCCCCGGCACTGTCGTCAATGATCTGGTCTACACGCCGCTGGAAACCCCGCTGTTGAGCCATGCGCGCACTGCGGGCTGTGTGACCGTCGACGGGTTGGGGATGTTGTTGCACCAAGCCGTGCCATGTTTCGAGCGCTGGTTCGGCCCGCGCCCCGAGGTTGACGATGATCTGCGCGCTGCCGTTCTGGCATGAGCTTTGTTCTGGGACTGACCGGCTCTATCGGGATGGGCAAAACGACGACCGCCGAGATGTTTCGCGCCCGCGATATACCGGTCTGGGACGCGGACGCCACCGTGCATAGGCTCTATGCAACGGGCGGCGGCGCTGTTGATCCGGTTGGGCGGCTGTACCCGGATGTGATCGTGGACGGCGCAATTTCCCGCGATGCGCTTCGGGGGCTGATCGCGGATGACCCAAACGTGCTGACTGCCGTGCAGGACATCGTCCATCCCTTGGTTGCCGCAAACCGTGCGCAGTTCTTGGCGGATGCTACGGCCCCAATCGTTGTCCTCGACATCCCGCTGCTGTTTGAGACCGGCACGGACGCGCTATGTGATGCCACCGCGGTGGTCAGCACCGATGCCGCGACCCAGCGCGCGCGTGTTCTGGCGCGGGGGCAGATGTCCGAGGGTGATTTCGAGATGATCCTCGCCCGTCAAATGCCTGACGCAGAAAAACGCAGCCGCGCGACCTATCTTATCCCAAGCGATACGCTTGAAGCTGCGGCCGATGCCGTCGATCATATCCTTGCCAACATTAAGAGCGAGCTGCCCCATGCGTGAGATCGTCCTCGACACGGAAACCACGGGATTTGAGCCCGCAGATGGCGACCGCATTGTAGAAATCGGCGCGGTCGAGCTGTTCAATCACGTGCCCACGGGCAAGACCTATCACCAATACATCAACCCCCAGCGGTCGATGCCGCAGGGCGCGTTTGAGGTGCATGGGCTGGGCGATGATTTTCTGCGGGACAAGCCGTTGTTCAAAGATATCGCCCAAGCCTTCGTCGATTTTGTTGGCGATGCGACCATGGTGATCCACAACGCGGCGTTCGACATGAAATTCCTCAACGCCGAACTTGGCTGGGTCAACCGCCCACTGCTGCCGATGACCCAAGCGCTAGATACGCTGGCGATTGCGCGCAAGAAATTCCCCGGCTCGCCCGCCTCACTAGATGCGCTCTGCCGACGGTTTGGGATCAACAATGATGCGCGGACATTGCACGGCGCGTTGCTCGACAGTGAAATTCTGGCGGAAGTCTATCTTGAATTGATCGGCGGGCGTCAGCCTGATTTCGCGCTCAAGCAAAATACCCAAGGTGACGCGGGGCAGGGTGACGGGCAGGCGTGGCGGCCTGGCGCGCGGCCCAATGTTTTGCCGTCTCGTGTGACCGAGGAAGAAGCCGCCGCCCATGCCACATTCGTGGACACATTGGGCGACGACCCGCTTTGGAAGCGGCTTTAGGTGCTGGGGATTTCACCCGGTGCAGCAGCTTTTTGACTCTCGACGCGGCGGGCAAGCTCGCTGCGGTAAAGCGCCAAGAAGTCGATATTGTCGAGGTTCAGCGGCGGGAAACCACCGTCGCGTGTGACGTCCGAGACGATACGGCGCACAAACGGGAATGTCAGGCGCGGGCATTCGATCAACAGATAGGGGTGCATTTGTTCGTCGGGCAGACCCGAAATTTCAAAGATACCGGAATACTCTAGCTCGAGCAGGAAAAGGGTATTGTCCGAATCTTTCGCTTTTGACGTGATCTTCAGTTTTGTGATGACCTCATACTGGCCTTCGGTTGGGCGCTTGCGGGCATCCAGATTTACCTGAACTGCGATCTCAGGCTTTAGCTCTCCCTGATGGCCTTTTTGCGCGAGGACGTTTTCAAACGACATATCGCGGATATATTGGGCCAGCACTTTTTGTTTGATTTTGCTGGGGTCTACGGCGGCGGGTGCGGCACCGTTGGTTTGGGGTTCGTCTGCCATTTGGGCGGGCTCCGAGTCTAAAGGTCAATACGAGGGCGGGGTGTAGCAGGAACGGCGGTGCGTCTCAACAAAGTTAATGTCGCGTCCATCCCGAGGGTTCATGCGTTGGGTTTTTGTCAGGCGATACCTCTTCGAAATCCCCATCAATCACGCTGTCATCTGGGCGGCGCGGGTTTGATTGCGCCGCTGGTCCTTGGCCCATTTGAAACGATTGCACGTTCACGCGTGATTTTACGGCGCGAAATATTGCACTGCGAACGCCAGGGATCATCAGCGACAGGCCGAACGCATCGGTGAAAAACCCCGGCGTCAGCAGCATAGCACCCGAAAACAAGATCATCGCACCATGCGCCAAGGGTTCCGTCGGATCGCTGAGGTCAGACATCGACCGCCGCAAATTGAGCAAGGTTTGCGCCCCCTGACTGCGCACCAAAAACGTGCCCGCGATGGCTGTTATCACGACGATCAGCAGCGTGGGCCATAGCCCCAACCAACCGCCCACTTGGATAAACAAGGCGATTTCAATCAGCGGTATGGCGATGAAGGCGATCAACAGCCACATGGGGCTCTCCTTTTAAACGACGCAGTAATCAGCGGGGCAGAGTGGACTCAGCGCCCCCTGCACCCTACATAAGCGTTGTTGGCTGGGATGCTATGGGGCACCCGTGTTGTGAGGACGATATGCAATCACCCTTTTTACAGTTGCTGGTTTTGGCCGGGATCGCGATTTTTCTGATTTTGCGCCTGCGCAGCGTGCTTGGCACCCGCGAGGGATTTGAGAAACCACCTGTTCCGCGCAGTGACCCCAAAGGCCGGTCGCGCCATGATTTCGAAGTGATCGAAGGCGGTCCTGATCAAGATATCATGGATCATGTCGACGCAGACACCCCCTCTGCCGAAGCGCTGGCGCAGATGAAAGGCGCTGATCCGTCGTTCCGTGTTGGCGATTTCTTACAAGGCGCGCGTGGCGCTTATGAAATGATCCTGATGGCGTTTGAGCGTGGTGATCTGGCCAGCGTCAAAGATTTTATTTCAGATGATGTCTACGAGGCATTCGCAGGTGTGGTCGAAGATCGCGCCAAGCAGGGCCTGACCATCGAGGCTGATTTCATTGGTGTGCGCGAAATGGCGATCCGTGAGGCGGCGTTTGACCGGACGGACAAAGATGCCGAGATTACCGTTAAATTCGTGGGCGAGCTGACCTCGATTGTGCGCGACCGTGCGGGCGACATCATCGAGGGCAGCGAGACAGACGTGAAGAAGCAGCGCGATATCTGGACCTTTGAGCGCAAGATGGGCACGGACGATCCGAACTGGATTCTTGTCGCCACCGGGGAATGACCCGGGCTGTTTTGACGGTATTGGCGTGGCTGGCCGGGATCACTGCGGCCAGCGCTGACACCCGCGTCACGCATTTGACCTTCGATGATTTGCAAGACTGGGCGCTCGATGATCACGCCGAGGCGTTTGACGCGTTTCTTGTCACCTGCGGGGATTTGCGGGATGCCGAATGGTCCGTTGTGTGTGATGTTGCCCGCAGCGGCCCCGATCCGCGCGGTTTTTTCGAGATGTTCTTTATTCCCGTGCTGATCGAGGACGGAACCGACGCCTTGTTCACCGGGTACTATGAGCCCGAGTTGGATGGCTCATTGGTGCGCGGCGGCCCCTACCAATTCCCGATCCACGCTGTTCCAGCAGGTCTGCCCGAAACGGGCCCATGGCTGACGCGGCGAGAAATTGACGAGGGTGGATTAGACGGCCAAGATATCGAAATCGCTTATTTGACGGATCCGGTTGATCAGATATTTCTGCAAATCCAAGGGTCTGGGCGTATCCGCCTGCCCTCGGGTGAGACGATCCGTGTGGGCTATGGGGCCAACAACCGGCATCCCTATTCGTCGTTGGGTGCTGAACTGGTGCGGCGTGGAGAATTTGAGCCCCATCAGGTGTCGGCCAGCGTGATCCGCGATTGGGTTCGCGCAAACCCAACGGCAGGCCGTGATCTGCTCTGGACCAATGCCAATTACGTGTTCTTTCGCGAAGTCTCCGAGGTGCCCTCGGATCGTGGTCCGCTGGGCGCGATGAACCGATCTGTCACGCCCATGCGTACGCTGGCTGTCGATCCCGCCTATGTCCCGCTCGGTGCGCCTGTGTGGATGGAAAAAGGCGGGGCTGATCCCTTAAACCGGCTGATGGTGGCGCAAGATACGGGGTCCGCGATCAAAGGCGCGCAGCGCAGTGATGTGTTTTTTGGCACGGGCGATGTTGCGGGCCGCGATGCAGGGCGCATTCGTGATCCGGGGCGTTTGGTCGTTTTGCTGCCCATTCAGATCGCGTTCGAGGTTCAAAATGCCATCGGCGTCGGGGGTTAAGATGCGCAAACCCCGTCATTTATCGCCCGATGAGCGCGCGTTATGGGATCACGTTGCGCGCCAAATTGATCCGCAGCGGGCCGAGACGCCTGCGATGCCTGTCGAATTTGCAGCACCCAAACGCAAACCTACGCCTGCACAGCCCACGCCCTTTGCTGCCTTTGAGTTGGGGAGCAAAGCTACACCCCCCCGACCGACGCATCAGCTTGCCCCGTCCATCGGGCAAACTCTGACCAGCGCCCCCCTGTCGATGGATGCTAAAACGCATGGAAAAATGGTGCGCGGCAAGCTGCGTCCTGACGCCCGTATTGACCTACACGGCATGACGATGGCCGAGGCGCACCCTGCGCTGACGGGATTTATCCTGTCTGAACATGCCGCGGGCAGCCGCATGGTTTTGGTGATCACGGGCAAGGGCAAACTGCGCGATGATCTGGCCCCCATGCCTGTGCGCAAAGGGATATTGCGCCATCAGGTTCCGCAATGGCTGACGCTCGCGCCGCTGAGGCAGGTCGTGTTGCAAGTCTCGCCTGCCAATATCCGCCACGGCGGCGAAGGCGCGTATTATGTCTACCTACGCCGTCGCCGTTAGGCTCGCGCGGGCGCGTAGAATGCCAAAGGTGGCAATGGCTGCGGCAACCGCGAAATAGAGCGCGATAGGCAGCATTTGCTGCGCAAATGTATATCCTGCGTCAATCATCAGACCGCTGAAACCGGGTCCAATGGCGGACCCAAACACCATGATCGCAACAGCCGCTGATTTGATCGCACCGACGTTCCGGCTGCCGTAATACTCGGGCCAGAACGCGCCCAGCGTCGTGTTCTGCATCCCCGTGCCCAGACCTAAAACCATCATGCCCAAGGCTGCGGCCCCGATACTATCTGCCTGTGACAACAGCGCAAAAGCCGCGACAAATGGGATTAGATAGACCGGGATCACCCGGCCCGTGCCCCACCTGTCGACGGCCCAGCCGCAGGCGAATGTGGTCATGACCGAGACGCCAATGAACAGCGGTGTCAGGGCCACAAAACTGGTCAGCGCCCAGCCTTTGACGTCAGTCAGGTGAACTTGGTGAAAAAACAGCGCCGTGACCCATGTGGGCGGTCCCATCAACAACGGCACCATGAACCAAAACAACGGATGCCGCAGCATGTCGGCCCGCGTCCAATGACGCCCCAGCATCCCCGCACTTTGCGGATCATCAGCGATGGATTGCGGTGTGCGCTCTAGGCGCAACAGGGGGATTAATGCAGGTAGAAGGGCGAGCACCATCAGGGCCGCGACCCCCCACAGCAACCGCCATTCGATGATTGCCATCGCGGCTACGAATGCGATGGGCAAGACGGATTGGCCGAAAGCATAGCCCATAGACGCGATGGACAATGCCCGCCCGCGCGTGGCGACAAACCACCGTCCCATGGCGACGACCGATAGTTGGCTCAGCATCCCTTGGCCGGTAACCCGCAGTGCAAAAATGACGAAAACCAACGCGGCCCAATGGGTGATCACAGCCATCAATGCGCAAGACAGCGCCAGTAGACCGATCACAACAGGCCCCAATACCCGCACCCGGTACTTGTCTGTCAGCACACCCGCCCAGACCATCACCAGCGCCGAGACGGTCGTGCCAAAGGTATAGACCCCACCCCAAGCGCCGTCTGTCAGGCCAAAGCTCGCTTTGATGTCAGCGGCAAAGATCGAGATGAAAAACGTCTGACCAAAAGACGAGGCAAAGGCCAGCAAGAACCCTGCCGACAGAAAGGCGCGGTTATCGGCCAAGAACCTCATGAATGTCATCTAGGCATCTTTCTACGGCATAAATCAGGGAATTACGCGCAATGTTGTACGTCATTCATGCGTGTTTAACGCTACTTTAACGATGCTGTCACGCGCCCGCGCTAGCCTAACCTAATTGAACGGTGTTGGGCTTTGATGGGGGCAATTTCTGCCCCAGCACGTCGGGTCCGATTTTTAACGGTAAATCTGGCCAAAGAACAAGCAGTGGGGAGGTATCATGAAAGCCCGAAATTTAAGCGAGCTTCGTGCATGGCTGAGGGACGCGATCTCAGAAACGCAGCCACAGCAGATCAGCTGGAATGATCCGCTGTCTGACTATGTGATGCCCGATCAAGCGGCGATAGACAGCTTTGTTGAGCGGCTCAATCATCGCGAGGGGTTCCGGTCTGATGAGATGGATCTGCGCCCCGGCGATGTCCCTTATGCCCCGAAAGTAAACGACCTTATGCTGGCCATCGTGCTCGATTACGCGCGGCGCGGCCAAGAGGTGGTGCTTTGGGGGGACGACAAGCGGGGGCAGCGGTTGGACCGTGCGTCGTCGTCAAAACAAGATGCGTGAAGGTTCGCGTATCTCAATGATTTAAGCGGTTTGTGACTGTTTTTGCAGCTTTATTTTGGGTTGCCGTCACATTGGTCAAAGATGTCCTTCGTGGGGGCAGTGTTTATGTCTCGGGTCGTTTGTGTGACCGACATCTTTGGGAATACCCCCGGATCCTTAGCAGGTTTGGATCTGGGGGTATCTTCTTGTCTAGGGTCAGGACCCATTAAACTTGCACCGCTGGTTTGACAGATTTGTCTCGTGACAAGAAGCATTTGCGCAGGAACTCTCGTTGAATTTCAAGCAGATGTGCCGCAGCTCACGGGGAAAATCCGTCAAATCCGAAGGACGACAAAACTGCTTCACTTCAGCGGCGTGAGCCATTTGCAATGAACCCGTTCGTTGCTGCATGTCTCAAACCACTGAACTTTCGCAGTTTTGACGCCAACGGCGCAAGATTTATGGGTCCTGACCCTAGGGCTTGCGGAACATCACTTCCCAACAATGCGCGTCGATATGGGCCGTGCTGATCGCCCCATAGCCCGGTCCGGGCAGGCGCGGGGCTGTTGCCCGTAATGCGCAATCTTCGCCAAACCGCGCGCCCCAGCTGTTGCGAAAGATAAACCATCCTTCGGGGCCATTGGATTGATCCGCGGCCGGATCGGCCTCAAACCCCACGATACAGACCGAATGCCCGCCAACGATCTCGAATCGTCCAGAGCGTCCCACCTGCGGATCGGGGACAACACCGTGATCCCAGCCCGTGCCATAGGTCCACACGTTAATATCGCCCTCTTGGAAAATCGGGACCGACACGCAAACCGGGATTTTGGTCAGCAACAACCGATAGATCATCGCAGACAAATCCGTCACAGGCCGTGGTTTGTTGGGCGGAAACAGGGCGGTGACATAAGCCGCTTTCGAGACGCGATTGGCCTCGGCTGCGAGTTTGGTGTCGTGGTCAGGTTTTGCAGTGAAGTTCGCCACCCGTTCGGTGATCTGGTAGGGCATCAGCTCTTCTTCGCAGACCCCCTCATAGATCAGGGTTTGGGCGGCCTGCGACATCAAGGTGGCACCACCATCTCTATAGCCGGGAATATCGTCGGCCATGTCCGGTTCGTGGTCGCTGCGCATCACCGCGTAGAGAAATTCCTCGGAGAAATTGCCGATCTTGTTCTTGGGCTGTCGCCAATAGGCATAAAGTTCAGCCGCGGCGAGCACGGCAAATGGCACGCAGGTGCCGCGAAATCTGCCTTGGTCCCGAACCGGCCAATCACTGTCGGCTGGCAGGTCTGGGATGGTCCCCGTGGCAGGCAGTTTTTTGTAATCATCGCTCAAAGCACTGTCGATGATCCCAAAGCAGGACGCGGCCTGCGTGCCGTCAAGACTGCGCATGCTGAGCGCTTTGTCGTCGCTGACAAGTTCGACGCGGGGGCCGCCTACGGGCATGGTTCCGCCAAAAATCATCGGTCCTGCATCAGACATTATGTGTCCCTCCCGTCATGTTCAGCTGATAAATGATCTCCGATAGGCTGAGCTGGTCGGTGACGGTGTGAAAATCTGACAGCTCCTTTGAGGCATCATTTATCAACGCCTGAACCGGGGCGATGGCCGCCAGTTGTTCGACAATTTCCGCGCCAAGCGTCATGCCCGCCGTGGTGTCGGATCTGTAATGCAGTCCGGCCACTTCGCGGTTGGTCGCGATCCGTTCCGCAAGTGCGTCGAGATATTGCGCCATTGCCGCGCCGTCCGTCCCCAAAGCATGGGCAAGCAGGCCCGCGATCACATAAGATTGGGTCGCATGATTGCTGGGATAGGACGCATGTGGCGGTGTCGGTAAAAACGGCATCAGCCCTGGAAAGACCTGCACCGGACGCGGGCGTTTGTACTGCCATTTGAAATGCATCCCGATCAGCCCCCCGATCGACCGTCCCAGCGAGATCAGGATCGCCGTGTTGGGTTTCGAGTAAGAGCTGACGGTCAACAGCGCCGCGAAATATTGCTCGAACGCGCCGGATTGTGCGCTGATCTCTGCGGCGCGTGTCGACAGATGCCGCCGGCTCTTGCGCAAGATCGCCTTGATATCGCCAGCCGTCGCAGGGTCCGGGGCGGGGATGGTAAAGTCCCCGATCTTGATCTGGGCCATAATGTTTGGTGTCATCGCAGAGGCGGCAAGGTCGGGCGTCCACTCACCGTCTGGAAAGGCGCTGGGCTGAAAAAGAGCAAAGCCGCCATCCCGGTTGGGCAACAAAGGGTCCGCCATCGGAAAAGCGACGCCATTGGCCATGCCCGCCCCTGATCCGCCATGCGACCCCCCGTGGGAACCACCATGCGACCCTCCGTGCGATCCGCCGTGGGAACCACCATGCGATCCGCCGTGAGACCCCCCATGCGATCCCCCGTGCGTCGATCCAAATACTGTCATTGCAAAAGTCCTTTGTTCATAAGTATGACTAATGAACAATTCATGCGTTAACGCAGCGTTAAGCGGAAATCTGGGTCGTGTCGCGTGGGCGTTATGTCAGCAGGCCCGCGCAGGCCAAGCGGTCGCCCAGCAACTTGCGCGCTTCCTCGTCCCGGAACGCTTGCTTTGAGATAAACGGCGCGATGCGAAACCGTGGCTCTACCGTCTCATGCGTCTCGATCAGGGGGGCGGCCTCGGCCAAACGGTCGCTTGCGGTCAGTGACGCGATGGTCATCCGCAGGTTAGACCCATAGGTCGGGTTGGTCTCAAAACAGCACAGGCCCAGATCGGCGGCCTCATTGAATTGACCATCGGCATAGAGGGCGACGCTGAGAAAGTGCTGATTGCGGAACATGAACGGATCATAGGGCGACAGGGTCAGCGCGCGGCGTCCATTTTGCACGGCCCGCTCTGTGTGTCCGGTATAGGCGAGGCTGGGGACGGTCCAGATCAGCGTTTCGGCGTCATTCGGCAGGGCCTCTAACGCGCGATCAAACAGCCGCAGGGCTTCGTCATATTGGCGGTTCAAAATCACCCTATTGTGGCCCAGCAGCGCCATCGCGCGCCCCCCACCATTGGACAGGGAAATGGCGCGCCGGGCGCTGGCTTCCAGTGCGCGTTCGCTGTCGCGCGGATCATTGGACCAACCCTGCCAGATGCAAATACTGTACCATTCCGCAAGCAAGGCATGGGCCGGGGCGAAATAAGGCCCGCGCTTGATCGCTTGCGCGAGCAAATCGCCCGCTTCGAAGAACGGCGCGCGCTTCATCTCAAACATCAACTCACGCGCGCGTAGCAATAGATGAAAGGGGGCCAGGTCACCGCTGTCGTGGGTCTGGATCCGCGCCAGTTCAGCCGCATGTAGGCTGGGCACCACAGCGCTGGCTATGTTTTGGGCGATAGTGGAATTCACGCTGAAAATATCGTCCGACGCGCAGCTGTGGATTTTCGATTGAATGATCCGCCCCGTGACGGCGTCGATCACTTCGACCGTCACATAGGTCCGATCTGCCTGTGTGCGAATGCGGCCCGTGACCACATAGTCGGCAGACAGTTTTTGCCCAACGTCTTTTGGGTCGGGGGTCTGCCCCAGATATTGTCGCGTCGAGTTGCCCGAGACGACCGCTGGTGCGGTAAAGCTCGCGATGTGGCAGGTGATTTCGTCCAGCAGCCCGAGCAGCATATAGGCCGGAAAATCCTGATCTGACAGCGCCTCAAACGGCAGAACGGCGACGGTCGTGTCGTGGTCCTTGGCGGGTGTGGGTGGTGTCGTTTTGACCGATGGAGCCGGGTCCATCAGCTTGATCTTTACCGCCAGATCTTGGGTTTCGGCCGAGGGTTCAGTGCCCAATTCATCATCAAGCCGTTCATAAAGCGCGCGATAGGCCAGCAAAGCGGTTGGCGCCTGTTGAAGGTCTGCATTCAGCGTCATCTGCGCACGAACGGCTGTTTCGTTGAACTCATCAAGCGTGCTCGCCGCCTTCGCCATGCCCAGCCGTGTTTTTGCGGGCAGGGCAGTGTTCGAATAAACGCGCTCTAGATGGGCAGATACAGTGTCTGCGATCCGTGTTCTATAACCGGTGATCCATTCGCCAAACTGAGGGTCGAGGTCTTCGGCACCGGGGCAAATCTGCGCCAGATCAATGATGCGTGTGATGTAAGAGCTGTCAACCTTACCTTCTTCGATGTCGATCATCAGCGTGTCGATATCGGTCCAGATGGTGGTGTGATCGAGCACTATTTCATCTTTGG